>NZ_JBJMIE010000706.1:0-3301 GCF_045807065.1 Actinophytocola sp. | reverse complement strand
GGACCACGCGGGTCTGCCGCTGAAGACCGTGCTGGAGCAGCTGGACCTCCTCGGCGAGATCGTGCCGGTGCTGCGCGCGGAGTTCGCGGCCCGCCGGGCGCCGGGCGTCGCGGACGCGCCGACGCACGAGTCCCTCGTCGCCGCCGCTCGGGAGAAGGTGACGGCATGAAGCTCGTGGTCGTCTCCGCCGGCCTGACCCAGCCGTCGTCGACCCGCCTGCTTGCCGACCGGCTGGCCACGGCCGTCGCCGCCCAGGCGGACGTCACGACACGGGTCGTCGAACTGCGCGACCTGGCCGTCGACATCGCCAACCACCTGGTGACGGGCTTCCCGCCACCGAAGCTCGGCGAGGCGTTGAAGGCGGTGGAGGAGGCGGACGGCCTGATCGCCGCCACGCCGATCTTCACCGCCTCCTACAGCGGCCTGTTCAAGTCGTTCTTCGACCTGATCGACTCGTCGGCGCTGACCGGCAAGCCGGTCCTGATCGCGGCGACGGGCGGCACGGCCCGGCACTCGCTGGCCCTGGAACACGCACTGCGGCCGATGTTCGCGTACCTGCACGCGGTGGTCGCGCCGACGGCCGTGTACGCGGCGTCGGAGGACTGGGCCAGCGGTGAGCTGGCCCAGCGCGTCGACCGCGCGGCCGGCGAGCTGGCCGACCTGATGCTGCGCATGCCCGTGCGGCACAAGGAGGAGGAACTGATCCCGTTCGAGGAGCAGCTGGCCGCCCTCCGCGGGAGGCCGTAGGCACGAAGATCCGGTTGCGGCCGTCGGACCGCGACCGGACCTTCAGGCGTGCACGGCGTCCGCCGCCGCGAGCAGGCCCGGCACGTCCAGGCCGGACGGGATGGTGGCGCTCTTCTCCGCGCCGAGGAACCGCAACCCCATGAAGTTGTCGCCCACGGTGAAGCCAGGTAGGGCCCACACCTCCTCGTACGGGATCATCACGAAGCGGTAGGCGCGGAGGGTGTACACGTTGCGCCACAGGCACGTGCCCGGACGGGGCCGCCACAGCGTGCGGGCGAACTCCTCGTTGGCGAAGACGCAGCCGATCTCGCCGACGGCGCGGACGTGCTTCTGCCCGGTCAGCAGCGCGACGTCGCCCGCCTCGAGGGTGGCCATCCGCTTGTCGTGCTTGGCCGTCGCGCCCCAGAAGCGCGCCGTGCCGTCCGGGTGGGTCGCCGCGAGCCGCTCCCGCTGCCACGGCGTGAGCACGTCCGCGTACCGGTGGAACG
Organism: Actinophytocola sp.; assembly: GCF_045807065.1. Taxonomy (GTDB): domain Bacteria; phylum Actinomycetota; class Actinomycetes; order Mycobacteriales; family Pseudonocardiaceae; genus Actinophytocola. The sequence goes on along the minus strand of NZ_JBJMIE010000706.1, from coordinate 2,066 downwards.
CGACCGGCTGGTCCAGCGTGTCGGCCCAGTGCCTTCGCGTGTCGGCCTTGCCGTAGGACGGCTGGATGATGACCTGGACCGTCACTGCCCCTCCTGCGCCGCGCGCTCGGCCGCCCGCTTCCTGCGCTTGCCCTCGTGCATCGCGGCCACGCGGGCGACCGGGATCTCGTGGCCCTCGGCGACCAGGTCCGCCGGCAACCCCTGCGGCTCGGGCAACGCCTCCGCCCACGGGTCGCGGTCGCCGAGCAGTTCGGCGGCGTTGCGGATGGTGAAGTCACGCGGCGACACGTTCTCCAGCTCGTCCCAGGGGACCGGGAACGAGACCGGCGTCCCCGGCCGCACGCGCGGGCTGTACGCGGCGACGACCGTCGCCCCGCCGGCGCGGGTCGAGTCGATGAACACCTTCCCACCGCGGTCCGCCTTGATGTACGCGGTCGTCGCCACCGACGGGTCGATGCGTGCGGCCCGTGCCCCGATCGCCCTGGTCGCGGCCGCGGCGTCCGGCATCTCGATGTCGGTGGAGATGGGCACGAACACGTGCACGCCCTTCGCGCCGCTGGTCTTCACCGCGCCCGCCAGGCCGAGGTCGGTGAGCGCCTGCCGGACCAGCAACGCGCCCCTGACCGCCGCGCCGAACGATTCGGTGCCCTCGGGCGGGTCGAGGTCGAGCACCAGGTGCGTGGCCCGGTCCAGCCGGGGTGCGCGGCCGAGCGTCGGTTGGTACTCGACGGCGCGCTGGTTGGCGAACCAGACGAGCGAGCGCCGGTCGTCGCACAGCGCGTAGTGCACCTCGCGCTGTGACGACTCCGCCCAGTACGAGTAGGTCCGCAGCCATTCGGGTGCGTACTTCGGCACGTTCTTCTGCATGAACGGCTCCTGCCCGACCCGTACCCGCACGACCGACAGCGGCCGGTCGGCCAGCGCGGGCAGCAGCCGCGTGCGGACGGCGTCGAGGTAGTCGACGAGGTCCCGCTTCGTCGCGTCCGCGCCGTCGAACAGCGGCTGGTCGAGGTTGGTCAGCGGAACGTCCGCCCGCGATTCCGTACTCTTCGCCGAGCCCATGGGCTGGGACTGTAGCCGTCCTGCGAGTACGGTGCCGGCATGTCCCGACCAGGAGGACCGGACCGCGACGAGCGGTACCCACCACAGCAGCGGCCGTACCCGCAGGGCGGGTACCAGCAGGGTTACCCGCAACGCGGCTACCCCGACCAGGGCTACCAGCCGGACTACGGCCAGGACCCCGGTCCCGACTACGGCCCGGGCCCGGGCGCCGACTACCAGTACGACCAGCGCTCGAACTACGGCGGCGGCCAGGGCGGCGCCGGCCAGGGCTACGCCCCCTACGACGAAGCCCACGACCGCGGTTACGGTCAGGGCCAGGCGCCCCGACGACCCGCCGCCCAGGACAGATCGTGGGAGCCGGAGCCTGAACGCGAGAGTGGTGGCGGTTTCCGGCCCGGGCTCGGCCTGGTGTTCAGCCTCCTTGGCCTGGTGGTCCAGGTACTGAGCCTCACCGTGCTCCCGTGGGTGACGGCCGGCGGCGACTCCGCGGCTCTGCCGAAGCTCTGGGACGCGGCGAAGGACGTCGGCAACGGCGGCGGCTTCAGCGCCGCGTACGTGTTCATGTTCAGCTACCCGCTGGCCGTGCTGGGCATCCTGCTGTCACTGGTCGCCGTGCTCCAGTCGGTGGCGATGAAGGTCATCTGGGCGGTGCTCGCGTTCATCGGCGTCGCGGCGCTGGCGCTGAAGTTCGGCTGGGACCCGATCTCCGGCGGCGGGATGCACTTCTCCCGGCAGGAGATCACCCTCGGCATCATCGCGGCGGCCGTGCTGGTCGTGGTGATCGTCATGCTGAAGATGGCGATGTCGACGTTCCGCATCGTCGGCGGCCTCATCCTGCTGGTGTGCGCGGGCGTGCACGTCTACGCGCTGAAGGACCTCATCGGCGACGCCGGCTTCTCGCTCGTGGGGATCGGCGCGTACGGCACGGCGGCGGGCTACGTCCTGGCGGCACTCGCGGCGTTCATCGGCCCGCGCAAGCTGGCGTGAAGGTAGCGGTCGTCACG
>NZ_JBJMIE010000705.1:0-8326 GCF_045807065.1 Actinophytocola sp. | reverse complement strand
GTTGCCACTCGCCTCCTGCGAGAACACCTGCTCCGCGACCCGGACACCGCCGCACGGCCCGGCCGCCGCCGAACCCGACCGCCCGGAGACGCGGTCCGGGATGTCGCAGCGGTCGGGCGTGCCGTCGCGCCACGGCCCGGCCACGACGACGACCGCTGCGATCACCACCACCGCCGCCACGACCAGGAGCGGCCGGGTCCTGGTCACCCGTAGAACCGCGTCTTCAGTGCACGCACCTGCGACAGGTGGTCCTGGATCAGGGCCGTGACCGCCTCCGCCGTCCGCGCGGAGAACTGGTCCTCGGTCAGCTTCCGGACCGTGCCCGGCGCGATCCGCACCTCGATCTCCCGCATGCCCACCGCCGTGATCACGATCCGCGCGTCGGTCGACGCGCCGCCCGACTCGACGGCCGCGCGGGCGTCGAGGAACTCGTGGTCCCGCCGGTCGTGCGGGTCCACGTCCAACGCCGAGTCGTCGATGGCCGCCCGGTACTGCCGCAGCCACGCCGCGTACAGCAGTCGGGCCAGGCCGGCGAGGTAGTACTGCAGGCGGTTCTCGGTCAGGAAGCCGTACACGCTCTCGCCGAACGAGATCCGCACGTCCGTGCGGTCACGCAACTCGACCTCGATGTCGACGCCCGGCATGCGGGCGCGTACCCGGATGGCGTCCAGGCGATCCGCCAGCTGTCCCACCGTGCCCCCTAGTCCGAGTGTCCGAGCCCGCTGTCATCGGTGAGATCGCCCTTGGGCATCCCGGCCAGAGCGGGGCGCGCGGAGACGAAGTAGGCGTTGTTCCCGTGCACGAGCTCGGTGATCGCCTGCACGTGGCTGGTGATCTCCGACTCCGCCTTCTGGACCACCTGGGTGAGCTGGTCGATCGCGGCCTTCATCGAGTTGGTGATCTGCAACGCCCTCTCGCCGCCGCCCTTGGGCGGGTCGGACAGGCTGTCCGGCGGCAGGGTGGCGCCCACCTGCGCCGCCGCGCCGATGACCGTCAGCGCGAGCGGCGCCGCGGCGCCTTCGGTCGCGACGGTGAGGATCGCGGCGCCGACCGCCCCGATCGACGACAGCACGGTGAACGACACGTTCCACGTGTTCTTGTCGCAGCACCCGTTGTCGAACGCGTCCATGGTCGCGTGGGCGATCTTGTCGATGTCGGTGCGGGTGCTCTCCCACATCGCCTTGTGCGCCTCGAGCGCCGCCTTGAGGATCGCGGTGAGGATGAACTGGTTCGTCGAGATCGACGGGAACGGGTCCAGGAACTTCGCCTTGAAGGCCATGGCGGCCTTACCGGTCCAGTCCTGCAGGTTGTCGCCGGCCGTGTGGATCTTGTCCAGGGCCGGGTTCGCGAGGTACGGGTCCTTGTCGATCGGGTCCTGGTCGGTGCGTCCGCTCGACAGGTCGTGCATGGCCGCGGACAGGTCGTCGATCAGCGCCTGGTAGCCGGCCGGGTCCGGGACCTGCGAGAACGGCTTGAACAGCGGCGCCACCAGCTCGGCGTAGTAGCCGTCGACGCCGTTGCGCGCGTACTCCGGCTCCGCCTCGTTCTTGTCCAGCGCGTGCTTGGTCGCCAGGTACTGGATCTCGCTCGCGTGCTCCATGAGCTGGTCGAAGCTCATGGCCTCACTTCCCCGGCGTCGGCTCGCCGCGCTCCCTCAACAACCTGTGGAACTCGTCCGCGGCGCCCCCGTCCTTCTCGGCGTACAGATCCGCCGCGCTGGCCAGCGACGTGGCCGTCTCCCCGAGGTTGCGCTGGGTGTCCTGCATGACCTTCAGCGCGGCCTCGTGCAGTGCCGTCCACGCTTCGTGCACCGGCCCTTGCGACCCGCCGCCGAAATGGTCCGGCCGGGTCATCGCCTTGTCGACGCCGTTCCGCGCGCCCTGGTATTTCCCCACCACATCGCCGTAGACGGCCGCTACCGACGGCAGGTCGTCCTTGGCGACCACGTACAGGCGGTAGAGATCAACCCCCAGGTCCACTCCATGATCGGGCATTCCTACCCCCCTTATTCGTCACCCGAGCGGTAGACGAACACGATGAAAGCTAACCCAGAACAGGCCGGTCGCCAAGGAACGGCCTCAACTCGCCGCGGTGCCGCCTCGGTGATCACAGCGCCTGATCGGCGTCGGTGTCCAGGCCCGCGGAGTTGGCCACGGAACCAGGGACATCGACCGCCCGCGGCCGGACGATGAGGTTCGGGTCGACGTCGGGCGCCGCCAGGCGCGGCTCGTTCCGATGTGCCCAGGCCTCGTAACCGTCACTGTGATGGACGCAGTTCCGGGCCGCCGTCCGGGCCACGGCGCGCTCCGCCTCCCCGAGTTCGAGGAGATCGCATTCACGGCCGAGCCGGTCGAAGGAGCCGTGGAGCTGTTCGCTGTAGTCCAGCAGGAGGTTCCGAACGTGGGCGAAGGCCTCTTCGCGTGTGGCGCCGGTGTGGCTGACGTGCTGGGCGACAGGGTTCCGGTGGTCGCCGTGCCGTTCATCGCGTAGGGCGGAGTGGAGGTCGTTGGTGAGGATGATGCAGTACGACGCCAGGGTCCGCATCCGCACCAGGGTCCGCATCCGGTAGACAGGAGCGGGGATGTAGACCGTGTTGGCGAGTTCGCCCTGCGTGATCGCGAGGGCGACGCCGCCGTTGTCGATGCGGAAGCCGAGGTAGTCCTCGAGATCCCAGGGATACTCCTCCTTCCGCATCGCGTGGTAGTTGCTCTGGGTCGCGAAGTAGTGACGCCAGTGCGTGGCCGTGCGCGAGAGGAAAGCCCGAGGGGCGCTCTCAGTGTGCTGACGCCACAGATCGTGGAACATGCGGACGACGGAGGTATCCGATCGAGGCTCCGCACCGTCCAGCACGCCGATCATCTCCTCGGCGACGGCACGACTGGTCGCGATGTCGTTGCGCAGGGAGTCGTTGAAGTCGTCGTAGAACCGGTAGAAGGCGTAGATGTTCGCGAGGATGCTCTGCCGCCGCGGGACGATGTCGGGATGGACCCAGGCGAACAGGGTCACATAGCGCGAGACGCGTTCAGTGTCCGCACCGAACCGGGCCGCCCACCGGCGGGCGTTCCGCAGCGTCTCGGGAAGGATGACGCAGGGCATGGCGTTCTCTGCGTAGGGAGTCAGCCCTGGCACGGCACTACACCTTTCACTGGTGGGATCAACGGGGCACGGCCACGCACCGCAGTTCCGGAATTCTTGCCGTCAGGCCGAATCGGAACCGGCCAGCCGCGACGGGACGCTGCACCAGCCGCCACCCACGGCTCACGGCGGCCAGCAAGGTGATGATCTCGATCTCCGCGAACTGAGCACCCAGGCACACGTGTGGCCCCAGACCGAACGGGATGTACGCCCCCTTCGGAACATCCGTCGTTTCCGGGCCGATCCACCGCTCCGGGTCGAAAACATGAGGCCGGCGAAAGACATCAGGCCGCCGGTGCAGAGCCATGGGAGAGATCAGCAGCTCACAGCCGGCCGGCACGCTGATACTTCCCAGCCGTACCGCCCGGACAGTTCGGCGCGGAAGCATCCACCCCGGAGGATAGAGCCGCAGGACCTCCTTCACGAAAGCTCGCGTGAACGGCACCTTCACCAGCGCGTCCTGCGTAACCCGGTCCGCACCCAGCGCCTCGAGGTCGCGATACACCCGTTCCCGCGTCTCCGGATGCTGATCCAGCACCCAGAAGGCGCTGGTCAACGCCGACGAGGTCGTCTCATGGCCGGCTATGAGAAAGTTCATCACCTGGTCCCGCATCAGCTTGTGCGGAACCTCCTCGCCTGTCCGCGGATCCTGGTAACCCAGCAGGTGACTGAGGAGATCGAACTGCTCCGACGCGATGGGATTCGCGCGGTAGGACGAGATCAGGTCGTCGATCGTCGCCGTCAACCTCGCACTGGCGGAATAGATCTCCTCGTTCACGCGCAGCGGCAGGCGGAACAGCGCCTCGGGCAACACCATGAACCGGATCGCGTCGCGCAGCATCCCGGGAACCGTCTCACGCACCCGGCGAGCCACGTGTGGATGCAGCCGCGTGGGAAGCAACGTGTCCACGATGACCCGCACCGTGTAGTCGAGCGCCACACGGTCCACCCGGATCTGCTGGCCCGGCTTCCATCCCGCGACGCCGCGTTGAGCGTGCTCGTGCATGATCTCCGCGTAGTGCCCGAGCCGGTCGGGATGCAGGGCCGGGCGCACCATGCGTCGCTGCATGCGATGCTGGTCGCCCGCGACCGTTCCGACCCCCTCGCCGGCGAAGGCCTTCATCTTCTCGAACAGGCGTCCCTTCTCGAAGGCCTCGTTCTGCGCCAGCAGCACTTCGTGTACCAGTGCCGGATCACTTACGTAGTAGAAGGCCCGCGCACCGAAGTAGATCCGCACCAGCGGACCCAGTGTGCGCAGCGACTCCATGAAGCCGACGGGATCGGCGAGGAATCGAGCGGCATGACCGACCACCGGCAACCGGTACGGCGCGGTAGGAACCTGTGCCGCGCTCACCGGCGACACCCCGCGCCACGCCATACCCCAACTCGTAGGCTCCCAGCCACACGTCCCACCCTTGGTCCGCTGGTTCCCGGTGCTCCGCGGCACTCGTGACAAGTTCCAAGTACGACGACGGCGGGAGCGACTGTCAAGACCGGTGGATCAGAGAAGTGAACGCGAATGCCTCGGCCGGTGCCGAACTTGATCGTCGGTCACGTGGAGAACGGGCTCGCCGCGCCCTCGGCTCGGGTGCGGCCGCGGCGGCCGGTGGCCGCGAGTGGCAGGGCGATCTCCTCCAGCGACTTGCCTTCCGCGTTCACGGCGAGGAACCGGGCGACCAGTCCACCGGCGATCATCACGGCCGCGCCGAGCAGGTAGCCGAAGAACAGCCGGACCGCGTGCTCGCCGTTGCCGATGAGCGAACCGTAGATGACCGGACCGAGTGCCCCGAAGCACTGCGCGATGGCGAAGAACACCGCGATCGCCTTCGCCCGGACCTCCAGCGGGAAGATCTCGCTCACGGTCAGGTAGGCGGCACTCGCGCCGGCGGAGGCGAAGAAGAAGATGACGCACCACGCGATCGTCTGGGTGATCGCGTTGAGCGCGCCGGCGTAGAACAGTCCGGCGGTGATCGCCAGCAGGATGCCGGAGATGATGTAGGTGCTGGACAGCATCGTGCGGCGGCCGATGGTGTCGAAGAGGTGGCCGATGGTGAACGGCCCGATGAGGTTGCCCACGGCGAACGCGATCAGGTAGATGGGCGTGGCCCCGGAGGACACCCCGTAGAACTTGCCGAGCACCAGCGTGTAGGTGAAGAAGATCGCGTTGTAGAGGAACGACTGGCTGATCATCAGTGTGGCGCCGAGCACCGCTCTGGACGGGTACTCCCGGAAGAGCACCCTGGTCAGCGCCGCGTAGCCGATCCGCTCGGTCGGCGTCACCTCGATCGACCTGGTTGTGTCGACGGCCGGCAGCGTGACGCCGGTCTGCTCGACCTCGTGCTCGATCTGGGCGATCGACTCCTCGGCGGCGCGCTCCCTGCCGTGCATGATCTGCCAGCGCGGGCTCTCCGGCAGGTGCCTGCGGACCAGCAGGATCACCAGTCCCAGCACGGGACCGATGAGGAAACCGAGTCGCCAGCCGAGCGACAGCTCGACCTTGTTCAGCAGGATGAAGGTGCCGATCGTGCCCAGCACGGCGCCGGCCCAGTAGGTGCCGTTGACCGCGATGTCGACCCGCCCCCGGTAGCGGGCGGGGATCAGCTCGTCGATGGCGGAGTTGATCGCCGCGTACTCCCCGCCGATGCCCATGCCGGCGATGAAGCGGGTGAGGTACAGGAAGATGACCCAGATCGCGCCGTTGCCGAGCGTCAGCGCGGTGAGCCCGCTGCCGAACAGGTACACGGCCAGCGTCAGCATGAACAGCTTCCGGCGGCCCAGCTTGTCGGACAGGTTGCCGAAGAACAGCGCGCCGACCACCTCACCCGCGAGGTACACCGTCGCCAGCAGCCCGACGAACGTCGAGGACATGTTCAACGTCTCTGGCTTGGTGAGGGTGTCGGCGACCGCGCTCGCCACCGTGATCTCGAGACCGTCGAGGATCCACGCGACGCCGAGGGCGACCACCATGCGGGTGTGGAACCTCGACCAGGGCAACCGGTCGATCCGCGCCGGGATCAGGGTGCGTGTCACGGAAGGCGTCACGTCGGACGTCATGGCTACCTCCAGGCGACGGAGAGCGGCCTCAACGCGATACCCGCGCTCGACCAGTCGAAACCACCACGCGCGAACAACGGCCGACATCGATCCGGTTTCCGGATGATCCGCCGAAACCAGGCCGAAGCCGGCGCGTCCCGGACGAAGACGGACCGTGGCCGATCCATGTCCCGTGACCCCTCACGCCGCGGGCCGTGTACGCGATCATGGTAGCGATGGAGATCAGGGTTCTTGGGTCGCTCGCGATGACGCATGACGGCACCAGCGCGGCGTTGTCCGGCGGACTGCAGCGGCGGCTCTTCGCGGCACTGGTGGTCAACGCCAACACACTGGTACCGGCCGACCGCCTGATTCACATCCTGTGGGGGGACGGCGCGTCGCCGACGGCCATGCGCAAGCTGCACAACCAGGTCTGGCGTGTGCGTGCCGTGCTCGACGAGTGCGGCGCGGGCACGGCGGCACTGGTCACCGAGCCGCCGGGCTACCTGATCAGGGTCGAGCCGGACGCCGTCGACGCCGTGCGGTTCGAGCAGAAGTTGAGCGCGGCCATGGAGGAGACCGCGACGCGACCCGAACGGGCGGCGGCGCGGCTGACCGAGGCGCTCGACCTGTGGCACGGTCCCGCCTACGCGGAGTTCGCGGACGAGGAGTTCTGCCTGTACGAGGCGATGCGCCTGGAGGAGCTGCGGCTGGCCGCCCTGGAGGAGCGGTTCGAGGCGAACATCGCGCTCGGCCGGCACGCGGAGCTGATCGGCGACATCGAGGCGTTCGCCGCCGAGCACCCGCTGCGGGAGCGGCCACGGGACCTGCTCATGGTCGCCCTGTACCGGTCGGGGCGGCAGGCGGACGCGGTCGACGTCTACGGTCGGTTCCGGCGGCAGGTCGTCGACCAGCTCGGGCTGGAGCCCTCCGCCGCGCTGCGCCGTCGCTACGAGCACATCCTGCACGCCGACCCGGCGCTGGAGTCCGGCCGGCGCCAACAGGTGCGTGGCCGCGACCGGGTGGCCGGCAACCTGCGGCAGGAGCTGAGCGAGCTGGTCGGCCGGGGGGAGGACCTCACCAGGGCGCTCGCGACGATGGCGCGGGCCAGGGTGGTGACCATGACCGGGGTCGGCGGGGTCGGCAAGACGCGGCTGGCCACCAGGGTGGCGGCCGAGGCGCGGGCTGGCTTCCCGGACGGCGTCTGGGTGTGCGAACTGGCCGCGGTGCGGGACGGCTGGCTCGTGCCCGACGTGCTCGCGACCACGCTGGGCGTGCAGGAGCCGCAGGGCCGAAGCGTCACCGACGGTCTCGTCGACTTCCTGCGGTCCCGGCAGGCTCTGCTGGTGCTCGACAACTGCGAGCACGTGCTGGACGCCGCCGCGCACCTGGTCGACGCGCTCGCCCGCGGCTGTCCCGACGTGACGGTGCTCGCCACGAGCCGGGAGCCGCTCGGCGTCGAGGGTGAGCACATCCTGCCGGTACGTCCGCTGGCGGTCCCGGCCGCCGAGCCGGGCGACCTCGCCGCGGTCACCACCGTCCCCTCGGTGGCGCTGTTCGTCGACCGGGCCGGCGCCGCCCTGCCCACCTTCACCCTCACCGCGGCGGACGTGCCCGTGGTCGCCGAGATCTGCCGGGGGCTGGACGGGTTGCCGCTCGCCATCGAGCTGGCCGCGACCCGGCTGCGGTCGATGTCCCTCGCCGAGATCGCCGGCCGGCTGGAGCGCCGGCTGGACTTCCTGCACAGCGCCAGACGCGTGCGGGAGGAGCGGCACGGCACGCTGGGCGCCGTCGTCGACTGGTCCTACGACCTGCTGACCCCGTCCGAACGGGTCGTCTTCGACGGGCTGTCCGTGCTGGTCGGGTCGTTCACCCTGGACGACGCCGTGGCGGTGGTCGGCGACGACGCGCTCGCGGCCGCCGAGGTGGTCGACGGCGTGACCGGGCTGGTGCACAAGTCCATGCTGGTCGCCGACACCGACCGCACGCCGACCCGCTACACGATGCTCGAGACGCTGCGCATCTACGGGCGTGCGCGGCTGGCCGGGCAGGGGCGGCTCGAGGACTGCCGCAGGCGGCACGCCGCGTACTGCGTGGCGGTGGCCGAGGCGTCCTCGGCCGGGCTCGTCGGTCCCGACGAGGCCGCGTGGGCGCGGCG
>NZ_JBJMIE010000704.1:0-6619 GCF_045807065.1 Actinophytocola sp. | reverse complement strand
GTAGTTCATCGGTCAGAGTCTCTTCAAGAATTGCCGTGCTGGCTATGCCAGTGATGCCCAACGGTTGGTATGTGTCCGAGATCGAGATGGGGCGTCCGCTTTCGGCTACACGCGTGATGGTGTGGGTAAGTTCATCGCCTGGTGAGACGCTAAAGATTTCCGCTAGTTCGTCTGTCGCGGGGATCTGTTTGGCGTCTCGGTCGACTTCGATTTGGCGTTCGGATTCGGTGCCGAAGGTGGTTTCGGGGTTCTGCATCTGGCGTTCGGGCGAGATCCGGACGAGGTTGGGGCGGTCTGCTACGAAGATGCCGCGTCGTCGGACGGGTCGGACGAGGCCTTGGCTGCGGAGTAGTTCGATGCCCTTGCGCACGACGATGTCGGAGACGCCGTACTGCTTGGCGATCTCGGCATAGCTCGGTAGCTGGGTTCCAGGTGGGAGGTCACCGCTGCGGATTCGTCGCGCGTACTCGCCTGCGATGGACACGTAGGCAGGCTCCGTCATTGATCCTGATCCCCTTCCGGGTCGACGTCATCCACTCCTCTCGGTGGTGACCGGCCGTAGCGTAGCAGGCTTCGTATACGCAGGACTTGTACGTATACGAAGTTACGTATACGATGAAGTTGGTTCGCTGCGACCGGGCGGACTGAAGCGGGCCGAACACCCTCTTCAACCAGCAGAAACGAACCAAAGAAAGATCAATCCCGAGAGGACAACCGACATGGCTATACCGAAGGGTTACCGCTTCCCGATCGACTTCCCGGAGGCGTTCCCTCAAGGGCTCGTGCTCGTGGGCGAGATCGCGCCGGACACCGAGTACCAGTCCCGCGAGGATCGAGCCTCGGGGCGTCCGGTGCGTCAGCGTGTGGACGAGGCGACCGGCAAGAGGCAGTGGAAGGCGACGGTCACCGATCCCGACCAGAGCAACGCGAAGCGCGCATCGTTCGAGATCACGCTTCTGGCGGACGTTCAGCCGGTGCCGACGATGGCGGAGGTACTGCCGGGAGTGCGGCCGGTGGAACTGGACGGGCTGACGGCTGAGCCGCGTGTGGCTGGGAACGGCGAGTTCAAGTACCAGTCATATGTGTTCCGGGCGACTGGGTTCCGTGCGGCAGGTTCGGCGGGTGGCCGGTCAGCGGCGAAGTCGGAATCGGCGGGCAAGGCCGCCTGATGCACGGGACGAGTGCCAGGCATGCCCAGGGGGAGGTGCTGACCGGTGCGGCTTTCGAGTCGGCCGGTCATCCCCTGGCCATGTCCTGGCGGGAGGGGGTGAACATGGACCAGGTACCAGAGGGGTTGGTGCGCAACTGGGAGGCCGTGTACGGCAGGTACCTCTCTGCGCAGGCTGACCGGGCGGAGACGGCGCGGTTGTCGGCGGAAGTAGCGACGGCGTGGCAGGCAATCGCTGCGGTGCCTGGCTTGGACTGGTGGATAGTCGCCGCGCTGCGGACGGCTGCTGAGGCGTTCGAGCGCCAGGCCGGCGCAACGCCCCACTCACTGGGCCGGCCAACCGAACGTGGGAGCGGGCCTGAGACTTGGTTTCGCTCGTCGGATCGCTGAGGACTAGGACATGGAAGACCAACTTTCTTTTGACGTGTACGCCAACATCTCGGACCCGCGTTGCCGGGTTGAGCACGACGCGCATGATCGGCGTGTGTCCGTGACCATCGGTGGCTCCGCCAGGGAAACGCCGAAGAATCTGCTGCAACTGTGGTTCAAAGAGCCCGACACGCTCACGAAGCTGGGCAGGGAGTTGATCGCCGCTGGGCAGAAACTCGACGCACAGCAGGATGAGCAGTCGGGCACACGCGTGGACGGCGACTCGAATCGTCTGTCAGACAAGGCATGACGGCAATGAGTGTTCGGACCGTGAAGCTCGTACGACTGCGCGAAGGTGTCTATGCCACCGGTGAGCGGGTCGGTGATGAGTGCCGGCCGCCTCGTGTCGTTCATGCGGTGGACAACGTGTCGGACCTGGATGCGCCGGACGGCGTGGTTGTCTGCTGTGGGGCACACTTCGCACCGGGCACTCTTCTGGCGGTCGTCGGACGCGAACTAGTGCCACACAAGCATTGCCTGCGGCGGTTGCTCGCTGCCGGGATCGGTGTTGAGGACGGTGCGATAGATGGTTGAGCCGTCAGACAAGGTGATCGGTCGTGCGCTGGGCGAAGAGCTGCGGCGGGCGCGTGAGGCTTGTGGATGGTCGCGCTTGCACCTGGTATCGAGGCTACCGTCCGGGATTGGTGACCGGACGCTCCTTCCTACGAGCACGGCACCCGCCACCTGACAGTGATTCGGTTCATCGAGATCTGCCGGGCAATGGGAGTCGACTCGGCCACAGTGCACTCTCGCGCACTCCAGCGGGCACGCATCCACGTGGAGACCATGAACCTCCATGTCGACCTCCGCGCGCTACTCCTCGACTGCAACAACAGTGCCACGTTCCGGCCCATGATCCAGTGGGCGCGCAACACCCTCAATGAGCACCCGGACGGGGTCGTAGAAGTGCAACCGGACGCAGTGCGGAACCTGGCGCTGTTTGTCGGTTGTCCTCGACAGGATCTTGCGAACTATCTCGCCCAGTTTGTCCCGGACTACAGGGACACGGGGAACAGGAGGTAGCTGGGCGCCACTGAGTAGATCGAGTAATGGCGTGGTAGATCCGAAGTAGACACAACACACGCAGGAGTCGTGTGGCGATGGCGCACGCCTATGTGCGGCGCGCTGATCTTGTAGGCGCAGAAGCGGAATCCCTAGGTCTGGCAACCATTTCCGCTCCTGCGCTGTCCACCCGGAGGTAGACAGTGAACAGGTTAGACCGTGTCGCGGTGACCCCGCCAGACGGGGTGACCCAACGGAGCAATCGTTGTTCAAGGTGCAAGCGGTTCGCCCGTCTGTGGCCAGGAGAGACCGCGTGCGCCCGGTGCAGGGGCGTGCTGAGTCTGGAGTTCGTGCCACGTGCTGACGGCGCGGCTCGGGACGGTGAGCGGCCATGACCGCGTCATCACTTGGAACGCTGATGCTGGTCGGCGGCGGCCTGGTCGCCGTGGTGTGGCTGCTGCACAAGGTCGGCCGTGCGCTGGCCTCGTTCCTGGAGGCCCTGGCCACGCTCGCTGTGGTGCTGGTGGCGCTGTGGCTGCTGGTCAAGGCTCTGTTTCTCGTGATCAAAGCCGCGGTGACCCACTGGCGGACCACGCTCGGCGGGATCGTGCTCGGCACGTGGCTGTGGTGGTGGGGGTCGCTCCCGGTCGCGTTGACCCTCGCAGTGGTCGCAGTCGGGCTGGCGGTGTGGCGGTGGCGACACCCGATGTCGTTCGAAGCGTGGGTGGGTCGGCGGCTGCGGTCGTGGTGGCTGCGGTGGACGCTCTACGCGCGCCGGTTGCCGAGTTGGTTGCGGGCCTGTGGGTTGACGGTGCCGGACCCGCATCAACCGGCCGTGTTGGTCATGAGTCCTCTTGGCCGGCGCAAGGTTCACCGGCAGGCCAAGCCGCGTCTGGACCAGGTGCCGCGCGTGGTGGGGGTGCGTTCGGGGGCATCGTGGGATGAGGTACGGATTCGGCTGGTGTCGGGCCAGAAGCCCGAGGACTTCGACGAGAAAGCACGGGAGCTGGCCGTCGCTCGTGCTGTGGCTCGGTGTCAGGTGCGGGAACTGTCGCCGAACGTCGTCTCAATCGACTTCCAGCGGCGGAACCTGCTCGCGGACACGGTGTGGTGCTGCGATCTCGCGGACCTGGCCGACGTAGCGGGGTCCGACGTGGACCTGTCGAAAGTGTGGAGCGGACGGACTGACTACGGGCTCGACTGGCACCAGTCGGTAAAGGGCTCGCACACCTTGGTCGCGGGCTCGACTGGTGCGGGCAAGGGTGCCCAGATGTGGTGTCCCCTGGTGTCCATCGCTCCTGCGATCCGGGACGGCCTGGTTCGGGTCTCCGGCATTGATCCGAAGGGTATGGAGCTGGCGTACGGCCGGCGGCTCTTCCACCGGTACGCGGTCACGGGTAAGGACGCGCTGGCGCTGTTGGATGACCTGATCGCGGTCATGGACGAGCGCAAGGCGGAGTTCGCGGGCCGGCTGCGCACGGTGCCTATCAACCGTGAGCACCCGCTGGAGATGCTGGAGTTCGACGAGATCGGCGCATTGATCCGCTACATCGCTGATCGCAAGCTCCGCGAGGCCATCACCGAACGCATCGCGTTGCTGACGACGCAGGGGCGGGCGTTGGGCTGCACCGTGCGTGGCTACGTCCAGGAACCTACGAAGGACACGGTGCCGGTGCGGGAACTGTTCCCCCGGCGGATCTGCCTGCGCGTCGCCAGCAAGTCACACGTCACGATGGTGCTCGGCGACCAGGCCTACGAGCGCGGGGCGTGGGCCAACCGAATCGGCGAGTCTGAACCGGGTGTCGGCTACCTGTTTGGGGAAGGCATCCGCGAACCTCTGCGCGTTCGCGGCGGCTGGGTGCCTGACGAAACGATCAAAGCCCTGGAAGCGTTCGTGGCTGGCGACGACACGGCCGGGCTCGGCACTGTGCACACCTTCCCCGGTGCTCGCCGGACCGGGCATCACCACACGCCCAATGGCGCGGCCTGAATCTCCTTGTCTTGAAAGGACTTCCCCTGTCATGAACAAGAGCACTCTCACCACCACGTCTACTGTGGACCAGTTGATCGGCGCGTATCGATCACACGTGTTGGGACGGATGTTGCCGGCGGCGGTCATGCTGAACTTCACTCCGGCACTGCGGGTGATCTCCGTTCAACCCGAAGGCACGGACCTGTGCGCTCGACTGGCCAACGTGCTCATGTGGGCGTACACGCTCACCGACGTGACCGCGCATTGGTGGCACACACCGGACCAGTGGCTCCAGATCACCGTCACGGGGCGGGCTGCCGGCGGGGCTCGGTTGCGGGTCTACTGCGGCGGGCCGTTCGACGCTTGTCGGGGCTTGGTCCCGTTGGCGGTGAACACGTCCGAACACGTCTCGCTCGATGAGCTGTACGCGTTGGCTTGCCTGCTTCGTGAGGCACAGCAGGAGGCGCACCGGGGGTTAGTGCGTGAGCGGGAGGCGGTGTAGATGACTGGCAACCAGACTCGGGCAGAGCGGATGCGGCCACCGCTCGCCTCGGATGTCATTGCGGCTACGGCGGAGCAGCACGGCGTGTGCGTGCGGCCGTTCACGATGGAAGTCGGCGACCTCGACACCGGGGAGCTGCGGTATGTCCCGGTGCCGTGTGGCTCCACTGTGGAGTCGGTGTGCGGGCCGTGTGCGAGGAAGGCCCGTGCGCTGCGGATGGCGCAGTGCCGCGAAGGGTGGCACCTGACCGACGAACCCGACTTCACACCCGACGCGCCGACCACCGAACACACGGCGCTCCTCGAGCTACGCGCGGACCTGGTCAAGGCCTACCAGGAAGCGGCAGGCCTCGGGGTGGACGAGGCGGACGAGCTGCGGGACGAGATCCGCTCGGTGGATGAGGAACTTCGGCAACTGGGCATGCGTGGCCGGCTCCCCTCCCCCGATGGCCCTGGAGTGAAGCGTTCTCCCAAGCGGTCGACCCGGCGGCGGCAGGATGCACCGGAGCTGCCTCGGCGGCGTGTTGAGGCTCGGACGGTCGGGCGTGAGTTCGCCGGGCGGTTCCGGCCGTCCATGTTCGTCACGCTCACCCTGGACAGCTACGGCCGCGTGCGGGATGACGGCACTCCTGTGGACCCTGGCGCCTACGACTACCGGCGGGCGGCTCGGGACGCTGTGCACTTCGCATCGCTGGTGGATCGGTGGTGGCAGAACCTGCGCCGGGTCGTGGGCTGGGATGTTCAGTACTTCGCGACCGTGGAGCCGCAGAAGCGCTGCGCTCCTCACCTGCACGCGGCTGTGCGGGGCTCGGTGGCGCATGGGGTGCTGCGGCAGGTCGCTGCGGCGACGTATCACCAGGTGTGGTGGCCGGCGCACGATGAGCTGGTCTACGACGGTGACCACCTGCCAGCGTGGGACGGTGGTCGGTTCGTCGACCCGGACACCCGTGCACCGCTGACTTCGTGGGCGGACGCTGTGGAGGCGGTGGAAGAGCCATCTCACGTGGTCACGTTCGGGCGGCAGGTGCACTCCAAGGGCATCCTCGGCGGCTCCGAGGAAGCTGGCCGGCACATCGGCTATCTCACGAAGTACCTCACCAAGGCCACTGGTGAGGTGATCGAGGCTGGCACTGATCGTCAGCGGGCGCACCATGACCGGCTGCATGACGAGTTGCGCGTCACCCCCTGCTCGCCCCGCTGCGCGGTCTGGCTGCTCTACGGCATCGAACCTCTGGGCACGACCTCTCGGACTCGACCCGGTCACTGCAAGGGGCGGGCGCATCGACGCACAACGTTGGGGCTGCCGGGGCGGCGGGTGCTGGTGTCGCGGAAGTGGTCCGGCAAGACCCTCGCTGACCATCGGGCGGACCGGAAGGCGTTCGTCCTGGAGTCGCTGGCAGCGGTCGGGATCACCAAGCCAGAACAGGACACGACCCGGCTGGTGTGGCACAAGGTCCAGCCCGGCGACCCGCACCAGCCGCCACGGGATCACCTGCTCATGCACGCGATTGCGGAGCGGATCAGGTGGAGAGCCGAGTACGACCGTG
>NZ_JBJMIE010000703.1:0-12695 GCF_045807065.1 Actinophytocola sp. | reverse complement strand
GATGCCCATGTGGCCGGCCCTGGCCGCGATGGCGCACACCCTCGTCTACGACGCGTGGATCACGGGCGAGGATCAGGGGCTGCCCGCGTCGCTGGCCGAGGTCGACGTGCCGGTGCTCGGGGTGTACAGCACCGGCAGCCCGTCGTGGCTGGTCGCGAGCACCGAGGCGGTCGCGAAGGCCGTGCCGGACGGCGACGTCGTCGGGCTCGACGGTGGCTTCCACGAGGTGCCGGCCGCGACCCTGGCCCCGGTGCTGGCCGAGTTCTACCGCCGGCGGCGGTGACCGGGCTCAGGAGCTCTCCCCCGCGCCGAGGTGCTCGGCGAAGAAGGCCTCGATCCGGCGCCAGCCGTCCGCCGCTGCCGCCGGTTCCGGGCCGGCGTGCTGCGCGCGCAGCAGCGGCCGCAACCAGCCCGGGCCGCTCTCGGTCTCGTTGAGGAACGAGTGCCCGGCCTTCTGGTACTGCTTCACGTCGTGGACGACACCCGCCTTCGTGAGCGCCGCCTCCAGTCTCGCCGGCGCGCTGCGCAGCGGGGTGTCGAGCGCGCCGTAGCTCGCGACCACGGGACAGGCGCCGGCCATGACCTCGTCCACGTTCCTGGGCGGGAAGCCGTAGTTGACGGCCACGGCGTCGTGGGAGTGCACGGTCAGCAGCGCGAAGCCGCCACCCATGCAGAACCCGATCGCGCCGACCTTCCCCGTGCACCGGTCCGACGCGACCAGGTACCTGCGTGCCGCCTCGAGGTCGGCGAACGCGCGACCCCTGCCGGTCAGCATGGCCCGCATCGTCGACACCAGGCACTTCCGCGCGCCACCCTGGCTGTACAGGTCGGGTGCGAGCGTGAGGTACCCCATCCTCGCGAGCCGGTCGGCGTGCGCGCGCATGTTCTCGTCCACGCCCCACGCCTCGTGGATGAGCACCACACCCGGCCACGGGCCCTGGCCGTCCGGCGTCGCGAGGTACCCGTGCAGTCCCTGGGAGCCGCCCGGCTCGGGTGTGATCTCGATCTCCGTCACAGCCGACGATCCTCCTCCGGTCAGCGCCGCTTGGCCACCGCCAGGACGCCGAGGTAGCGGCGCGTGACCGTGCCGCCGAAGTCCCGATCGACGATGTCCGCGATGCCGTCCAGCAGCCGGGCCCGCCGCTCCGCCGGCACGCGCAGGTAGGGCGAGTACGTCGACAGCAGCGCCACGGCGTCGGCGGTGTCGTAGGTCGTCTCCCATTCGTAGGAGCGGAGCTCGGGCGGGGTGAACAGCGGGCCGGCGAGGCTCGGGCCGGACTTCGGGTCCGCGCCTGCCCAGACCGCGCCGATGTCGTGCCGCGTGGCGTGTATCTCGTCGAGGATCGACCCGGCGGTCTGCGGGATGCCGAACTCGATCTCATGCCCGTAGCGGGCGTGCAGGTCGGCGGAGGCGCGGTAGACGTCGTCGAACTGCCCGCCCGCCACCGTCCGGTTGGTGGCCAGGCCGATCGCGCCGGTCACCGCCGCGGCCTTCGTCCAGCGCACCGCCGGGTCGACCCAGTGGTAGGCGGTGGCGGAGAACAGCAGGTCGAAGGTGGCGCCGTCGGGGTCCCAGTCCTCGAAGCGGGAAACGTCGACCGTGAACGGCCGGCCGGCGAAGTTCTCCCGGGCACGCGCCGCCATCGTCTCGCCGGGCTCGACGGCGCGGACGCGCCAGCCCCGGGCGAGCAGGCCGCGCGTCGCCTGGCCGGGACCGCAGCCGACCTCCAGCACGGTCGTGCCGGGCCGGGCGCCCGTCAGCGCGGCCAGGTCGGCGAACAGCTCGTCCGGGTAGTGCGGGCGCACCCGGTCGTACAGCTCCGCGACGTCGTCGAAGCGCAGTCCAATCGGGTCCATGGTCGTGAGTCTGCCCGATACAGTCGCACCTCGTGCACGACGTTCGGCTCAGCAAGAGGATGTCGCACGCGCTGCGGCACGAGCCCTGGCTGTACGAGCTGGAGTTGGACGAGGAGGGCTGGACACCGGTCGCCGACCTGCTCGCCGCGCTGGGTGTGCGCCGGGAACGGCTCGAGGAGGTGGTGCGGGACAGCCCGAAGCAGCGGTTCGAGCTGGCCGGGGACCGGATCCGCGCGCGGTACGGGCACAGCGTGCCGGGCCGGATCGAGCGTGCGCCCGGGGTGCCGCCCGCCGTGCTCCACCACGGGACGGCCGCGTCGGTGGCCGACCGGATCCGCCGGGAGGGGCTGCGGCCGATGCGGCGGCAGTACGTGCACCTGTCGGTGACGAGGGAGATGGCCCAGTCGGTCGGCCGGCGCAAGGGCGCGAACCCGGTGGTGCTGGCCGTGGACACCGTGGCCGCCCGGGCGGCTGGCGTGGAGTTCCTGCGCGGCAACGAGTTCGTGTGGCTCGCGGTGTCCGTGCCGGCCGAGTTCCTGAGGTGACGTCTCCCGAGGTGCCGAGGAGAAGATCAGGCGGCCGGCCACGACCCAGGTGCCACCGGTCCACCGGGGGGAAAGAAAACCGGCGGCGTCTGGAGTTGGGCCGTGGCCGGCCGCTATCGCGGCCCGGCTACCTGGTGGGGGAGTCGCCGGGCTTGATGTTGGTGATCACCGGCTGCTGGCCGGCCGACGCCGCGTGCCTGGGGGGCGGCGGGACATCGGCCGTCCGCTCCGCACCGGCAGCGGGGGCACCCCGCGTGCCGACCGGCGGCGTCACCATCGTTTCCGTGTCCGGCTCGCGCCGGTCCTCTTCGTTGCGCAGCTGCTTGGCCAGCTGGTCGCGCTCGCGCGCGGCCTCCCTGGCCTCCCTGCGCGCCTCGCGGTAGCGGGCCCGGTTCTCCCGAGCCCTGCGGCTCGCGGACATGATCATCCACAGGCCGAGCAGGAACACCGCGGCCACAACGAGACCGGCGACGAACGCCTCCACCATGGTCACGCTGGTCCAGTCGCGGCCGAACATCGTGACGGTCTGCTCAGCGCCGCCCTGGTTGTAGGCGATCAGCAGCACGGCTGCGGCGGCACTCACCACCAAGAGCAGCAAACCGAGGAAAAGCATGCTTCCCGCACCTCCTTGTCCACCCGTTCGGGGGACGGGTACCCACGGCGGTGCGTAACCAACCATCGTTCTCCGAGTGAAGCTCCTGGCACGTTGGTTTAGCCGAACCACACGCGCCCGGGCATCACGATGCCGAACACGAAAGCCCACGCGGAAGGCAACTGTCCACAGAGGACGAACGCGTTGACCGTGTCGCGCCGGACGCTCACCCGCGCGCCGAACCCGTACCGAGCCGGTCGCGTTGCGCCGCACTCAGCTCGATGGTGCGGCGCATGTGGCGGACCAGCAGTGCCAGCTCCTTCTCGGTGTAGCCGTCGAAGACCGCGTCCCACCCCTGGCTGAGTTCGGCCCACATGCGGCCGAACTCGGCGATCCCCTCGTCGACCAGGTGCACGAGCACCTTGCGGCGGTCGCCGGTGTCGCGTTCGCGGCGCACGTAACCGGCGCGTTCCAGGCGGTCGACGAGGCGGGTCGCGGAGCCGCTGGTCAGGCCGGTCAGCTCGGCGATCTGGCCCGTCGTACGGGATTCGGCCTCGAGCGTGAGGAGGTTGAGGCACTGCACGTCGGTGGGGTGCATGCCGAGCCGGTCGGCGACGGCCTGGTTGAACAGCACGTACGACGCCAGGTACTGGCGGGAGACCCGGTTCAGCTCGGCGAGCCGGTCCGACCGGCGCATGTGTCCTCCCGCTAATCAGTTGCGTGACGCAGACATTCGACCGTACTTTGTCTGCATGACACAGATACTTTATCACGCAGTGGCCGGCGCCACGGGTGCACAGGGCGGCGCCACCGCTCGCGCCCTGCTCGCCGCCGGCCAACGCGTTCGCGCCCTGACGCGCAACCCGCCGGCCGCGGCTTCGCTGGCCGCGCTGGGCGCGGACGTGGCGTACGCCGACTTCCGCGACCGGTCCTCCGTGGACCTCGCACTCGAGGGCGTCGACACGCTGTTCGCGGTCACCACCCCGTTCGGTTCGAGCACCGAGGCCGAGGTCGAGGACGGCACCACGCTGATCGACGCGGCGGCCGGCCTGCGGCACATCGTGTTCACGTCCGCGGCGAACGCCGACCGGGCGACCGGGATCCCGCACTTCGACAGCAAGTTCCGCATCGAGCGGCGGCTCGCGGCGCAGCACGTGCCCTGGACCGTGCTGGGGCCCGCCGCGTTCATGGACCAGTACGCGCAGCCGTGGCACCTGTCCTCACGCGAACGCGGGATGCTGAGCGTGCCACTGCCGGCGGACAAGCCGCTGGCGCTGGTCGCGACGGCCGACATCGGGGCGTTCGCCGCCCATGTGCTGACCCACCCGTCCCGGTTCGCCCGTCGCCGGGTCGACCTCGCGGGCGACGAGCTGACCGGTCCGGAGATCGCGTCGGTGCTGGGTGCGGCGCTCGGCCGCGAGCTGCGGTACGAACAGGCGCCCATCGAGGTGGCGGAGCGGTACTCACCGGACCTGGCGGCGATGTTCCGCTACTTCGGCACGGTCGGGATGCGGGTGGACGTCCAGGCGTTGCGCCGCGAGTACCCGGAGATCGGCTGGCACAGCCTGTCCGACTGGGCGGCCGCCTACCTGTGACAGCCGCCCGCGCACGTCCTACCCGGGACCCCCGGCCCGCCCGACGAGGAAGGTCAGGAAGCCGACGACGGCGCCGAGCAGGCCGACACCAGGCCCGAACGCGACGCCGACGGCGATCAGCACGAACGTGAAGAGGACGACCCGCAGCCCGGCCTCGCGTAACGTGGGTGCCCAGTCCCCGACGACCAGTTCCGCGAGGCGGAGCAACCGGTCACGCGCCGACGCCCGAGGCGGCGTGGCGTCCTGACGCGCGGGCGGCCCCGTGGGTGGCACGGGCTCCGCCGGCGTCGGCAGCTTGACCTTCCTGCGCGTCTGCGGTTGGGATTCTGTGTTTATCTGTCTGTTCTCTTCTGGTGTCATGGTGCTCTCGGGCCTTATCCTGGTCACCGTTTCGTGCTTCCTCGCCTCGTTACTCGCTAGTACCGACACAAGCGCCTGGGGCACGGGGCGGTTCCGTGGCTCCTTGTTCCAGCAAGGAGCCACGTTCGGGCTATCGGCTGTGCCCCCAGGGCGCTCGCTCATCTTCTCTTATTGATCTTGTTACACGCCCGTGACCCGCCGGGCCAAACGATGAACGGTCTGTATAAGTCGTTGAACGGAACGTTACACCGAGTCAGCGACACTTCTCTAGAAGATGCGAATGCACGTGCATACACCTAGTGCACTTACACCCGCAATCCAGCTACGAACCACTCGATCGAGTGGACCTAGCAGCCACTCGAATGGCGTAATGCCTGCTCACGACCCTATACACGTTCCGTCACCTCCCCGTCGGCCGCGTGGCGACCTCGGCCCGGGGGAACGATCAACCCGCCCCGCAGTGAAAGATCCGCCGACATCGCGTGTCCAACGCCCGCGACGGGTGAGTTCAACAAAAGTGACCGGCAGGATTCGTTGAACTCGCGCGTCCGCAAGGTTGGACTCGCGGGTCCGCCGTGTTGGACACGCGGGTTCGGCGGGTTGGACACGCGGGTTAGAGGCCGGTGATCAGGCTTGGGGTCTTGGCCAGGAGGTGGGCGAAGCGGGCGGCGCCGGTGCGGGCGGCGCGTTCGAGGTGCCAGCGGCGGGTCGCGAAGTCCGTCGACGGGACCGAGAACGCCACCGCGCCGGTTACTCGGCCGGCCGAGTCCAGGACCGGAGCGGACAGGCAGGCCAGCTCCGGCTGGAACTCCTCGATCTCCAGGGCCATGCCCGCCCGGGACACGTGTTCCAGCTCCGTGTCGAGGTCGGTGGCGCGGACGGTGGTCCGGGACGTCAGGCGGGGCATGCCGGCGCCGGCCAGGTACTCGCGGCGGTCCCGGCGCGGCAGGGACGCCAGCAGGACCTTGCCGAACGCCGTCGCGTGGGCCGCCTCGTGGAAGCCGAAGTCCAGGGGCGTCGCGCGGGGGAACGCGGGTGAGTCGGCGACCGCGGCCACCACGATGTCCGTCTCGCGGAAGACCGTGTAGTAGGCCGCCGCCTCGGCGCGCTGGTGCAGGTGGTGCAGCTCGTCCTGCAGCTCCTGGCCCACGTCCAGCTCGGCGCACAGGCGCTGGTACAGGCTGCCGACCTTGTACCCGAGGCCGAAGCCGCGACCGTGGCCCAGCCGGATCAGGTAACCCTCGTGCACCAGCGTGTTGAGCAGGTGGTAGGTGGTCGAGAGGTTGTAGCCAGCGCGTCTCGCGACAGCCTTGGCCGTGATGCCGTCGCCGGCGGAACCGACGATGTCCAGCACCCGCAGCGCACGCTGCGCCGACCCGATCAGCCCGCTCGGTTCGGTCAACCCACGCACCTCCCGGGACGGCACACCTCGTCATGTGCCACCTGGACGACAGTACGTCAGGATTCGGCCCACGCGTCAGACGGAACGATTCAGCACCTCCGGGTACCGCGTCCGCAACAGACCGCGGCAGAAGCCCGCGTTGCCCTCGATCGACAGCCGGACCGAACGGGCGTACCGCCGCCGCGGCGGGGTCAGCGGAGCGCCGTGCTCGTCCAGCAGCAGCGGGGCGTCCGGCGCGCAGTCGAGCCCCAGCGCCGCACGGCGGCGCAGCATCGCGTCCCGGGCCGGCGACGGGGGCACCTCCCCGATCGCCGCGGTCGCTCCGGACAACAGCAGCAGCCGGTCCAGGCTCGCCAGGTACGCCTTGCGCCGGAACGTCAGCCGCAGCTCGGCCAGGTCACCGGCCGCCAGGCCGGGGAACGCGCCGGCGAACCCGGCCGACGCGGCCACCCCCGCGTTGATCTCCGCCGCGGCGAAGTGGTCCGCCAGCCGGACGTCCACCGAGGTCACCGACGGCAGGGCCCGCACCGCGTCGTACGCGTCGGCAACCATCAGGTAGGCGAAGTTCGGCGCGCAGAAGTAGGTCGGCAGCCGGAGCCGGACGCGGGCGTGGCCGGCGGCGACCACCGCCTCGCTGACGAAGCCGAGGTCGGTGATCGGCTGGTCCAGCTCCGGGTCGACGACCGTGCCCAGCGCCGCCCACAGCTCGCTCATGCCGGCGCCATCGGCTCGGACCCGATCGCGACGCCCGACGCCGCCGGGACGGGTGCGGCGGACAGTTCGTCCGGCACCTCGATGTCGTACAGGCCGGCCATGGTGAGCCCGAGGATCTTCTTCTTGCTCGCGGTCGTCAGCTCCGGGTACTCGGTCATGTCGTCCGGGATCTGGAAGTCCACGAACCTCTCGACCAGCCAGCGCGGGGTCCAGATCGCGTAGTCGCTGCCGAAGGTGATCCGGTCCTCGCCGATCCAGTAGAGCAGCTCGCCGATGATCTGCGCGAAGTACCTCGGCCGGGAATGGATGAACGGCAGCGCCACCGCCAGCCCGCCGTACACGTTCGGCTCCTGCGTGGCGATCCAGCAGAAGTCCTCCAGCCGTGGCAGGCCGACGTGCTCCACGACGAACCGCAGGTCGGGGAACGCCGACGCCGCCTCGTCCACGTCGGCCACGTCGAACGCGTCGCGGTTCAGCGGATAGATCGTCGGTCCCTTGTGGACGTGGATGTTGCGGATGCCCAGCTCCTCGCACCTCTCCAGGTACCGGTAGGACCACGGGTCGGTCAGCTTCCAGCCCTTCGAGTCGCCCTTCCACTCCGCCGTGTACAGCTTCACGCCGCGCAGGTTCCACCGCTGCGCCAACGCCTCCAGCCGGTCGAGACCGGCCTCGCCGTCGCGCGGGTCCCAGGAACCGTTGACGATGAAGCGGTCCGGGTGCTTCTCGGCGAGCGCGCCGACCTGCTCGGTGGTGTTGAAGCCGTTGACGAAGAAGTCGGTCAGGTACGTCGGCTGGAAGATCGCCCTGTCGACGTGGCCGACCTCGAACAGGTCGTGCAGGATCCGTTCCTCGGACTGCTGCCAGAACTCCTCCAGGGGCCACACCTCGGACTCCGGCGAGAGGTTGCGGTGGTAGTCGTAGAAGCAGTTGATGAAGCCCTCGCCGTAGCGGTTGGCCTGGTTGGACGGACGGCCGTCCCAGGAGTGGATGTGGCCGTCGACGACGAAGTACCGCTCGCCATCCTTCTCGTACATCGAGTCAGCTCCGTTCCGGCACGAGGATTCCGCGGCCCCGGAGGCGGCCGGCGTCGAGGTCGTCCATGGCCTCGTCGACGGCGTCCAACGGGTACGTCTTCGTGTGCAGCCGCACCTTTCCCCGCGCGGCGAGGGTCATCAGCTCGGCGAGGTCGTTGTAGGAGCCGACCAGGTTCCCGATCACGTTGATCTCGCTGGAGATGATGTCGATCGTGGGGATGTCGACGCGGCCGCCGTAGCCGATCACGAAGTACGACCCGGCCCGGCGCAGCATCGCCACGCCCTCGGTCTCTGTCCCCCGCTCGCCGACGAAGTCGAGGACGACGTGCGCGCCCTCGCCGCCGGTCTGGTCGAGCACGGCGTCGACGTGCGCGCCGTCGGCCACGACCGTGTGCGCGGCGCTCCGTGCCAGCTCCAGTGCCGCCGGCGACCGGTCGACCACGATCACCTCGGCCGGCGTCATCGCGGCGAGGCACTGGACGCCGATGTGCCCAAGCCCGCCGGCGCCGATCACGACCACGCGCGTCCCCGGGTAGAGCAGCGGCACGGCCTTGCGCACGGCGTGGTACGCGGTCAGCCCGGCGTCGGCGAGCGCGGCGACGTCCGCCGGCCGCAGCGACGGGTCGAGCCTGATCACCGAGCGGGCGGTGGTGAGCAGCAGCTCGGCCATGCCGCCGTCGGAGTCGATGCCGGGGAACCGCGAGTTGGCGCAGTGCACGTCGTCGCCGGCGCGGCAGGCCCGGCACAGCCCGCAGGTGACGATCGGGTGCAGGATCACCGTGTCGCCGGGTGCGAGCGTGGACACGGCCGAGCCGACCGCGCGCACCCAGCCGGCGTTCTCGTGGCCGATCGTGTACGGCAGGGCGACGCCGGACTTCTCCGCCCACTGCCCCTCGACGATGTGCAGGTCGGTCCGGCACAGGCCGGCGCCGCCGATCTCCACCAGCACGTCGAACGGGCCGCTCACCTCCGGCTCGGGTACGTCCTCGACGACCGGGCGCTTGTCGTACTCGTGCAGCCGCACCGCTTTCATGGCCGCTCCCTTCGCCTCGACCTCGATCGTCGGACCGGGTCGGGGCCGGGGCAACGCAGAAGATTTCACCGGCGTGGAATAGGGCGGCTTATTTCACGGAGCGGCAAAACGGCAGAATGCGGGCCATGAGCAGCTGGCAGGACGTACGCGCCTACCTGCGGACACACAGGTACGACCTGGCCGCCGGTTTCCCGACAGGACTGGCGGGGACGCCGCTGCTCTCCCGGCCGTCCTGGACTCCCGCCGCGCCGATTCCCCTGTCCTCGGTGGAGATTACGTTCGCGTCGGCGCCCGCGTGGGACCTGCCGGCGGCGTCCGGCCACCCCGACCACGCCGGTTACTCCGCCGCCATGGCCGCGCTCGACGCGCCCACCGTGTTCGAGAACCGGCCCACCTGGCGGCTGGTCGAGGCCGACCTGGCCGGTCCCGCGCCGAAGCTGGTGTTCGGTGACGGGTGGTACTTCGACAGCATCGACACGGGCGAGGCCGCCGCGCACGAGTACGCGGCGGCCCGGCTCGACGGCACCGCCACCCCGCTCCGCGACGCCGTCGGCGACCCGACCGACCTGCGCCGCCGCCCGGCCAACATGGCGATCAGCGCGCTCACCACCCGCGGGGACGACCAGTTCCTGCTGCACTGGCGTGACCCCGCCAAGGTCGGGCACGCCGGTGGGCTCTACCAGGTCGTGCCGGTCGGCGTGTTCCAGTCGTCCGGGCCGGACGACTTCGACCTGTGGCGGTTCATGCTCCGCGAGTACGCGGAGGAGCTGCTCGGCGAGCCGGAGGTCACGGCGCCGGACTACGGGACCTGGCCGTTCGCGCGGGCCATGACCGCCGCGCTCGACGCCGGTGACATCGCGGCCGACGTGCTCGGGCTCGGCGTGGACCCGCTGACGTTCGCGACCGACCTGCTCGTGCGGGTGCGCATCGACCCGGCCGTGTTCGACGAGCTGTTCGGCGCACGGGTCGCGGTCAACGACGAGGGCGCGGTGAGCATGCGTCCGTTCACCCCTGCCGCGATCGCGGGGTTGCCGATGCAGGCGGCGGGAGCGGCGCTGGTCCGGCTGGCGCTCGCCGCCCCACCACGCTGAGCGGCACCAGCGCGACGATCCCGCCGACGACCGCGACGAGCGGGTAGCCACCGAGTCCGAAGAGGACACCCGCACCGAGGCTCGCCAGTGCGGAGGAACCCCAGACCAGCGCGTCCACCGCGCCCTGCAGCTGGATGCGCCGGTCCTCGGGCAGCTCGCGGCTGAGGATCGCGGAACCGCCGACGAACGCGAGGTTCCAGCCGTACCCGAGCAGGAACATGGCCAACGACAGGCCGGCCACGTGTTCGGCCCCGAACGCGGCGACCGCGGCCACGACGAGGCAGCCGATGCCGAGGTAGATCGCCGTGCGGCCGCCGAAGCGGTCGGCGAGTCGGCCGGACAGCGGCGCCAGCGCGAACATGCCGACCATGTGCACGGAGATCACCACGCCGAGCACCTCGAGGCCGTGCGCGGCCATGTGCAGCGAGGTCATGGTCATGATCGCGACCATGGTGAGCTGCGCGCACACCATCGACACGATGGGCACGAGCACGACCGGGCTCCGCAACGCGACGAACGAGGTCCGGCGCGCGGGTGGCGTTGGCGTGCGGGTCCTGGACACGAGCAGCGCGACGGCCGTCATCACGACGGCCACCAGCACCGGACCGGCGAGCGCGGGCAGGGTGAACGAGGTGGCCAGCCGCGCGCCGGGTGCCATGAGCGTCGGCCCGAGTACGGCGCCGACCGTACCGGCCCAGACGATCATCGACAGCGCGAAACCCTTGCGGTGCGCGGGAACCAGCTCGGCGGCGAGGTAGCGGGACAGCTGCGCGGCGCCGTTGCCCAGGCCCAGCAGGAACATCCCGATGAGGAGTACGGGCAGGGTGGCGCTCACGACGGCGGCGAAGGCGACCGACGCGCCGACGACGGCGGTGCCGTAGAGGCCTCTGAGCGTCTTCCTGCTGCCGTACCTGGAGATCAGGTTGCCGGCGGTGAGCGTGCCGAGTGCGGTGCCGAGTACGCCGGCGGCGTTGGGCACGCCGGACCAGCCCGCCCCGGCGGCCTCGGCCGCGACCAGGGTGGCGGCCGTGCTGGCGCCCGCCATGGCCGTGTTCATCGCCGCCACTGCGGCGAACAGGGATCTCATGGTGAGAACGGTAGGCAGGAGACGGCTCTGGTTGAACGGCTTTCGGCAGGCATATGGTGGCCGCGACCGGCGCTTCGGAAGGAAAATGGGCCTGATGACCTTTCGTTCGGAAAAGCCCCTGGACGCGGTGGACTGGCGCCTGCTCGACGAACTGCAGTCCGACGGGCGGCTGTCGTACAAGGAGCTGGGCCGGCGGGTGAACCTGTCCGCACCGGCGGTGGCCGAGCGCGTCCGGCGCCTGGAGGAGACCGGCGTGATCACGGCCTACCGAGCGCAGGTCGACGCCCGCCGCGCGGGTTTCCCGCTGCTCGCCTTCGTCCAGATGCAGTGCTCCCTGGGCAGCTGCCTGCTGAAGACCAGCACGTCCGACGACTACCCGGAGATCGTCGAGGTCCACAAGCTGAGCGGCGACCACTGCACGATGATCAAGGTCCGCGCGGCGTCCCTCGCCCACCTGGAGGGCCTGTTCGAACGCCTGGGCAAACACGGCGAGATGCGCTCGTCGGTGGTCCTGTCCACCCAGTACGACGGCCGCCCGGTCGAGCCCCCGGTGGAGAACTTCCTGCACGCCACCCAGCCGGAGGGCTGGACACGCTGACTCGCGGGTGCCGGACGCGAGACCCGCGGTCAGCGGGCCGGTGTGTAGAGCGCGCTCAGGAACTCCACCAGCAGGCGCTCGCGCAGTGGCGGGGGTGCGGCCGCCAGCAGGGTGTTGATCTCCGCCATGCGGCGCGGGGCCGCCACCTCCGTCAGGCCGGCCGAGGACAGCAGGGCGGCGAAGTTCTGCGGGGTGAGGTCCGCCGGGTCGAGGTTCGCGATGGTCGACACCACCTCGGGTGCCACCGCCACCGGGCCGCGGCGGCGGGCCGCGGCCACCGCCGCGGTCAGGTCCGCCAGCAGCAGCGGCTCCGTGCCGTGGTTGGCGGCCGTCACGGTCAGGTGGAGGTTCGGGCGGGACGACTCGAAGCCGAACTGGGGCTGTAGGTACCAACCCCGTTCGGTCATCTCGTCGGCCAGGGTGAACACGTCGAAGTCGGCCGCGGTGGCGACCACCGACAGCAGCGTCGACCGCGGCTCGCCCTGTACCGCCAGGCCTTCGATGGCCTCGATGCCCGAGCGCAGCGAACGGACCGCCGACAGCACGCGGGACGCCAGCTCTCGGTATCCCTCGTCGCCGATGTGGTTCAGCACGGCCCACGCCGCCGCCAGCGGGCCGCCCGACCGCGTCGACTGGAGCGTCGAGTTCAGCATCGTGTAGCCGGGCCACGCCGCGCTCGCGAAGAACTGCGGCCGCCGCAGGTCCGCGTCGGCGTGCAGCAGCACCGACGTCCCCTTGGGACAGTAGGCGTACTTGTGCAGGTCCACCGACAGGCTCGTGACCCCCG
>NZ_JBJMIE010000702.1:0-5040 GCF_045807065.1 Actinophytocola sp. | reverse complement strand
CTTACACTACACCAAGCACTACCGAACACGGACCCGGTTCATGGCCAGGCACCAGGTCTTCACCAACCGCGTCGCGGGGCCCCTGATGCGCGGCATGCACCACATCCCGGTCGACCGCGCCGCCGGCCAGGCCTCCTACCGGGAGGCGGTCGCCAGGCTCGGGGCGGGCGAGGTGGTCGGCGTGTTCCCTGAGGCGACGATCAGCCAGAGCTTCACCGTGAAGCCGATCAAGACGGGTGCGGTGCGCATGGCCGCGGAGGCCGGCGTCCCGGTCATCCCGGTGGCGATCTGGGGCAGCCAGCGGCTCTGGACCAAGGGCCGGCCCCGCAACCTCACCCAACGCCACGTGCCGGTCCTGATCCGGGTCGGCGAGCCGTTCCAGCCGACCCCGCGGGACGACACGGACACGCTCACCGCCGACCTGCGCGCCAGGATGTCCGCACTGCTCGACACGACCCAACGCGAGTACCCCGAGACCCCGAGGCCCGGCGACGACCCGTTCTGGCTGCCCGCCCACCTCGGCGGCACGGCCCCCACCCCGGAAGCCGCCGCGCTCGCGGAGGAACGGTCGAACGCCTGAGCCGAGTCAGGTACCGCTCTGCCCCGGCGCGGCCCGGTGCAGGATCTCCGCGAGTTCGGCCGGCCGGGTGAACATCGGCCAGTGCGACGTCGGTAGCTCCTCGTACTCCCACTGCTCGTCGGCCATGTGCCGGAACAGCGGTGCGCCGGCCATGGCGCGGGCCTGCTGCTCGGTGAAGGAGCAGAGCACCCCGAGCCGCGGGAGCTTCTCCCACGCGCCGGTGAGCGACACCGGCGAAGTCGCGGTCGCCCACGGCTGCGGGACCGAGCGATCGGCGAGCGTCGCGAGGACATCGGCGTCGAGGCCGGGAAGGAGCTGTGCCCACGGCGGTGGGGGCAGCCGCCAGCCGTCGCCGTGCTCGGCGACCAGCCGCGCCGTCGCCGCCCGCTCGTCCGGCTCGTCGAACTCGGACTGCGAGACGCCGTCCGGCAGGGGACCCGTGTCGACGAACACGAGCTTCGCGACGCGGTCCGGCATGCGGTCCGCGGCCGCCGTGGTCACCACCGCGCCCGCGTAGCTGTGCCCCACCAGCACCACGTCGGTGAGGTCCTCGTACCGCAACAGGTTCACCACGTCCGTCACGTGCACCTCCAGGTCGACCTCCGGCCGCGCCAGGTGCGCCCGCTCCCCCATGCCGGTCAGGCTCAACGCGTGCACCTCGTGCCCGTGGGCACGCAGCGCCTCCGCGACCGGGCGCCACGCCCACCCGCCGAGCCAGAAACCGGGAACCAGTACGTAAGTCGTCATGCCCGTGACGCTAGGCGGAATACCGGGCAGAATCCGCCCGGTATCGTCGCCGGTGTGACCCGTCCCACCGCACGCGTGCTGGCCCTGCTCGAACTGCTGCAGACCGGTGGCACGCACACCGTGGCCACCCTCGCGGCCCGCCTCGGCGTCGACGAGCGGACGCTGCGCCGGTACGCCCAGCACCTCACCGACCTGGGCATCCCGATCGAGTCGCGGCGCGGCCGGTACGGCGGCTACCGGTTGGCCCCCGGCTACAAGCTGCCGCCGCTCATGCTGACCGACGACGAGGCCGTCGCGGTCGTCCTCGGTCTCGTCGCCGGGCGCCGGGCGGGCCTGGCGACGGCGGCGGCCGAGGCCGCGGAGAGCGCGTCCGCGAAGGTCCGGCGCGTGCTCCCGGTCGAGCTGGGCCGCCGGCTCGACGCGCTGCTGTCCGCCGCCGACTTCACCGCGCCGCGGTGGTCGGCGAACCCGCCGGGCACCGCGGCGCTGCTGGTGCTCGCGGACGCCGCCCGCCGCCGCCAGCCGGTCGCCATCACCTACACCAGCTGGCGCGGCGGCACGAGCGAACGGCGCGTCGAGCCGTACGGCCTGGTGTTCCACTCGGGCCGCTGGTACCTGACGGGCGCGGACTCCCGGCGCGGCGGGGTGCGCACGTTCCGCCTCGACCGCATCGCCTCGGCGGCCCTGGTCCCCGGGACGTTCGAGGTGCCGGCCGACTTCGACCCGATCTCCCGCGTGCTGTCCGGCCTGGCCGACGTGGCCTACCCGCACGAGGTGTCCGTCCTCCTACACACGACGGTCGCCGACGTGCGGCGCAAGCTCCCGGTGAGCGTCGCGACGCTCACCGAGACCCCCGAGGGCGTCCGGATGCTGCTCCGCGCCAACACCCTCGCCTGGGCCGCCGCGGTGCTCGCCTGGCTGGGCTGCCGATTCGAGATCGAACACCCCGACGAGCTGCGGGCGGAGGTCATCGCACTGGCGGACCGGCTGTCCACATGCGCAGGCGCACCCGCATGACCCACCCGTGCCGCGCACCCGTACGCGCCGGCCGTCCTGCCCCGGTGTGTCTCCGACGAGCGGCCGCGCCACCGCCGGGCCCGCCGGCACGGCCAGCCCCCGGCCCGCGCCGAGCAGCTGATCCCTCCGCTACTCCGTTCGAGTGAACAAGTGGTCTAGACCCTTGTCACTTTGTGGTCTAGACCACATCTTGTGGACAACGCCTTTCCCTGCGTTCGGCGAGGAGTCACATGTCCAAATTGAGATGGCCCCAGATGCTGGGGATCTGTACCGCGACGGTCGCGCTCGCGCTGGGTGTGACCGCGGCACCCGCGAGTGGCGCGGGCGGCGTGTCGGCGACCTTCTCCAAGGGGTCCGACTGGGGTACCGGGTACGAGGGCAAGTACACGATCACCAACGGCAGTTCCGCCGCGCGCGCGTCCTGGCAGGTGGAGTTCGACCTGCCGTCCGGGCACCGGATTGCCAGTCTGTGGGACGGCAGCTCCACGGTCAGCGGTCAGCACGTGACCGTCAAGGGCACCTGGAACGGCACCATCGCACCGGGTGCGTCCGTCAGCTTCGGCTTCAACGTCGCCTACTCCGGCGCGTACGCCCCGCCGTCCAACTGCAAGCTGGACGGCGCCTCGTGCGATGCCACCGGTACGCCGCCGACCGATCCCCCACCGACCAACCCGCCGCCGACGGACCCGCCGCCGACCAACCCGCCGCCCAGCACCGGCGGTGCCGTCAAGCTCGGTTACTTCGCCCAGTGGGGCGTCTACGGGCGCCAGTACTTCGTGAAGAACATCGCCACAAGCGGTACGGCCGCGAAGCTGACGCACATCAACTACGCGTTCGGCAACGTGACCAACGGCCAGTGCGCCATCGGTGACTCCTACGCCGACTACGACATGGCCTACACCGCGGCCAACAGCGTCGACGGCGTCGCGGACACGTGGGACGCCGGGGCGCTGCGCGGTAGTTTCAACCAGCTGCGCAAGCTGAAGCGCCAGTTCCCGAACATCAAGGTCCTGTTCTCCTTCGGCGGCTGGACCTGGTCCGGCGGCTTCGGCCAGGCGGCGGCCAACCCCGCCGCGTTCGCCGACTCCTGCTACCGGCTGGTGGAGGACCCGCGCTGGGCCGACGTGTTCGACGGCATCGACATCGACTGGGAGTACCCGAACGCCTGCGGTCTGAGCTGTGACAGCAGCGGGGCGGCCGCGTTCAAGAACGTGATGCAGGCGCTGCGTGCCCGCTTCGGTTCGGGCAACCTGGTCACCGCCGCGATCACCGCGGACGGCTCCAGCGGCGGCAAGATCGACGCGGCCGACTACGGCGGCGCGGCGCAGTACGTCAACTGGTACAACGTGATGACCTACGACTACTTCGGCGCGTTCAACCCGCAGGGCCCGACCGCCCCGCACTCGCCGCTGACGTCGTACACGGGCATCCCGACGGCCGGGTTCAACTCCGACGCGGCCATCCAGAAGCTCAAGGGCAAGGGCGTTCCGTCGAACAAGCTGTTGCTGGGCATCGGTTTCTACGGCCGCGGCTGGACCGGCGTCACCCAGGAGGCCCCGGGTGGCACCGCGACGGGCGCGGCGCCGGGGACCTACGAGGCGGGTATCGAGGACTACAAGGTCCTCAAGACCCGCTGCCCCGCCAACAGGACGGTCGCGGGCACCGCCTACGCCAAGTGCGGCAGCGAATGGTGGAGCTACGACACCCCGGCCACGATCGGCGGGAAGATGTCGTACGCGCGGACCCAGGGCCTCGGCGGCGCGTTCTTCTGGGAACTGTCCGGGGACACCGCCAACGGGGAGCTGATCACGGCACTCAGCAACGGCCTCGGCTGACCACGGCACCGCCCTCGTGCCGGGATCCCGCTCCCGGCACGAGGGCGGTCCGTCTCTGCGGTCGTCCCGGAGCCGGTAGGTCAACTCAGCCAGGCTTGTGAGCCATTCTCCACCTCGGAGGTTTCGGGAACGGTCGCGGGGAACGGCGCCAGGCGGTACTGTCGGCGGCGGTGGTTTTCCGGCCGCCTCTGGGTCCGCGGGCAGAGCTGCAAGCTCACCGGTTCGTCAGGCAGATCGACGGCAGGTCTCTTCCCGCCCGATGTCGCGGACCCCCGGGTGATGAGGGAAGGACTGCCATGTCTGACCAGTCACGTGTGCTCCCGGACCGCCCGAGCCTGCGGTACCTGAAGCTCGAGGCCAAACGCCGTGTCGCCGCCGGGGAGTTCGCGACACTGGACCAGGCCCAGCTGTCCATCGCCCGTGAGCACGGGCTGACGAGCTGGGCCGCGCTCAAGCACCACGTCGAGGCCGCGGGTCACGCACTCTCGCGGATGCGGTGGGTCGTCACCCGTTTCGCCGTGGCCGACAGTCCGGAGTGGGCACTGCCCGACAATGGGGAGCTGCGCCAACACTTCGATGACCGCTACCTGAGCCTCGTACCGCCGGACTGGCTGGCGCGCCTGTTCGCCACGGTCGCCAGGCAACTGCGCGAGGGTCTCGCCGACGTGCGTACCGAGCCGCTGCGCCTGCGTGCGCGGGTCGGCGACCTGCGGGTCGAGGCGGCGACCGAGGCCGACCCGCCGCACCGGCTGCGCCAGCTCCAGTTCTACCCGTTGGCGCGCAAGGCCGAGGACCCGCGCCTGGCGGCACCACCGACGCACACCTCCGGTGCGGTGCCGGCGAGGGCGGCCGCGGCGGCGG
>NZ_JBJMIE010000701.1:0-4884 GCF_045807065.1 Actinophytocola sp. | reverse complement strand
CTGCGGCCGGGGCTGGTGCTGACCGTGCCCCGGCTGCCGTGAGAGGGGCCCCGCGATGATCGCTCCCGCCGGCACCCAGCCCGAGGTCGCCGATCCGGACCGCTACGCCCCCACCTTCGAGGTCGTCATCGACGGCCTCCAGGCCGACCGGACGACCAGGAACGACATCATCGACATCAAGGTGCACCGCGACATCGACGAGATGTCCGGCTTCGACCTCGAGCTGAACAACTGGGACGACGTCGCCCTGAAGTTCAAGCACAGCGACTCGGACAAGTTGCAGCTCGGCACGCGCGTCTCCGTCCGGCTCGGGTACGCGGACAAGCTGCTGGCCGTCGCCACCGGCACGATCAGCTCGCTGTCCCCCAAGTTCCCGGACGGCGCGTCGCCGACCGTCTCCATCACCGGGGTGGACGGCAT
This sequence comes from Actinophytocola sp., assembly GCF_045807065.1. Classification (GTDB taxonomy): domain Bacteria; phylum Actinomycetota; class Actinomycetes; order Mycobacteriales; family Pseudonocardiaceae; genus Actinophytocola. Next base: position 4,464 of record NZ_JBJMIE010000701.1, on the reverse strand, counting down.
GCTCGCGCTCAAGGACCGCAAGCCGACCAAGGACGAGGACAAGAACTTCGTCCACAAGGCCGACTGGGAGATCGCCGAACAGATAGCCCGGCGCAACAAGCTGGCCTTCGAGACGACCCACCAGGGACCGGTGCACGACCTGGTGGTGCAGAAGAACCAGTCCGACGGGCAGTTCCTGATGGAGCGGGCGAAGCGGATCGACTTCGACTGCTACATCCTGCCGGATCCGCAGACGGGCGAGCAGACGCTGTACTTCGTCAAGCCCACCGACGGCCGCGACGGCGCACCGATCCGCCTGTTCCGCCTCGCCTACAGCCCGGGCCTGACCACCGGGCCCGCCGCGCAACCCGCGGGCCTGGTGCCCAACCTCCTCGACTTCACCCCGACCATGACGATCACCAGCCAGGTCAGCAAGCTCACCGTGCACGGCTGGGACCCGGTGCGGGCGCAGCCGATCGAGTACACCGCGACCGCGAAGGACCTGCCCGGCGGCCAGAACTCGGCCGACGGGCAGAGCGGGCCGGAGGCGGCGGAGAGCGCGGCCGGCGGCCGCCAGGAGGTGGTGGTCGACGCGCCGGTCCTCAGCCAGGAGGAGGCCAAGGAGCTGGCCGTCGCCCTGCTGCGGGAACGGGCCTACGAGTTCATCACCGCGACCGGTCGGGTGGCCGGGCTGCCGGAGCTGCGGCCGGGGGACAACCTGGAGATCTTCGGCCTCGGCAAGCGGTTCTCCGGCACCTACTTCGTCAAGCGGGTCGAGCACGCCCTCAACACCAGCGGTTTCTTCACCACCTTCACCGGCCGGCGGATCTTCCAGGGGGACGAGAAATGAGGGACAAGCCGCGCGCCATGGCGAACGACAAGCTCTACTACGGCGTCGCACCGGCCGAGGTCGTGAAGAACGACGACGACGCCGCCGAGGGCCGGGTCCAGGTGAAGTACTACTGGTTGGACGGGGGCTCGTCCGACAGCCCCTGGGCCCGGGTCAGCCAGCTCCACGCGGGCGGCGACCACGGCTCGGTGTTCGTGCCCGAGGTGGGCGACGAGGTGCTGGTCGCGTTCTTCCAGGGGGACATGCGGCAGCCGTACGTGCTCGGCGCGCTCTACAACGGACAGAAGAAGCCGCCGAACGCGCACAAGAACGCCCGCGACCAGAAGATCATCCGCACCAGGGCCGGTCACCAGATCCTGCTCGACGAGGACGCGAAGACGATCACGATCAGCACCGCCAAGGGCGCGAAGGTGGTCCTGAGCGACAGCGGGGAGATCACCCTGGAGGCCGCGAAGGTGACGGTCAAGGCGAACGACGTCAACCTCGGTGACGAGTCGGGCGAACCCGTCGTGCTCGGCAACCAGCTGCTCCAGGCCTTCGCCGAGCACACCCACCCGGCTCCGGGCGGTGCCACCGGTCCGCCCACGGCGCCGCTGGCGCCGTCGGTGCTGGCGAAGAAGGTGAAGGCGTCGTGACCGAGCCCTTCCTCGGCACCGGTTGGCGGTTCCCGATCCTGCCCGACGAGGCCGGGCGGCTGGGCTACGCCGTCGGTGAGCAGAGCATCGAGCACTGCCTGCGCGCGCTGCTGCTCACCGCGACCGGCGAGCGCGTGATGCGGCCGGACCTCGGCACGAAGGCGCAGGAGTCGGTGTTCGCGCCCGGCAGCGTGGCGAACCTGCACGACCTGGAGCGGTCCGTCGCCGACGCCGTGCGGAACTTCGAGCCGAGGGTGGAGGTGGACAGCGTCCTCGCCGAGACCGATCCCGCCGACGAGTCGCACGTCACGGTCTCGGTGGAGTACCGGATCCGCCGCACCAACACCAAGGCGAACCTGGTGTTCCCGTTCTACCTCGGCCTGACGGGAAGCACGCCATGAGCGGAGCTTGCGGAGGGTTCCGGTGCCACGGAGCGGGGGAGGGATCGTCATGACCCTGCCCGCGCCGAAGCTCGACGACCTGACCTGGGCCGACATGATGTCGGCCATCACCCGCCGCGTCCCGGCCGAGTCCGACGGCACGTGGACGCTGCACGCGCCCGTCGACCCCGGGATCACGCTGCTGGAGCTCTTCGCCTACCTGCTCGAGCAGCGGCTCTACTGGCTGGACCAGGCCCCGGACGAGCTCGTCGTCGCGATCCTCCACCTGCTCGGCCTCGAACCGCCGCGCCCGGCCCGGTCCGCGGCCACCGTCCTGCGGCTGACCACCGACGAGCCGGTCCCGACCGTCGTTCCCGCGGGCACGGTCATGTCGCGGGACCCGGCCGCGGCCATCCGGTTCACCCTCGACGACGAGGTGACCGTTCTCCCCGTCGACGTCCACGGCGACGTGACGGTGTGGACGGACCGCGACCGCACCGCCGACCTCCTCGCCCGCCGCGGGGTCGCGTTGCTCGCCGCCGACGGCGCCGCCGCCTCCGCCCGCTTCACCCTGCCGCTCGCCGGCGCACACCTCGCGTCCGGCTGGCTCTCGCTGCTCGTCGAGCTGGACTCGCCGTTGCCGCCGTCCTGGTCCCGTCTCGTGGGTCCCGACGTCGCTCCGCCGGCCGACCTCACCTGGTCCTGGTTCCGGCCGGACAGCACGGTCTCCGGGGCGTTCGACGAGGTCCAGGACGGCACCGGCGGCCTGCGGCGGTCGGGGGTGGTGCGCCTGCGACCGCCCGCCGGGTGGTCCACACAGGACCGCGGGCTGGTGGTGTCCACCCCGGCCGCGACGTATCCGGCACCGCCGCGCCTGCTCCAGCTGGCGGTCAACACCTCCGCCGCGCGCCACGTCGAGAGCCGCACCGTGACCGGCGCCGACGTGGCGGACCAGCTCGACGGCTGGCTGAGGCTCCCCGGCCAGCGGCTCGTGCTGCCCGACGCGGCCGGCCGCCTGCTCACCGCGACCCTCCGGCTCGCCGGCGAGCGGTGGGACCCGGTGGTGGACTTCGCCTTCGGCTCCTCCCGCGACCCGGTCTTCCTGCTGGACCGGGGCGACGGCGCGCTCGTGTTCGGCGACGGGCTCACCGGCCGGGTCCCGCGCCCCACCCACGACCTGCGGGTCGACTACACGATCGGCGGCGGCCGGGACGGCAACGGCGGCCGCACCGAGAACTGGCTGCCCGTCGCGGATCCGGTGCCGGTGCGGGGCGCGAACCTCGTCCAGGCCGAGGGCGGCGCGGACCCGGAGACGGTGGCAGGAGCCCGCGACCGCGCGGCGGGCGCGCTCGGCGAGGTGACCAGGGCCGTGACCGCCGAGGACTACGTCACCCTGGCCGTGACCACGCCGGGCGTGGCGGTCGGCCGCGCCTTCGCCTCGGTCGGCGAGCACCCGGGCTTCCCGTGCGCGCGGGTGCCCGGCGCGGTGTCCGTCTACATCGTCCCCTCCGTGCCCCGCGACGACGCGGCGGCCACCGATGTCGTGCCGGCGCCGCAACCGGATCCCGGCATGCTGCGCGCGGTCGCCCACCGGCTCGGCGCGGCCCGGTTGCTCACGGCCGAGGTGTTCGTGCGCGCGCCGGCGTACCGGCCCGTCCGGCTGCGGGTCGACCTGTCCGGCACCCCGGCCGACCGGGTCCGGGTGTCCACGGTGGTCGGCGACGCGCTGCGCCGGTTCCTGGACCCGCTGGTGGGCGGCGACGACGGCACGGGCTGGCCCTTCGGTGAGCCACTGCGGCCCTCGGCGTTGCTGCGTGCCGCCCAGCAGGCACTCGGCGACCTGGCGAGCGTGTCGGCCGTGGCCGTCGGCCTGGACGGCGCGGACCCCGAGGAGTCCTGCGACGACGTGGCCCTGCGGGCGAACGAGCTGCCCGTGGTGCGGGAGGTCCGGACACACGTCGTGCCCGCGACCGAGCCGGGAGAGGGGCTCTTGTGACAAGCGACGTCTGGTGGGTGCGCGACTCCACCGAAGAGGGGCACCTGGTCCCTGGCCCGGGACCGTCCGGGGTGCAGCCGGAGCTCGTCGACGCGAGCAGGGAGGCGGTCCGCGCCGCCGTGCGGGACCGCATCCCCGGCTACACCCCGGACTGGACCAACCCCGACCGCCAGGACGCCGGTGTCGCGCTCGTGCGCCTGTTCGGCACCCAGACCGAACCCGTGCTCACCCGGCTGAACCGGCTGCCCGAGAAGGTCCTGGCCGAGCACCTGAACACCGCGGGCGTGCGTCGCGAGCCGGCCACCGCGGCGGCCGCGCTGCTGGAGTTCACCGTGACCCCGCCGGACGGCGTGTCGGTGCTCGTGCCGGCGGGTTTCCAGGCCGCGGCGTCCGGCACCGGCGGCCAGGTCATCTACGAGACCGACCAGGACCTGTACGCCACCCCCGCGACGCTGGGCGTGCTCGCCGTGCAGCGGGGTGGCGCGCTCGAGCCGGGGCCGCTGGGGCCGAACGGGCCCGGCCGCCCGTTCCCGCCGTTCGGGGCCGAGCCCCAGCCGGGCAACGCCCTGTGGCTGGGCCTCGGCGGCATCGTGAGATCGTTAGAGAGTCTTTTAGTGTTTTTGT
>NZ_JBJMIE010000700.1:0-7305 GCF_045807065.1 Actinophytocola sp. | reverse complement strand
CGTGTGCCCCAACGGCACGCTCACCGAGGAACTCGCCCGGGATCCGCGCTACCCCGACCTGCGGGTAGTCGTGATGGTGATGGAGGAATTCCAGGTCTACTTCGAGACCGAGGACCAGGCCGTGAACAAGGACATCGCTGCCAAACTGGCTCGTATCCAGGCCGTGGGACCGTCGGCCGGTGTGGTCATCCTGTCCAGCTCCCAGAAGCCCTCCGGGGTCGGTGCGGGAGACGTTGGCCGGCTGTTCAACCGCTACCGCGACAACCACGCCGTCCGGTTCGCGCTCAAGTGCGGCAACCGGCTCGTGTCTGAGGCCGTGCTGGGCGGGGACGCCTACGCGGAAGGCTACGACGCGTCCACGCTGCCGGTCGGGGACGAGTACCGCGGAATCGGACTCCTCTATGGACAGTCGGACCACACACCGACCACGCACACGTTCCTGGCCGACCACGCCGACGCCGAGAAGATCCTGATTGCTGCCCGTCAGCATCGGGAGCGGGTCGGCACGTTGACCGGTCAGGCCGTGGGCGAGGAGATCCAGCGGCAGGTGCGGGACGTCCTGGCCGACACGCTCGCGGTGTTCGCCGGGTCGAGCCGGTTGCCGTGGCAGATCCTCGCCGGCCGGCTGGTCGAGCACGCCCGGGAGCACTACGGCGACATCACGGCCGACACGATCAGCGCCCAGCTCCGCGCGTTGGGAGTGCCGAGCGTGAACGTGAAGTGGGACGGCGCGGTGCTCAAGGGAGCCAAGGCCGACGACATCCACACAGCCATGACCCGCCGCAGTAGCAGCGGAGCGTAACCGTCACGAGTGGCCCTGAGCGGTCGGTGGGGTAGCGCCACCCGCGCTACCGGTAGCGGCACCGCTACCCCACCCCGCTACCCGCCACAACACACCTGATCAGGCCCTATTTCCGCAGGTAGCGAGTAGCGGCCCTGGTCACACCTGCCCAAAAACCCGCTCTCAGGAGACCTCCATGCCATCCCACGCCGCTACCGGCACCCTGACCGCCGCTACCCATAGTCACATTCTGTCCGGGCTGATCACCCTCGCCGTGGTGACCCTGGTGATCCTCGCGGCCGGCTACGCCCTCACCTGCTGGCTGTTCCCCTTCACCACCTGCCGCCACACCAACCCCCGCCACGCCTGGCGCTGCCACCGCTGCGAGGGCACCGGCCGCCGAGTCCGTGCCGGCCGACGCCTGATCAACGACCTCCGCGCCACCCGCCACCACTGAACCAGGGGAGCGAACGACCATGACCACAGCAACACTCGTCGCCACACCAGACCCAGACGACTCCAGCCGCCTGCTGACCACCGCGCTCCACCTCGCCCAACAGGGCTGGCACGTCTTCCCGCTCAAGCCCGGCAGCAAGGTCCCCGCCCTGCACGGCCACAAGCAGTGCCCCCGCACCGGCCCCTGCCAGGCGGGTCACCTCGGGTGGGAGCAACGCGCGACCACCGACCCCGACCGCATCCGGTCGGCGTGGAAGGCCGCGCCGTTCAACATCGGCGTAGCCACCGGCCCCTCCGGTCTCGTGGTCGTGGACCTCGACACCGCCAAGCCCGGCCACCTCCCGCCGGCCGAATGGCGGACGCCGGGTGTCCGGGATGGACAAGACGTGCTCGCGGTGCTCGCCGACCAGGCCGGTGAACCGATGCCAGCCGACACGCTCACAGTCGCCACACCGTCCGGCGGACTGCACCTGTACTACCGTGCGCCGGCCGGGGTCGAGCTGCGGAACACGGCTGGCACCCTCGGGTGGAAAGTAGACACCCGCGCTCACGGCGGCTACGTCGTCGCACCGGACTCGATGGTGGACGGTCGCCGGTACCGAGTGGTGGTCGACGTCCCGGTCACCCTGCTACCGACCTGGCTCGCCGCGCTGCTCCGACCCACGCCACCACCGCCGGCACCAGACCGACCCGTGCAGACCCTGACCGGCAGGCGGACGCGCTACGTCGACGCAGCCGTGCGCATGGAGTGCGCCAAGGTGCACCACGCGCCGGACGGACAACGCAACGCCACCCTCTACGCCGCCGCCGTCGCGCTCGGACAGCTCGTCGCCGGAGGCGCGCTGTCCGAACAGGACCACGAGCGCGAGCTACTGACCGCCGCCGGCCGACACATCGCGGTCGGCGCGTTCAGCGACCACCAGGCCCGCGCCACCATCCGATCCGGACTGAACAAGGGCCGCAACCGACCCCGGCAGGTGGCCTGATGACCACCCCAGCAACCCGCGCCCTACACGCCGTCCCCGCCGCACCGGAGCGACGGACACGGTGGACCGACGACCAGCTGTTGCGCCAGGAGTTCCCGCCGCCACGCTGGGCAGTGCCCGGCCTGCTCTGCGAAGGGCTCAACCTGCTGGCCGGCGCACCCAAGCTGGGCAAGTCCTGGCTGTCCCTCGGCATCGGCGCGGCCATCGCCAGCGGTGACCCCGCGCTGGGTGGGATCGAAGTCGAGCGCGGTCCGGTCCTGTACTGCGCGTTGGAGGACACCGGCCGCCGACTCCAGTCCCGCCGCCGGCAGATGCTCGCCGCCGGTGGCCGCGCCGCGCCGTTGCTCACGCTGGAGACGGCGTGCCCGACAATGCCCAACGGCGGAGACGCCGTGATCGTGGAGTGGATCGAGCAGAACCCCGGCGCGCGGCTGGTCATCGTCGACACCTTCGAGAAGATGCGCGGCCGCAACCCCCAAGGCGTGTCCGCCTACGCCGCCGACTACGCCGCCGCCGGCCGATTCAAAACCATCGCAGACAACTATGGCTTACCGATCCTGCTCATCCACCACGTCCGCAAACAAGCCGCCGAAGACTGGCAAGACCTCGTCTCCGGCACCAACGGCCTCACCGGCGCAGTAGACGCCACGCTCGTACTCGAGCGCTCACGCGGCCAAGCCGACGGCGTCCTACACGTCACCGGCCGCGACGTCGTGGAGAACGACTTCGCCATGACCTTCGACGGCACGTTCTGGACCAAACTCGACGGTCCCGCGGCCGACTACGAGATGGGCGACACCCGTGCGGACCTCGTCCGACTGGTACGCGAGTACCCCGGCAGCAAACCCGCCCAGCTCGCCGACGCGCTCAGTCTGCCGGCCACGAACGTCCGGCAAACCCTGTCCCGTATGGCCAAAGCCGGCCAACTCCGGGTAGCGCCCGGTGGGGCCTACTACCCGCTCGAAGCGGGCGACCAGCCAAGTGGACAGGACAGTGATGCGTCACCGCTGTCACACCTGTCACTCAGTCACTCCACCCCTTCCGACCAGGGAGAACAGCTGTGACAGCACCAGTGACATCCACAAGGTCCCGTCACTTCGACCAGTTGGAAGAGGTAGCTGGGATGATCTCCGCGAAGCCGAACCTTGGAGACGTGCTTGCTCAGCTCGCCAGGGTGCTTGTCGAGCAGACGGCCACACCGCCGATGCCCCCGACCCAGCCCGCGTCTGAACGGATTCTCCTGACCGTCGAGGAGGCTGCTGAGCGACTGGGTATCGGCCGGACCTTCGCGTGGCGACTGGTGCGGACCGGAGAGCTTAAGTCCGTGCAGATCGGCCGACTTCGACGCGTCCACGTCGATGCTGTCCGCGACTACACCGAGCGACTCATCACGAAGGGAGCGGCGTGATGGCTGCCGCAGCGGGCAAGGGCACCCGGAACCCGAATGGTGCCTCGACGATCTACTACAGCGAGTACGACGGCTGTTGGCACGGCCGGGTCACCGTTGGTCTGAAGGACAACGGCCTGCCAGACCGCAGGCACGTGAAGCGCAAGGCCACCGGGGAGGATGACAAGAAGGCGTTCAACGCGGTCACGACGGCCGTGCGCAAGCTCGAACAGGACCGTGACACCGGGAACGTGCGCAAGGCCGGCCGGGCGATGTCGGTGGAAGAGTGGCTGGTCCATTGGTTGGAAGACATCGCACGGCCGTCATTGAAGAAACGAGCGTATGCCGCCTACCGCACGGCGGTGCATCACCACCTGATCCCCGCGTTGGGCAAGCACAAGATGGACCACCAACGACTCAAGCCGGAACACTTCGAACGGCTCTACGCGGCGATTCTCAAGGCAGGTGGCAAGCCCGGCACCGCGCACCAGGTGCACCGCACCGCACGAACGGCATTCGGCGAGGCGCACCGCCGTGAGATCATCATGAAGAACCCGGTCGCGTTGGCGAAAGCACCCCGGCTTGACGACGAGGAGATCGAGCCGTTCGAGGTCGAGGAGATCCAGCGACTCATCAAGACCGCGCTCGGCCGCCGCAACGGCGTGCGTTTCGTGCTGGCCCTCGCACTCGGCACCCGCCAGGGCGAATCCATAGGGTTGAAGTGGTCCCGGCTCGATGACAAGACCAAGACGCTGAGGATCACCCAGCAACTGCAACGGCACACGTGGGAGCACGGCTGCAACAACCCGAACGCGTGCGGAGCCAGACACCACAAGACCAAGCCCTGCCGAGAGGGCTGCAAGCGGCACAAGCGGAAGCCCTGCCCGCCGCCGTGCCCTCCGGACTGCACCAGTCACGCGCGCTGGTGCCCTGAGAAGCACGGTGGCGGCCTGGTCGAGGTCGACGTGAAGTCACGTGCCGGCAAGCGCGGGATAGTGCTCCCAGACCAGCTCTATGAGCTGCTGGCCCGGCACAGGGTCGAACAGGACTGCGAACGTGAACTCGCGGCCGACCTGTGGGTGGACGAAGACTGGATGTTCGCCCAGCCGAACGGTCGTGCGATCGACCCACGTCGGGACATGGATGAATGGAAGGCTCTACTCGCTGCAGCAGGCGTGCGGAACGCCCGGCTGCACGACGCCCGGCACACCGCCGCGACGGTACTGCTGCTCCTGGAGGTGCCCGAACGGGCCGTGATGGAGTTCATGGGCTGGTCGAACAGCAGCATGGCGAAGCGCTATCAGCATGTCACCGCCGTACTTCGAGGCAACATCGCGGAGCGACTCAACGGCTTCCTCTGGAAGGAGGACTGAAACCCGAAGTTAGATCTCATGCTCTTCCGTGTGATGGGTGGTGTTCGGCATGTCCCGCACACCACCCATCACGATCATCGGTTGCGCCCTCGCTCACGTCGAGCGGCTAGCCATCCGCCTGTGCCGAGCGCGAAGACGCTGGCCCACGGTGAGAGCTTGGCGATGGCGACTGCACCAACGATGAGAATCCCCAGCAGCAGGGCGGCTCTGAGTGCTGGACCCCAGTTGTCGAGAACCTTGTTGACCAAGTCCAGTACGCCGTCCTGCAAATCTTTCCGAGAACTCCAGAAAGGTCCGTCATGATCACCAGAGCTCTCTCGTCTCTTAACTGCCAACCAGGGCTCCTTCCCCTGGAGAGTGGTCAGGTGGCTCCCCGCTGGCACCGAGGAGCCACCCCATGAGACCGAGCGGACAGGTGTGTCTACCGCTCGGGCGAGGAAGAGCCAAAAGCGATAGGCTCACTCACATCCGTGAGACTGTCGCCGCGGCGCACCCATGACGACATTTATGTGGGTGAAGTGACGCAGTGCGTCTCGTGACACTCTTATGGGTGAACTCACCAGCCCCGGCTTACTGTCGTCGGCCTGTTGCGCCTGGTGGGCCGGAGGATCCGCCCGTTCGCTTCTGATGCTGATCGGTACGGTTCAGTTGCTCTCAGTGACGACTGGTGTCGGTGGGTCCTTGCATCTAGCTGGAGCAACAGCACACGGTCGGGGGATGTAACAAAGGGCACCTTCCGACGACGTACAGGCTGAGGTACAGTTGATGCCGTTGCTCCCCGCCGTCCTCCGGGACTGGCGGGGCTTTTTTGTAGGAGTTGGGATGTCTGGTCCACAGCTCTGCGTAGTGATCGACTACCAAAACATCCACCTGACTGCTCACGACACTTTCGCTCCCGACGGGACTCCGGTCTACCACTGCCTGGTGCATCCCTTGAAGTTCGCGGAGAGCGTTGTCCAGGTGCGTGCACAGAGGCAACGCGACGACAGGCAGAAGCAGGCGGAGCTTGCGTCGGTGCACGTGTTCCGGGGCCAACCCAGCAACCATCGTGAGCCCTTCCTGTACGGGATCACACAGCGTCAACGGTCTGAATGGACTCGGGACCGTCGCGTCGAGGTGGTCTACCGAACCTTGCGATACCCATGGAAATGGCCTGCTGAGAAGGCAGAGGAGAAGGGTATCGATGTGCTAGTTGCTCTGTCGGTAGTGCGTTTGGCAGCTAGTGGTCAGTATGACGTGATCGTCTTGGCGTCTCACGACACGGATCTTGAACCAGCTTTGGAGCTAGTGGTCGACAACGGCCACAGCAAGATCGAGACTGCCGGATGGGAAGGAAACCGAATCCTTCGGCCCCACGGGCGACGCCTGTGGCACACAGCATTGAATGGCGCTGACTTCGTACGATCAAGAGATCGTCAGAACTACGCGCCTGGCCGCTAGTTGCTCGGGACCTTCTGGTGCATGCAAGGCATCCTTGCTCGCCTGTAATCGACGAGCACAGGGCAGGACTGCCAGATGCATGCCCGCCTTGGCAGCTCGCCCTGGACGGGAACTGAGACCCGAACTGAGACCCAACAGCCCCCGTCGATCTTCGACAGGGTCTGTTCGTGCTGGTGGCCAGGGGCGGGATCGAACCGCCGACCTACCGCTTTTCAGGCGGTCGCTCATACCAACTGAGCTACCTGGCCAAACAAAGAGCGAACCCGCCACCCCAGGACCAGGACCAGGACCAGGACCAGGACCAGGACCAGGACCAGGACCAGGACCAGGACCAGGACCAGGACCTGAGTCCCTGGTCCGCCAGCACTCTACGCTTCCGACGCTTCCGAAAACGCAACCACGCCGGGTCAGCAACCAACCGCACCGTGGGGGGCTTGGGGGGCTCGGCCCCCCAACATAATGACGAGAGCGACCAAGGTCTGCGCTCTCCGCAGACACAGGTCACCCATCGCTCTCGCGACCCTGACGGGACTCGAACCCGCGACCTTCGCCGTGACAGGGCGACGCGCTAACCAACTGCGCCACAGGGCCATGCTTTTTTTGTGTGCTCCTAACGGGATTCGAACCCGCGCTGCCGCCTTGAAAGGCCGTCAGGCTGGTTCGCACTGGCTGTCACCAGCACCGTTTGAAGCAACGGTTGTGACTCTAGCAGACCCTGACCCCATGATTTTCAGGGGTCTCATGCCACGTCCATGCCACAGGCCGGGGGTCGAGCACCCCTGACGTGAAGCCAGATGGAACAGCGACGATCGCCCATCGAGACCGGCGACCGGCTGCTCTACGTCAAGAAGGTCACTCCGGCACATGAGGACTGAGAGGTGG
>NZ_JBJMIE010000699.1:0-7256 GCF_045807065.1 Actinophytocola sp. | reverse complement strand
GTTCGCGTTCGCGGGAAGACTCGGCACGGGAGCGCTCGCCGATCGCACCCGCGCCTACTGGCCGCTCACGCTGGCCGGCTATGCCCTGACCGTCGCCGCGGTGCCGTTGCTGGGGTTCGCGACCGCGCTGTGGTTGGCCGCCGGGTTGGTCATCGCCGAACGGGCGGGCAAGGCGGTTCGCAGTCCTGCCAAGGACGTCCTGCTCTCCCACGCCGCCGGCGCGGTCGGTCGGGGCCGCGGGTTCGCCGTCCACGAAGCTCTCGACCAGATCGGCGCGCTGCTCGGCCCGCTCGCCGTGGCCGGCACCCTCGTGCTCTCCGGCGGCGACTACCGGCCCGCGTTCTGGATGCTCGCGCTCCCCGGCGTCGCGGTGCTGGTGCTGTTGGTGCGGTTGCGGACCCGGGCGCCCGACCCAGGCCGCTACGAGGCCGCGCCGACGACCAGCGGCGAGAGGGTGCCGTTACCCCGCGCGTTCTGGGGCTATCTGGCCTTCACGGTGCTGACCACCCTGGGTTACGCCACCTTCGGCGTGTTGTCCTTCCACCTCGCCGACCAGCGCCTTGTGCCCACCGCTGTCATCCCGGTCATCTACGCGGCGGCCATGATCGTCGACGCCGCCGCGGCCGTGGCCACCGGCTGGCTCTACGACCACGTCGGACGCCGTAGCCTGCTCGCCGTGCCGATCCTGTCCGCCGCGATCCCGCCGCTGGCCTTCCAGCACGATGTCGGCCTGGCCGTCACCGGCATCCTGCTGTGGGGCGTGGTGCTGGGCATCCAGGAGTCCACCATGCGCGCCGCGGTCGCCGATCTCGTCCCCACCCATCGGCGCGGCACCGCGTACGGCATCTTCGCCGCCGGCTTCGGTGCCGCCACACTCGTCGGCTCCACCCTCGTCGGCGCCCTCTACACGCACTCTCTCACCGCCACCATCGCTGTGGTCGCCGCGGTCCAGGCCGCGGCGCTGCTGCTGTTCCTCGTCCAGCGAGCAGGCGCGCGGTGACCGCGGCCGACGGTTGGACCTCCTGCTCGGCATCGCGCCGACGTGGCCGGTGCCGTCGCGGCGCTCACCGGAATGCCGCCTGAAGCGCTGACCGGTCACCCCGGCGCACGGCAGCGGCGCCCTGTCCACTGAGGACACCGCCGCGAAACAGGGACGTTGGTCCCAGTGGGGAAGGCCGAACGCCTCCGGCGGCCCGTGCGGCCGACGCACACAGTGGAGGCATGAGCAGACACGTCGTGATCCTCGGTGCGGGCACCGGTGGCACGCTGACCGCGAACCGGTTGCGACGCGCGCTCGGGCTGGCCGGTCACCCACCGGACGCGAGCTTCGACGGGCACACCAAGGTCTACACCGGCACGGCGGTCACGGTCGGCGAGGACGGTTTCCTCACCGACCCCGGCCAGTGGCGGACGGAGCTGGCGCCGGACGACTTCCTCCCCGAGATCAACGGGATCATCACCGTCGGCGAGTTCCACGAGCTCGCGGCCGGCGGCCAGGTCATCGTCACGTGAAGGCGGCGGCAGTGGCGGTCGACACCGACATCCGGACCCAGGACCCGCGCGAACCACTCGACCGCCTGCTGCGCGACCTGCGGTCCAGGGCCGGCGGGCTGCCGGAACGGGAGGCGGTCCGGCGGCGAGTGGTCTACGGACCCAACGAGCTGTCCCGGCGCAGGCGGCGCAGCTGGCCACAGGACCTCCTGCGCCAGTTCACCCACCCGCTGGCCCTGCTCCTGTGGCTCGCCGCCGCGCTCGCGTACGTGTCCGGCACCGCCGTGCTGGGCAGCGCGATCGTCGCGGTCATCGTGCTGAACGCGGCACTCGCGTTCTTCCAGGAACAGCAGGCGGAACGCGCGGTCGAGGCGCTCGCCGCGTACCTGCCGCCCCACGCGACCGTGCTGCGCGAGGGCCACCGCGAGGTGGTCGAGGCACGAGACCTGGTGCCCGGCGACGTGCTGGTGATCGCGGAGGGCGACCGGGTCTCCGCCGACGCCCGGCTGCTGACCGGCGCCGTCGAGGTGGACCTGTCCACGTTGAACGGCGAGTCGCTGCCCGCGTACCGATCCGCCGAGCTGACGGATCTGGACGGTCCACTGCTCGACGCGCATGACCTCCTGTTCAGCGGCACCAACTGCACCGCCGGTGAGGCCACCGCGGTCGTGTTCGCCACCGGCATGCACACCGAACTGGGGCGCATCGCCGCCCTGTCACAGCGGGTCAGCCGGGACGAGAGCCCGCTGGAGCGGCAGGTGAAGCGGGTCGCGTGGCTGATCGCCGCCGTCGCGATCGGCGCGGGCATCGCATTCCTGCCGCTCGCCGCGCTCGTCGCCGGGCTGCCGCTGCCGGACGCGCTGAACTTCGCGATCGGCCTGCTCGTGGCGAACGTCCCGGAAGGGCTGCTGCCGACGATCACGCTGGCCCTCGCGGTCGGCGTCCGGGTTCTCGCCCGCGGCGGCGCGGTCGTGAAGCGGCTCTCGGCGGTGGAGGCACTCGGCTCCACCACGGTCATCTGCACCGACAAGACCGGCACGCTCACCCAGAACCGCATGCGGGTCACCGACATCTGGACGCCTGCCGGAGCGGTCGACCTCGGCACCGGTGCACCCGCCACGCCAGTGGGACGTGCACTGACCGACGCCGTGGCCGCGTGCTCGACCGCCGACTTCGACCCGGCCGCCCCCGAGACGTCGACCGGTGACCCGACCGAGGTCGCGCTGCTGCGCGCGGCCGCCGGGCTCGGCGCCGACGTCGCCACCCCGCCCCGGGACGCCGGACGGCTGCGCCAGTTCCACTTCGACCCCGCCCTGCGCCTGATGTCCACAGTGGACCTGGCAGCCGGTGCACGCACAGTGCACGTCAAGGGCGCACCGGAGGAGGTGCTCGCACGCACGACCCGGATCGTCGACCCCAACGGCACCGCCCGCCCCATGACCGAGGCGGACCGGGCGGAGGTGACCGCCGTGACCGCCGGGTACGCGGCCCACGGGCTACGGCTGCTCGCCATCGCCCAGCGTGTGCTCGACCTGGACGCACCGCTGCCGGACCGCCGCGAGGACGCGGAGACGGACCTGGCCCTTCTCGGCGTGGTCGCCATGTTCGACCCACCGAGACCGGAGGTCGCGGACGCGGTGGCCCGCTGCCACACCGCCGGGATCCGGCTGGTCGTCGTGACCGGCGACCACCCGCTCACCGCCGCGGAGATCGCCCGCCGGGTCGGCATCGCCGGCGCCGACACGACGGTGCTCACCGGCGCCGACCTCGAGGCCATGAGCGAGGGGGAACTCGACGCGCTGCTGCGCCGCGGCGAAGAACTGATCTTCGCCCGCAGCTCCCCCGAGGTGAAGCTCCGTGTCGCGGACGCCCTGCGCGCACAGGGGAACGTCGTCGCGATGACCGGTGACGGGGTCAACGACGCGCCGGCCCTGCGCCGCGCGGACATCGGCGTGGCCATGGGCGTCACCGGCACCGACGTCGCCCGCGAGGCGTTGACCATGGTGCTCACCGATGACAACTTCGCGACGGTGGTGACCGCGGTCGAGGCGGGCCGGCAGGTCTATGACAACGTCCGCAAGTTCATCGTCTACATCTTCGCGCACGCGACTCCCGAAGTCGTGCCGTTCCTGCTGTTCGCCCTGTCCGGCGGCGCGATCCCGCTGCCGCTGACCGTGCTGCAGATCCTCGCGATCGACCTCGGCACCGAGACACTGCCCGCGCTGGCGCTGGGCCGTGAGCCCGCGGAACCCGGGCTCATGCGGCGACCACCCCGCCGCCACACCGACGGCGTCATCGACAAGCGGATGCTCGGCCGTGCCTGGGGCCTGCTGGGCGGCATCTCGGCGGTGCTCGTGCTCGCCGGGTTCTTCACGACGCTGCTCGCCGGCGGCTGGCACCTCGGCGCGCCGACCGGTCCGGGCAGCCCGCTGCACCAGGTGTGGCTGCAGGCCACGACCATGTCGTTCCTGGGCATCGTGGCGTGCCAGATCGGCACGGCGTTCGCGTCCCGCACCCAGCTCGCCTCGCTGCGCGCGATCGGCCCGTTCAGCAACCGGCTGTTGCTGTGGGGCATCGCGTTCGAGGTCGCCTTCGCCGCCGCGCTCATCACCGTGCCGTGGCTGCGAGACGTGTTCGGCACCACCCCACCACCTCTCGCGCACCTCGCGCTGCTGCCCCTGTTCCCGCTCATCGTCTGGGGCGCCGACGAGCTGTGGCGCCGAAACCAACGCCGCCGCCACGACCAGGTGCCGGCATGAGGGAGCACACCATGGACAACGAACCACGCCTGGAAGTACTCGACCGCGAGCAGTGCCTGGCCCTGCTGGGAACCCTGCGGATCGGCAGGCTGTTCTTCACCGAGGGCGCACTGCCGGCGGTGCAGCCGGTCAACTTCCGCGTCCACCGGGAGCAGGTGGTGATCCGCGTGGCCGGTGGCGCGAAGCTGGGCGCCGCGGCGGCCCACTCCGTGGTCGCCTTCGAGGCCGACGACCTCGACCCCGACCTACGAACCGGCTGGAACGTCACGGTCGTCGGCCCCGCCGAGCGGATCACCGACGTGGACGAGCTGGTCGCCGTGTCGGGCATCTGGCTGCGCCCGTGGGTGGACGGCCGACGCGACCACTTCGTCCGCGTCATCGCCGACAGGGTGACCGGCCGCAGACTGCACCCCCCTGCCGCTACCGGCGGCGGTCCGCGACGCTTCTGACAGCCGCGTGGCAGGCGCCGGTCGGATCGACCACACCGCGGCGGTCCTCACCCGCGGCGGTGTGGCGACCCTGGCGTTGCCGACCGCTCAGGCCGCCGCCAACCGGCGCAGCAGGTCGGTGGCGGTCACGATGCCGACGATCTGACCGTCGTCGTCGACGACGACCGCCGCGTCGGTTTCCGCGTCGACCATCGAGCGCGCGACCGTGCGCACGTCGTCGGACGGACCGACCACCACCACCGGTCTGCGTGCGACGGCTCTCACCAGGGGTGACACGGTTGCGGCCGTGGACCACAGCCGCCACAGCACGTCCGACTCGTGCAGCAAACCGATGCAGCAGTCGCGGTCGACCACCGGGAGATGGTGCACTCCCGCCTCGGCCATCGTCCGCAACGCCACCTCCAGCGATGCCGTCGGCACGATACCGAGCACCTCCGGTGTCATCACGAGCTTGACCGTTGTGTCCACTGTAGACATTGTTACCTCCGAGGGAAGGACGCCGGGTGGCGGAAGTGGAGGGGTCGTCCGGCGGCCGGATTCTGGCCGATCGGTGACCACCGGTGCGGGTGAGAGTTGCCACGCGGTGCCACTGTTCAGCTGTCCGGTTCCGTGCGCACCACGGCCACCGGGCACGGGGCGTGGTGCAGGAGGTGTTGGCCGGTCGACCCGAGCACGAGCCCCTGGAGATCCCCGCGGCCTCGGGTGCCCACGACCACCAGCCGCGCGCCGCCGGCGTGGCGCAGCAACGCCCGCGACGGGTGGTCCCGCACCACTTCGCGGACGACACGCACCTCCGGGTACTTCTCCTGCCAACCCGCGAGTCGCTCTCCGAGCGTCTCGTAGGCGCGCTGCTGCGCGGGCTCGAAGTCCGGCGGCTCGGAACGGCCCAGCAACACCGTGTCGAGCACCGTGTCCGCCCACGCGTGCACGGCGACGAGGTCGGCGCCGTGCACCGACGCCTCAGCGAACGCGAAGGCGACGGCGTCCTCACTGGTCGTCGTCCCGTCCACGCCCACCACGACAGGGCCGTGGACGGGCTCGTCACCGCGGACGACGACCAACGGGCAGTGCGCACGGCCGGCCAACGACACGGCGGTGGAACCGATCAGCAGCCCGGTGAACCCGCCCAGACCTCGGGTGCCGAGGACCAGCAGCGAGGCGTTCAGCGACTCGTCGACGAGGGCGGGCACGACGGACGCGGTCATCAGCAGGAGGTCGGGACGCAGGTCGCCGGAGACATCGTGGACGATCCGCCGGGCCTCGTGCAACCAGTGCTTTCCCTGCTTCCGCAGCGCCTTCTCGACGACGACGGGATCCGCGACGCCGCCTGGCAGACCGATCGGTGTCGCGTGCGCGTTCACCAGCCGCAGCGGCAGCCCACGGCGTACGGCCTCCTCGGACGCCCAACGAACCGCCTGAAGCGCCGACGGGGAGCCGTCCACCCCGACCACGATCGGATGCGTCATGATCGATCCTCTCTCGCTCTCTTTTGTCCACCACCGAAGCTAGCCGCGTTCCGGACCGGCGGATGCCGGCCTAGGTCCCGCGGCGTTCGGGACCTTGGTCGATAGTGACGACCACAGTGGACAGTCGAGTTGATCTCGTTGATGCCGGTCGTGATCGGCTCCCCGCACGGGGGTATCGATGTTCTGGGGAGCGTGGTGGAGGCTCACCGGCTCCGTTGGCGCCAGTCCGGCTCGACGCGGGCCCACTCGGTCTCCCAGGCCCGAAACCTGCGCCGGTCGAGCGCCCGACGCAGACCAACGGCGGCCACGGCGAGCGACCCGGCGGCGACGAGCCAGCCCAACACAGCTATCAGCACGGCGGCGCACACGATCTCCAGGCCGGACATCGGCGGGTCGCCCGGCCGGCCGGACGCGTCGACCCAGACCGGCACCTCGGCGCCGGACGTCAGCCCGTCCTCCGCGTACACCAGTCCGGTGTGGACCTTACCGTCCGGTGTCCGCCATCGGGCCGGTGTCTTCCCATTGGTGGTGACCGAGCCGTCCACGGCGCCGCTCTCCACCACGTCCCCGGTGAGGACGGCGACCGTCTCGTGCCGGCCGCTGTTCTGGTGTGCCTGTTGCTCGGCGAGGTCTTCGTAGGTCAGGGAACCGAAGGTGAGCATCACCGGCAGCAGCACGAGTGCCAGTAGGACCAACAGGCCCACGGCGACGCCCTCGAACCGGTCGACTCCGCGGGCCAGCGAGTTGCCGCCGGGCCGCAGCAACCGGATCAACCGCAGGGCCGGTGAGGGCAGCGAGACGGTCACGGGTGTGCCACGTGTCATCGCTCGTCCTTTCCCTGGAACTCCGGGCGTCTCAATGCTCGGGTCGGCGCGGCGTGCTCCGGCAGAGGCAGAGGTCCCGGCGGGGAGGGTCCAACGCACCTCGGGGGGAGGAGCAACGACCCTGTCGCGGTGGCGTGGGGTCGGCGACCGTGAACGCAGGCAAGGGAGGTCTCATGACTGTCACCGCACCGGACCGCAGCACCGTGCTCGCTGCCATCGAGCTCGCCAACCACGCGCCCTCGGTGCACAACACCCAGCCGTGGCGCT
>NZ_JBJMIE010000698.1:0-44959 GCF_045807065.1 Actinophytocola sp. | reverse complement strand
GTGGGTGGATCCGGCCTCGCCCACCCTGTTCGCCGACCCACCACCCGGGTCGCAGCTGACCCAGATGGGCTGGGCGGTCTACCCGGACGGCCTGCGTCAGATCCTGCACCGCGCCGCCCGGACCGGGTTGCCGCTCTACGTCACCGAGAACGGCATCGCCACCGAGGACGACGACGAACGCCTCGGCTATCTCCAGTCCCACCTGGCCGCACTGGCCAAGGCCCGTTCCGAAGGCGTTGACGTGCGGGGCTATCTGCACTGGTCGGCCTTCGACAACTTCGAGTGGGCCGAGGGCTACCGCCCGAAGTTCGGACTCATCGCCGTCGACCGCGACAAGAACTTCACCCGCACCCCCAAGTCCAGCGCCCACGCCTTCGCCCGCCTCGCCGCCACCGGGTGCCTCGACGCCCTGCGCGAACCAACTGTCCACACCGCACAGGACCCGTCGGCGGACCCACTGGTCACCGGCTGACACTTCACCGTCCACAAGTGGCCGGTCCGCGGCCACCGCCACCGAGGAGTAGACCGATGTCCGTTCCGAGCGACCAAGCAACAGCGAGGCACAGCAGTTTCCTCATCGGCGGAACCTGGACCGCGGCCGAAGGCCCCGATGTCGTCACCGTCAGCTGCTCCACGACCGGGGAGGCCCTTGGCGCCTTTCCGGACGCGACCGAAGCGGACATCGATCACGCGGTCGCGGCCGCCCGGCGGGCACTGGCCGATCCGTCCGGTTGGTCCATCTGGAGCCCCGACGAGCGTGCGCTCGCGATGGAGAGGTTGGCCGCCGCGGTCGAACGTCGCGGCGAGGCGATGGCGCAACTCATCGCGCGGGAGGTCGGTACCCCGATCGAGGTGGCGCGCGGGTCGAGCGCCCAGTACGCGGCACGGCTGCTCAGGTTCTACGCCGGTGTGGCACGCGGCCTCGATGGAGAGTCGAGCCGGCCGGCGCTCGCAGGCCACACACTCGTGCGGCGTGAGCCGGTCGGTGTCGTCGCGCTGATCGTGCCGTGGAACTATCCGGTGAGCCTGGCCTGCTTCAAGTTGGCGCCGGCACTGGCCAGCGGGTCGACGGCCGTGCTCAAACCGTCGCCGGAAACCGGGCTCTCCTCCTATCTGCTGGCCGAAGCCGTCGACGAGGCCGGACTTCCGCCCGGCGTGGTCAACATCGTGCCCGCCGGCCGTGAGGTCGGTGCCTACCTCGTCGCCCACCCAGGCGTTGACAAGGTCTCGTTCACCGGATCGACCGACGCCGGGCGCAGCGTGGCACAACAGTGTGGATCGCTGCTGCGGCCCGTGACCCTGGAGCTCGGTGGCAAGTCGGCGGCAGTCGTGCTCGACGACGTCGCCCTCGACGTCTTCGCCGACGCGCTACTGGGCAGCAGTTTCCCGAACAACGGACAGACCTGCACCGCGAGCACACGGATCCTGGCACCACGATCGATCTTCGCCGACGTCTGCAACGCGGTCACCGAGAAGGCACGCTCCTACCGGCTGGGCGATCCGCGGGACACCACCACGGACATCGGCCCACTCGTCAGCGCCCGGCAGCGAGACCGCGTGGAAGGCTACATCCGGGTGGGGCGGGACGAGGGCGGTCGGGTCACCGCGGGCGGAGGCCGACCCGACGGTCTGGACCCGGGGCTGTTCGTCGAGCCGACCGTCTTCATCGACGTGGATCCCGGCATGACCATCGTCGCGGAAGAGATCTTCGGCCCGGTCGTGGTCCTGCTGCCCTACGACGGCGGCGACGACGACGCGGTTCAACTGGCGAACGACTCGACGTACGGCCTGGCGGGAACGGTGTGGAGCGCCGACACGGGACGAGCCATCGACGTCGCACGCCGGATCGACACCGGGATCGTCGGGATCAACGGTTGGGACCTCGACATCGGCTCACCGTTCGGCGGCCGACGGCAAAGCGGACTCGGACACGAACTCGGTCCCGAGGGCATCGACGGATACCTGAGGTACAAAACCCTTTTCGTCGCGTAGTCGCCATGCTTCAGGTATGGGTCTTCCAGAACAGCCTTTCGTTTCTGTCTGGATCGTGGACGATCCTGCACTTGGCGTCGAGCCACATCGTGGCGCGGGACTGTGGTGTGCGGGCCATGTCGGCGCGTTTGTCGCGGTGGAACGGTCCCTACGAGCGAAGCCCGCCCGCAGTCCGCTTCATGTGCCGCGCGGTCGCGAGCAGCCCTGGCGGCTGATCCGCGTTGAGGAGGGAGTCGAGGTTCCTGTCGACGTTGGCGAACTTGAGGGTGATGTCGGACGCGTGCGGTGAGCCGATGGGGAAATCGGTACCGGGTGTCGTCGTGGAGAACCTGGGACAGGTCGCCGCGCAGGATCTCGATCTCCGAGATGTACCCGTCGCCGCCGTCGTCGTCCGCGCGGTAGGTCTCCAGCACGTTCCCGTCCGCGTCCACAGTGTACGCGCCGGCGGTCTCGGTGCGGGCCGCGCGCACCGCCGCGTCCAGCCCCATCCGCGCGAGGTGTGAAGGCGAGACGGCCGGCTCCTCGTCGAGCGGACTGCACTATGCTGCACTAGTGGCTGATAAGGTTTCGAAAGGCGACGTCATCGCATTTCGTCTCAACGCCCATCACCTCACCGCACGGTTGGGCGAAAACGAGCTGATCGACGCGGCCCACCGGTGCGGAATTCAGAACAGCCCGCCCGGGTCGGCTCTGCTGGCCCTGCACGCCAGGGTGAAGAACCTCACGCAGGAACAGGTGGAAGAGGCGGTCGCCGAGGAGAAGAGCCTGCTGCAGACCTGGTGCATGCGCGGCTCGCCGTTTTACTTCCCGGCTGCGGACGCCCCGGTGTTCACCACCGGCGTGCTGCCGCCGACCGAGGAGGCGATGCGCCATTTCATTCCCGGCGTGGAGCCGACGTTGGACAAACTCGGCATGAGCCTGACCGAGGCGATCGAGCTGTGCGGCGACGAGGTCGACGCCGTGCTGTCCGGGCGCCAACTCGCCATCAACGAGCTGGGCGCGGAACTCGCCGAGCGGATCGCCCGCAGACTGCCGAAGAAACAACGCGAAATCTGGGAAGCAGAAGGTCCCTACGCCCCGGGGCAGCCACACGGCGAGGCTGTCGTGCATTTCGGCATCCGCATCCTTACCTTGCAACGGGTTGTCTGCTTCGCGCCGCGCACGGGCAACAAAGCACCGTTCGTCCTGGTCGACGAATGGCTCGGCCATCCGATCCCGGACATCGACCCGGAGGCCGCGCGCGCCGAACTGCTTCGCCGCTACCTGCGCTGCTACGGACCGTCGACACGCGGGGAGTTTGCCGCGTGGGTGGGGATCAAAGCCGGTGACACCGACCCCTGGTGGAGCCTGGTCGAGGACGAACTGACGCAGGTCGAGTTCCGCGGCAAGTCGTGGATCGTTACTGAGGACCTCGACGCACTGCAGTCAGCACCGATGCCAAAGGGGGTGCGTCTGCTCCCACCACGTGACCCGTACACCCAGATGCGCGACCGCGAAACGATCGTCGACAAGAAGTACCACCGGGAAGTGTGGAAGACACTCGGCGAACCGGGCACGGTCCTCGCCAACGGCAAGATCACCGGCATATGGCGGCCACGCAAGAGCGGCCGGAAGCTGACCATCACCATCAAGACGTTCGGCCCGGTGCCAGCTCAGGACAAAAAGCCGCTCCAAGACGAGGCCGAGCAGGTCGCGTCGTTGCGCGGCGCGTCATCCGTGGACGTCGAGTTCGACACCTACTGACGCTCCTCGGCACGAATCAGCCGCTCGAGCATCCGAACCAACCAGCCCGGCGTGTCCTCTTGCTTGGTGCAGAGAAGTAGCCAGCATTTCAAGGCATGGCCGTTGGACACGGTCATCGCCGAGCTGACCCAGGGCCAGCCCTACCGGCACGTCATGGGGTACGACCCCGAGTGCCGCGATTAGGTTGCACTCCAGCGGCCCCAGGCGGGCGGCCCGCTCAGGGGACCATCAGATGTTCAGGTCGTCGGCGTGTGTGGACGGCAACGTTGCTCATCCACCTCTTGACGCCACGCCAGATGAGCTCCTAGCGTGAGCTGCAACACGTGGATAACGTTACCCAAACCGGAACGCGGAAGCGATCGCTGGGTCGGCGGTCTCCTGTACCCCTCGGATGAAACGTTTCAATATTCCCAGGGCGCAAGCCGTGTGCTCTCCGAAGGAGGAGGTCCGATGGTGGGCTCAAGGATGACCCGCAGGGCGATGATCGGCGGCTCGCTGTCGATGGCCGCCGCGATGGGCATGCCGGTTCCGGCGCTGGCACAGGGGAGAACGGACGAGGCGGCGACTCGTTACGGCAGGGTGCGGGGGAGGCGCGAGGACGGGATCGTGAAGTTTCTCGGCGTGCCCTACGCCTCGCCGCCGCTGGGCGAGCTGCGGTTCAAGGCCCCGAAGCCGCCGAGAAGCTGGCGCGGCGTGCGCGACGCGGTGGACTTTCCCAACCCGGCGTTCCAGGTGGCGGGTGGCGAGATGGGCCCGACCGGCAATGGCCGGATGCCCGCACCTTCCGAGGACTGCCTCTACCTCAATGTCTGGACCCCTGCCGCGGACTGTAGGCGGCGGCCGGTGATGTTCTACAACCACGGCGGCGGCTACATGATCGGCTCCGGCTCGGCCACGGGGCAGGACGGCACTCATCTGGCCCAGCTGTATGACGTGGTGGTGGTCGAGTCCAACCACCGGCTCGGCATGCTGGGGTACTTGTTCCTGGGTGACCTCGCCGGCGGCGAGTACGCCGCGAACCAGGGGATGCTGGACATCCTCGCGGCGCTGCGCTGGACCAGGGAGAACATCGAGAATTTCGGGGGTGACCCCGACAACATCATGGTCTGGGGTGAGAGCGGTGGCGGCGCCAAGACCGCGGCCGTCTACACCATGCCGGCTGCCGCGCGGCTGTTCGCCAAGGCCTCGATCGAGAGCGCCGCGCCGCTGCGCTTCCCCACCCGCGACGGCGCTACCGCTCGGGCCAGGCGCACCCTGGAGTTGTTGGGGCTGACCACGGCGGACATTCCCCAGCTGCATGACATTCCAGCTGCGCGGCTGCTGGAGATCCAGCAGTCCGAGGCCGCGAACGGCGTCGCCCCCTGGGGTGACCCGCCTCCGCTGCCGGGCTTCGGCGCCTTCGTCGACGGCACCGTCATTCCCCAGCACCCGTTCGCCGATGGTGTCGCGTCCTTCTCGGCCGGCAAGCCGTTGATGTGTGGCACGTGCCGCGATGAGACGGTGTTCTTCAGTCTCTTCGGGCCGCCCGACATCTTCCGTATCGACGACGCCGGTCTGCGCCGGGAGCTGAGTAACACGTATCAGGGCGCCGAGCTCGACGACATCATCGCGACCTTCCGCATGTCGCGGCCCGAGGCGACGCCGGCACAGCTGTACTTCGCGATCACCACCTCGCCGATCTGGCGTGACGCGATCAAGATCGCGGAGGCCAAGGTGGCGCAGCGTGCGGCGCCGGTGTTCATGTACCAGCTCGCCTACAAGAACCCGACCCTGGTGCCAGGCACCGATTTCCCTCTCGGTTCGCCGCACGCCTCGGACATCAACCTCAAGTTCGCCAACACCGACAAGAACCTCGACTCCATCCTCAATGCGGATCAGTCGCCGGGGCGGCTCGCGACCGCGCGGCACATGAGCGGACTGTGGGCGGGCTTCGCCCGCAACAGCCGTCCCACCGCTACGCATGTGCCCGCTTGGCCCGCCTACACCCCGACGAGACGCGCCACGATGTGGCTCGACGCCGAATGCAGGATCGTCAACGATCCGGACAAGGACGAAAGACTGTTCTGGAACAACCACACCTGAGACACGTCAGCGACTCCACACACGGTCCACTCGTGATCAGGTGGGCCGAGGACGCCACGGGCCAGTTCCACCTCCAGGTTGTCGCACCGACCGGCACCGGCGGTGAGGTCTGGGTTCCCGCCGCCACCAGCTCACCACTCACCCCGGCGCAACCTTCTTGCGGCATGCCGGGAACTACGACGTCTACCGGGTGGGATCCGGAACCTTCGAGTTCAGTTCCGCCTCCTGACACCTCAAAGGAGAGGTTCCGTGCTGAGACGTTCCTTCACCGTGCTCGTGGTGCTCGCTACGGTTGGTTCGAGTGTGCTGCCGGTCGAGGCCGCGCCCGGCTTCGGCCCGGCGGCATGGCACCGCTACGTACTGGGTCCGCCGACGGCGCAGGTGCCTCCGGTCGGTTCGGAGGGCCGCGGGGACGTGTCCAACCCGCGGAATCTGTTCCGGGGTAAGGGAAAGTCGGCGACGTTGACGACGGTCGCGGGCCGGACACCGGCTTCGGTCGTGCTGGACTTCGGTCAGGACATAGCCGGCACGCCATCCGTCGAGGTCACCGCCGTCCTGGGCACCCCGACACTCACGCTGGTCACCGGTGAGGCACGCCAGTTCCTGCGCCGGCCGGCGGCCACGACCCTGGCCGCCGCGGCTGGAGCAGGCCAGACGGCGGTCACGGTCGCGTCCACGGCTGATCTCGAGGTCGGCAACACCATCACCTTCGGCACGCAGACCGCGACGATCACCGGGTTCGACCCCACGGCCCGGACCGTCTCCTTTGGACCCGCGCTGGCCGCGGACCTGCCGGCGGGCACGGCGGTGTCGACCTCGCCGGGCGCGCCGTCCTCCGACGAGTCCCGAGGGTTGGCCGGTGTCGGTGGTGTCGACACCCTGCAACCCACCGCTCCCGGCCGGGTGGCCGGGACGTTCCACGGCGGGTTCCGTTTCGTGTTGCTCACCCTGGCCACGCCGGGCAGCGTGTCGATTTCGGCTCCGCGGGTGGATTTTCAGGCGTTGCGGGCAACGCCGGCCGACTATCGGGGTTGGTTCCTGTCCAGCGACGACCAGCTCAACCGCATGTGGTACTCCGGCGCCTACACCCTACAGCTCAACCTGAAACCCGCCGGGCTCAACGGTTTGGCCGACCAGAGGATCTATGACGGTGCCAAGCGGGACCGCAGCATCTGGACCTGCGATCTTCTGGTCCAGACCCCGACGGCGATCAGCACGCTGGGCGACACCGGGGCGGCCTACGTCCGCTCCTCGCTCAACGTGCTGCTCGCGGCCCAGCGCGCCGACGGGGCTCTGCCCGGCTCGCCCGACTTCCGCAAGGGCGCCAACCCGGCCGGTTCCCCGTTGTTCTACTCGAACAACTACTCCGGTTGCGGTGCCCGTGGTGTGATCGCCTACTACCGCTACACCGGCGACGAAACCTACGTCAGGAGTGTGTTGCCCGCGCTGCGCAACGAACTCGCCTACAACGACACCTTCCTGGACACCAACAACCTGGTGGTGTCGGATGATCGTGACTTCTGGCAGGCGGTCCAGACCGGTGAGGTCACCAAGTACAGCATCGACTACTACCTGCTCCTCAAGGACATGGCCTGGGTCGAGCGCACGGTGGGCTCGTCCGCCACTGCCGACGCCCACGACGCCAAGGCCGAGGCCATCAGAACGGCGATCAACGCGCGGTTGTGGAACCCGGCGCTGGGTGCGTACGGCCAGAGCAGCGACCACCTCGACGTGCTGGTCGAGGACGCCAACGCCCTGGCCCTGGAATACGGTATCGCGCCGCCCGAACGCCGCGACAGCATTCTGGCCGCACTGACGACACTGTGGACACCTTATGGCGCGATCATCGGTCCCGGCCTGCAGGACCCGACCGGGCATGTCATCGAGCCGTTCGGCAACGGCATGGAGACCGCCGGCCGGTTCACGGCCAACGACGTGGCCGGGGCGTTCGACCTCCTGCGCCGCACCTGGGGACCCATGGTGGACAAGCAGAACCCGCTCTACACCGGCGGGCTCTGGGAGTTCAAGAACGCCACCGGCGGGGTGAACCGGACCACCGCCAGCCTCGCGCACGGCTGGGCAGCGTCCCCGACCGTGCAGCTCACCGAGCAGGTCCTCGGCGTCACCCCGGTCGACGCCGGCTACACGACCTGGAGCATCAAGCCCCACCCCGGGAACCTGACCTGGGCTCAGGGCGTCGTGCCCACCAGACACGGCGACATCACCACGCGCTGGTCATCCCTCGGGCCGGTCTTCCGGCTGCACGCCGAGACCCCGACCGGCACCAGCGGCACCATCGCCGTCCCGGCCTCCACGAGATCCCTGACCCTCGTCAACGGCCGCCCGGTCCACAATCATGTCAAGGACGGCTACGTCCAGCTCGCCGTCTCCGGCGGCAGGTACGACATCACCGTGATCGGAGGCTGACATTGTTCCGGACACGTCGTGTTGCCGCGACGCCGTTGATGGGTGCCCTGTGCGCCGCGGCGCTTGTCGTCGGTCTGGGTGTGGCCCCGGCGCTGGCCGAGGGCCGGGGCTCGGTGCACTGGGTCGGGGCGTGGACGGCGAGCCCGCAGGGCGGCGGCCCGGGGCAGGATCGCCCGTCGTTCACCAACCGCACGCTTCGGCAGATTGTGCACACCAGCGTTGGCGGTGACGTGGTTCGCGTGCGGCTGACCAACGCCCACGGGACCGCTCCGCTGGTCATCGGTGAGGCCCGCCTGGCGTTGCGTGGTTCCGGTGCCGCGATCCGTCCGGGCACCGATCGGCGGCTGACCTTCGGCGGCTCCCGCCGGGTCACCATCGCGGCCGGCACGGCGGTGGCGAGCGATCCCACGGTGTTGCGGGTGCCGGAGGCTGCCGACCTGGCGATCTCCCTGTACGTGCCGGGGCCCACCGCGGCGCCGACGTACCACGCGCTGAGCATGCAGACGAACTACACCTCGCCGCCTGGAAACCACACGAGGGCGACGAACATGCCGGTGGGGGAGACCTTCTGCTGGACGATCCCGCCCCGGCCGTGCATCACGCCCTGGTACTTCCTGGCCGGTGTCGACGTCCTGCAGAGCACACGGGTCGGCGCGATCGTGGCCCTCGGCGACTCGTTGACCGACGGCGACAGCAGCGGCGACGCCTCAGCCGTCGACCGGAACGCGCGCTGGCCGGACCTGCTCGCCCGACGCCTCGGCGAGGTCGGGGTGCTCAACGCAGGCATCGCCGGGAACCGGGTCCTCGCCGACGGCGCGGGCGACAGCGCGCTTCACCGGCTGGACCGGGACGTCCTCACGCAGCCGGGTGTGCGCTGGGTGGTGCTCTTCGAAGGCATCAACGACCTGTACAACGGCGGCACCGCCGGCGACCTGATCGCCGCCTACCAGCAGATCATCCGGCGCACCCACGCCCGAGGGCTGCCGATCCACGGTGTCACGCTGACACCCGCCGGGGTCACCGACAGCCGGGAGAGCGAGAGGCTGGCGGTCAACGCGTGGATCCGCACCAGTGGACAGTTCGACGCGGTCGTCGACTTCGACGCGGTCGTCCGGGATCCGGCGAACCCGGCGTTCCCGTTGCCGGCCTTCGACGGCGGCGACCATCTCCACTTCACCGTCGCCGGCTACCAGGCGCTGGCGAACTCGATCGACCTGTCCCTGTTCCGGTCCCGCGCCACCGCAGGACTCGGCCGATGACCAGGTTTGTCATACCGCTGCTACTCGCGCTGCTCGCCACCACGGTCACGCCGGCGAGTGCCGAGACCGTGATCGCCGCGAACCACCCCGACATCCGGTACCAGGGCCGGTGGGGGAGCCTCGGCGACGCGATGGTCACGGTGAACTCCGGCTCCCGTGCGATGCTGCGCTTCACCGGACAGCACGTCGCCGTGACGTTCGACCAGTCCACGGTGACGCATCCTCCGCAGGTCTACGTGCGGGTCGATCGCGGGGCTCCGGTTCTGTACATAGTGGACGGAAACCGGATAGACCTGACCGTCCGGCCAGGAGCCCACACGCTCGAGATCGTCGTCAAGGATGTGGACGAACGCGCCAACCGCTGGAATCCGCCGCTGCGATCCGGCGTGCTGCTGACCGGGTTCCGGCTGGACACGGGAGCGCGCACGCTGCCGCCGCCGCCCGATGACCGCCGGATCGAGTTCCTGGGAGACTCCATCACCCAGGGCGTGCGGGCTGTCGGGCCGGAGATCGGCGTCGACGGCTCGGACGCCACGAAGGACTACGCGGGGCTGACCGGACAGGCGTTGCACGCCGACTTCCGTCAGGTGGGCTTCGGTGCCCAGGGCATCGTCCGGCCCGGCGGCGGTGAGGTTCCGCCGGCCGCGCAGGCGCTGCCTTTCAACTTCGCCGGCTCGCCGGTCGACCCGTCCTACGTGCCTCGGGCTGTCGTGGTCAACCAGGGCACCAACGACGCCCTGGCCGCGGTGGATCCCGTGGTGTTCCAGGCCGCGTACAAGGACTACCTGCGTGACATCCGTGCCCGGTGGCCTGCCGTGTGGATCTTCGCGATGCGCCCGCTGGGCGGCTACTTCGCCCAGGAGATCGCGGCGGCCGCCGCCGGCGACGACCACATCGTCTACGTCGACACGACGGGCTGGCTCACCGCGAGCGACTTCACCGACGGGCTGCACCCGACCTACGCCGGTCACCTCCGGGTCGCCCACCGACTCGTGCCGATCCTCGCCCGCCGACTCGGCTGGACCGCCGGCGAACTGCCCGTCCCCAGGGCGGAACTGCTGGCCGCCGGCGCCGCCCCGGGCTTCGAGTCGGCCACGGCCCCAGGCTGGGTACCGGGCGCGTACGTCAGCGCTGTCGGTGTGTCCGCCAGCCAACCCTACGACGGCCGATCAGCCCTCCAGGCGACCTCCACCCTCGCGCCCCTCGGCGAGTGGCGCACCGTGTCGCTGCGGACCCGGTTGCGCCTTCCCGCCTACGCCCGTGATCTGTTCGTGTACCTCAGCCCCGACCTCGCCGGCGGCACCGTATACGACGCGCGGCTCACCGTGACCCAGGGCGACCGAACGTCCACAGTGGAGGCGGACGGACTACCGCACCTGGCGGGATTCATTCCGTGGAACCGGCTTCACGTCAACCTTCCCAGCACCGCGCCGGTCACCGGCCTCTCTGTCAGCGTCCGCGTCGAGGGCACCTCGGACAGCGGCCAGCTGTCCTTCCGGATCGACGACGTCGGCTGGACCAACATACGCGACGGTTGACCTTTCTCAGCCGACGCGGTGCGTGCCGAGGTGGCGTTGCCGACCTACCTGGCCGGCCTGCACGACCGTCGTGGGACCGCGCTGGTCAACCCGGATCGGCAGGGTGCCCGACCGCTCTGGCGTACCAGCCTCGCCGCCGGGGGAGTTCGCAACGCTGGACCAAGCCCAGCTGGCCATCGTGGGACTTGGAGCTGGAGGACTATTCAAACGCGACTTCGGGCATTGCGGAATCGGCTGAAGAAAACTAACCGACGTTTCGCGTGTATGTACGTCTGGCACAATTTTCACACAGGAGTCCCTGGGCGATCTGGCCGAAAGTCTCCCCAGTCCACGGTTTCGCGAATTGGGCCAAGCTCGTGCCGGCGGTCGAGTCGGTGCTGCGCAAGTTCGGGCGGATGCCTAGCCAGGCACCGATCACATCATCGCGACGAACCGCCCATAGGCGACATCCTTTCTCATAATGATCTAAACTTTCGTCGAAACCAGCCTAGCTTTTGCAAAGTTGCAACGTTAGTCTTCGTTCTGGCAGCGCCCTTCATTATCTGAATCGTTCCCCATCCCGTCGAACTGCCTTCGATGAACCCGCGCGGCACGGCGTCAGGCAGCGCGGCGATCCATGCCGCCCACAGCATCCCTCGACGAGGAGGAGCAATGCCCAGATCGACCCGTCCCAGTCTGAACCGGCGGAGATTCCTCAGCGCATCTGCCGGCGCGGCCGCGAGTGCCGCGGCGATCTCGCTCATCCCGGCCGTCGCGTCCGCGGACGACAAGCACGGGCGGGGCGGCGAGCCGACCGTGCTGCCGAGCCACCGCGGCATCATCCTCTACACCGTCCGCGACGTGGTGGGCCGCGCCCCCGACCCCACCACAGGCCTGGACGGCGGCTTCCGATACGTCTTCGAGCAGCTGTCCCACATGGGCTACCGGCAGGTCGAGTTCGCCGGCTACACGCAGAGCACCAGCATCCTCGGCCGGCAGATCACACCGGTCGAGATCCGCCGGCTGCTCGACGACAACGGGCTGGTCGCCAACGGCAGCCACATCACCTTCGACTTCACCAATCCGGACTCGTTCAAGGCCCAGCTGGACATCGCCGAGACACTCGGCATGGCGCACCTCGGCACCCCCGCGATCCCGACCAGCAGCCGGTACAAGTCGGACTGGGCGAAGGCCGCGGACAACTTCAACGCCTTCGGTGAGCTGGCCAAGGCTCGCGGAATCAAGCTGTACCAGCACAACCACCACGCCGAGTACCAGTTCCTGCTGGACGCCGGGCCGCTGGACGCCAACGGCAACCCAACCGCGTCCTCGGGCCTGCGCGGCCTGGAGTACTTCTTCACGAAGACCGAGCCGAACCTGGTCTGGTTCGAGATGGACATCTACTGGGGCTACGTCGCCCGGCACCGGTACCAGACCTACACCGACGCGCGCGGAAAGGTGCGAACCGACCTGTTCGACCCGATCCGCACGGTTGAGTGCCACACCAACCGGTTCCCGCTCTTCCACGTCAAGGACGGCGTCCCGGCCGACGTCGACGACGGCTACACGATGGTGCCGGCGGGTGCCGGCGTCATCCCGCTGAAACAGCTGCTCGACGCGATCGGCAAGCCAGGGTTCCGCCACCCGAACTACGAGCAGGACAACGCGCCCGGCGATACGGCGGCGCCCAACCAGTCGCTGGAGTTCTCGCAGACCAGCTACACGAACATCGCCGGCTGGCGTAACCGGAACCACCACTGACGGGGAGCGAGTCGATGCGGGACAAGCGAAGATTCCCCAGCCTGGTCGGCCTGGCCGCCCTGCTCGGGTCCGTGATCATGTTCGCCGGGGCGCCCGCCCCGGCCGCGGCGGCGCCAACCGCCACCGCGGCCTCGGCGCAGTCGGTGGAAGACATCAAGCTGAGCCGGGAGAAGGTCCGCTACAAGGTCCTGGTGTTCGTCGCCGACCACAGCTCCGCGACCGTGGCGGGTATCGCCGCCATCAGGAAGGTCGGTGACAGCAAGGGTTTCGCCACCACGGTCACGAGCAGTCCGACGGGCTTCAACGAGACCAACCTCAAGAGGTTCGGCGTGGTGGTCTTCCTGAACACCTCCGCCGCGGTGCTCAACGCCGCGCAGCAGGCGGCGTTCGAGGCCTACTTCCACGACGGCGGCGGGTTCGTCGGCACCTACTCGGCCATCGAGACCCAACCCGACTGGAAGTTCCTCTCCGACGCGCTCGGCACCCGCGCCAGCGGCAAGTCCGCCGTCACCAACGCCACGGTCAAGGTCGCCGACCGGGTGCACCCGGCGACCGCGCGGCTGCCGGAGTACTGGCACACCACCGACTCCTACTACAACTTCACCGGCAACGTCCGCGGTGTCTCCCACGTGCTGGCCACCGTCGACGAGTCCACGTACACCGGCGGCACCATGGGGTTCGACCACCCGATCATGTGGTGCAAGGACTTCAAGGGCGGCCGGTCGTTCTACACCGGCCTCGGCGCGACCGCCGCCGAGTTCAACAGCTCGGCCGTCCAGCGCAACCTCGGCGGCGCCATCGACTGGGCGGACGGGAACGGCAGCGGCGACTGCGGCGCCACTGTGCTGGCCAACTACCAGATGACCGTCGTCGCCGCGCCGCCCGACATCGGCGAGCCGATCGAGATCGAGGTCCTGCCGGACGGCCGGGTCCTGCAGACCGCCCGGACCGGCGAGGTCAGGCTGCACGACCCGACGACCGGAACCACCTCCGTCATCGCCACGATCCCGGTGTACAACCACGACGAGGACGGCCTGTACGGCGGGGCGATCGACGCGAACTTCTCCGACGACCACTGGGTCTACCTGTACTACGCGCCACCGCTTTCCACCCCGACGACCAACGCGCCGACCAGCAGCAACGACCCGAACGCCTGGGACGTGTACAAGGGGTACAACCAACTGTCCCGGTTCAGGTTCGTGGACGGCCCGACGCCGCACCTGGATCTGGCCACCGAGCAGAAGATCCTTCAGGTCAACACCGACCGCGGCGCCTGCTGCCACGTCGCCGGCGAGATCCGCTTCGACTCGCACGGCAACCTGCTGATGACCACCGGGGACGACACGCCCGCCGGCGGCGGCAACTCCGGCGGGTTCTCGCCGTTCAACGGGGAGCTGACCGTTCCCCCGACGGCCACCTGCCCCGACCCCTGCTACAACGCGCCGTACGTGGACGCCCGTCGCTCCGCGGGCAACACCAACGACCTGCGCGGCAAGCTGCTGCGCATCCGCGTGCGGTCCGACGGCTCCTACACGATCCCATCGGGCAACCTCTTCCGGCCCGGCACCACCGGCACCCGCCCGGAAATCTACGCGATGGGTTTCCGCAACCCGTTCCGGCTCAACCTCGATCCGCACGACGTCGCATATGTCACCGACTATTCGCCGGACTCGCGGGTACCACAGGTGTTCCGCGGCCCACCCGGCACCGGCCGGATGGAGATCGTCCGGCACGCGGCGAACTACGGCTGGCCGTACTGCGTCTCGCCCAAGCTGCCGTACTACAGGTGGAACTTCGCCGCCAGCACCCCGCTGGACAACCCACCGCAGCCGTTCGAGTGCGACAATCCGAGCCATGGCCCGGAGAACACCTCCCGGCACAACACCGGCCTCGCGGTGACCCCACCGCTCACCGCGCCGGACATGTACTACTCCTACCAGGACAACAACCAGCCGACCCCGCTCGGCACACCGTGCGCCGCGCAGTACACACAGGACTCGCCGGGCACCTGCCCACAGCTGTTCCCGGAGCTGGGTCCCGGTGGCGGCGTCGGTCCACACGGCGCGGCGCCCTACCATTTCGACGCGAAGAACCCCAACCCGACCAAGTTCCCGGCCTACTACGACAAGTCGATCTTCTTCGCCGAGTTCACCCGGGACACGATGCGGGAGATCCGGCTCGACTCACAGGGTCACATCTTCAAGATGAACGACCTGCTGAGCTGCGGTGACGTCTCGGCCGACCGCAATCGGTTCCCGTTCATCTGCGACGCCCCGATGGACATGCGGTGGGGGCCCGACGGCGACTTCTACCTGTTGTCCTATGGGGACGGCTTCTTCCGCGCCAACCCGGACGCGCTGCTGGTGAAGTTCAGCTATGTCAAGGGCACCAGGGCGCCCACCGCGGTTGAGGCAGCAACGCCGACCAACGGGCAGGCGCCGCTGACCGTCAACTTCTCCAGTGAAGGTTCCAACGATCCCGACCCCGGTGACTCGATCACCTACAACTGGGACTTCGACAACAACGGCACGGTGGACTCCACCGAGCCCAATCCGGCGTTCACCTACACCGCCAACGGCGTCTACACGGCGAAACTCACGGTGATCGACTCCAGCGGCAAGACCGCGGTCACCAGCAGGACGATCGAGGTCGGCAACACCGCACCGTCGGTCACCCTGACCACGCCGGTCGACGGCGGCATCTTCAACTGGGGTGACCGGGTTCCGTGGTCGGTGACGGTCACCGACCCAGAGGACGGGCCGATCGACTGCGCCAAGGTCACGGTCTCCTTCGCACTCGGCCACGACACCCACGGCCACGGCGAGGGATCACAGACCGGCTGCTCGGGCGTGCTACAAACCGACCCGGCCGACGCGACGCACGCCAACGGCTACCTCTTCGGCGGGTTGACCGCCTCGTACACCGATCTGGGCGCGAACGGTCAGCCACCGCTGACCACCATCGACCAGAACGTCATCCAGCAGAAACGCCAACAACTGGAGTACGCCACCGACCAGTCCGGCACCAACACCGCCGTCACAACAGATCCGGACGGCGGCGACCTCGACCGCGGCAGTCTGGATCCGGGTGACTGGGTGGCCGTCAACCAGAACATCAACCTGGCCAACATCGACTCGGTCAGCTTCCGAGTGGCGGGCGGTACCACCGCCGGCGCACCCCAGGGCGCGGTGCAACTACGCCTCGACGCTCCCGACGGGCCAATCCTGACCACGGCCCCCATCGCGGCGACAGGCGGCACGTCCACCTACACGACACAAACCGTTCCCATCGCCGATCCCGCCGGTGGCCACCGGCTCTACCTGGTATTCCAGGCAGTCGCCGGCGGACCTACCACCAGTCTGTTCAACCTCAACTGGATGGAGTTCACCGGTACCGGCGTAGCCGGGCCATAGATCGCAGGCATGGTGCGGGGCCCGCCCCGCACCATGTCACGCGTCGCCTAAGTCGTCCTATGTGGACGATTAGGGTCGTCGATCAGCCGGCGAGCCGCCACTTGACGGTTACCGGTTCGGGGCCGCCGAAGGCGGTGCACCAGCAGGTGGACAGCTTCGTCTCGGAGGGTGTACAGCAGTGCCGCCAACGGTCACTACCACGTGAGGGGTACGAGACGCCGCTCCCAACCTTTGATGCCAACAACTATGCCGGTACCTCGCGTCCCAGTTCGCCGCCGAGGAGGCGGTGGCGATGCTCGACTACGTAGAAGACCTCTACCGGGACTGGAACGATCGAGCCCGCTCCGGCGGCAGCGCGGCCCAGCGGATCGACGGCGAGTTCGAGCGCGTGCGTCGCGAACTGGGCGACCTCCCGGGGATCGTGTCGGACGAGCCCCGGCTGGGCACGATGTTGGCGCACCTCACGAAGACCCCGCACCCCGGGGTGCTCAACGATTGCTTCTTCAACGCCGCCACCGCGCCTTGACGATCTCCAGCCTGTGTCGGGAAGCCGGCGTCGGCCGGGACTCCTACTACCGGTCCCCGCAGCAGTTCAAGGACACCGCCGCCGCTGCGTTCGCCCGCCGCGAGGCACAGCAACCCGAGTTGGTGACGTTGCGGGAGGAGCTCGCGACGCTCAAGCGCGAGAAGAAGCAGACCGCCCAAGACAACGCACACGCCGTGCGGCCACCGTCTCCCAGCTGGCCAAGAACGCCGGCGTCGCCCGCTCCTGGCTCTACACCCAACCCGACCTGATCGCCGGACTCCGCCAACTCGCGGGACAAGCACCCAAACCACGATCAACCCCGGCAGCGAACGATCCCTGCACATCCGCCTCGCCACAGCCCAAACGCGAAACGAACGGCTCCAACAGTGCGCCCCTCACCGAGCAGAACAACCAACAACGCCAACAACTCGAACGCGCCTACGCCGAGCTGCGACGCCTCCAAGTCGTGCAACCACCGCCCGACGCCAAGACATGAATACCTGAGACCGCTATGTGCTGCGCCGACACAGCATGGTTGTCTAGCGCCAGACCCGTCCGCGCCGGGCACCGCACTCAGTCGCTCCGCCGTCCGCGCAGCGGACGCTCAGGTGGAACGGGCGGTCAGCAGGCAGCCAGGCGAGATCTCTGGTCTCCCACGACCACGGCGCGGTAGCCGCTGTCGGAGGCGCTTGTGGGAACAAGCCCTCGGTTGTACGTGGGCCCGATGCCTGAGTCCGCGACGGTGGCCATGTACGCGCGCCCGCTGACGTGGCGGCCGAAGTACGCCGTGAAGCGGCTGGCCCTGAGTCGGGCGACCAGCCGGGCCGAACCGACTACCAGCGTGGTTCGGTGGCCGGATCGACGACGGCACAACTTGGTGCCCGCCACAAGCTGACCATTAGAGGCCGTGCAATTAGGTGATCTTCATGGGCGGCGTGTGGGTCGTGTGTCCCATCGGTAGAGGGTCCAGGCTTTCCGGATCAGGCTACGCACTGTGATGATCGCGTCAGCGAAGTCGAAGAACGCGTCGATGACGTGTTCGCGGCGTTCGTAGCAGCGTTGCAGCCGGTTGAACGCGTTGTGCCAAGAGTTCGTGCGCTCGACCTGCCAACGCCCGCTGGCTTGAATGGGTGCTTTCTTGCCCTTGTGGGCGATCTGCCCGTGCAGGCCGCGGCCAGCCAACTCCTCACGGGTCTTGCCCGAGTCATAGCCGGAGTCCAGGTGCACGGTGATGTCCTCAGGCAACGGCCCAAGATCGTCGAGTTTGTCCAGAGTAGGGGCCAACAGCGGTGAGTCGTGACGGTTCGCTCCGGCCAGGACTCGGCCCAACGGGATGCCGTAGCCCTCGACCACCATCGACCGTTTCATGCCTTTGTTTGCGGCGATCGACCGGAGACGGGCCAGCGCATTGCCCGCCGCCGGGAGCTTTGGTGATGCACCCGTCCACGGCGATCTGGTCCAACAGCAGGCCCACGACGCGGTCGTAGGCGTCCAACGCGATCGTCTTCAACTGGGCGAACACCCCGAGTTTGATCCACTCGTCGCGCCGGTTGCGGATCGTGGACGCCGAGCAGGTGGCATCAGAGATCCCCTCGGAGGGACAGCCGAACCGCAGCACCTGCACCAGCTTGTCGAACACGATCCGATCCGGGATCCGACGACGATGACACCCCAGCGATGAGACGGATCGAACACTGGTCGAACGGGCAACAGCGCGGCGAATCGCCGGGCCAGGGCGGTGGCCCCGTCGCGCATGCGCTGTGCAACCTGGGGGTGATGGCAGTTCGCCCCTGGTGCCGTACTTCGTGAAGTGCACCACGACGTTGAGGTTATCGATTTCGAAGGCCACCGATACTTCGCGTACGAGGCATGGTATCGATAGTCAACTGTGCGCTGTTCACCTGCCGGTCAACGGCTTCTGCTGTTCAGTGCCCGCGAGCCGACGGTCGTGGAGCGGCGGAGCAGCAACTGCGCGACCAGCGCACCTCAGTACTCGACCGTGCCGTTCAGAATGAGCGGTTCCTTTCGCTGCCCGGCAAGGCCACGAACGGGCAGCCGCTGGAACCTTCCCGAAGGGTCGCTGACTCGTCGCCGGGGATGATCCACAACAGCGCGCCGCTGCGCAACCATTTCGTCAGTGCGAAGTCGTAGTCGGACATGATCGGGCTGTCGGCGTCCCAGCCGCCTCGGATGGCGTTCCGAAAGACCGGGTAGCTGGCCTTGCCCCAGGTGTTGACGAGCCGCACGGGTGGTTTCGGGCCGAAGTAGCTGATCGCCCAGCCGGTGTGGATGCCGACCGGCACCTCGGCGATCACCGCGCGGATGTCGGGGTTGTCGAGGATCCTGGGCACCACGAACGGCACCCCCGGACCCGGGTTGACGACGTAGGGTGTGTGTTCGATGGGCTCTGCGAGCCGCATGGCGCCGGTCATGGCCAGCCACGCGCCTGGCAGGCGTTCCGGGAGTCGGCGGATGGCGGTGTTGTACTCCCAGAACCAGCCGTCCAGCCCGAACGTGTCGATGCGCCAACGCACCAGTTCGCCGCTGTGTGGACACCGAGCGACGGTCACCTCCGGCAACATCGCCTCGTACAGACGAGAAATCTCGTCGACCCGGCGCCACAACGGGCGCGTCTTCTTGGTCCGACCGGCTTCGTCGTGTCGGTATGCCTGGGACCGCAGGCGATTCCCCTCCGCCATCAACCGCGCTCGCTCGACGGCGGGACCACTTCCGCTCATAGGTTCAATGATGCCGTCGGCAGGATCGCCGCGCCGGCCTACTCCGTCTCGAAGGCAGCCGCGTTCTCCCTGTCCCAGTCGCTTCGCGCTCTTGTGGCCGGGCAGGGGGTAAAGGTGCACGCGGTGCTACCCGGCCCGGTGGACACCGACATGCTCGGGGCTCCGATATACCTGGGCAGCGGTGGCTGGACTTCGGGTTTGCGTCCGGTACCCGGGGTACGGGGTTTACCGTCGAATCCATGAGCCGATCGAAGCTGAACGTGACCAGGTCCTGGGTGTTCCCACATGGGTCGGTGACCGGCCGGTGATGCCAGACGGCCCGTCGCGCGGCCTCAGACAACGGCTCAGGCAGTCCAGCAGCACGGTCCCCGACAGCGGTCTCACCGGCCCGGTCGACATTCCCGATCCGAAACCGGCCGACGAGCCGAAGGACCTGCGGTCCCGGCTGCGGCGGCTGCGGGTCGCCGCCGCCGGCACCGTGCGGGGGCTGCCGAAGGTGGCGAAGCTGACCTGGCAGGCCAGCCCGGCCATGACCATCATGATCCTGGTGTCCACTCTGGTCGGTGGGCTGGTGCCGACCGTCACCGCCTACGTCGCCAAGCTGCTGTTGGACTCCGTCGTGGCCGCGGTGGCGGGCCACGGCTCGACCGGCAGGATCGTCGAGGTCTCGGTCTTCCAGCTCGGCATCCTGACGTTCACCGCGGTGAGCACCGCGCTGACCAACGTGGCGCAGCAACTGCTGCAGGAACGGATGACGCTCACCATCCGCCACCAGGTGATGGACCATGCCAGCAGGCTGGACCTGTCGTTCTTCGAGGGCTCCGAGTCCTACGACCTGTTGCGGCAGGCTTCGCAGGAAGCGCCGTCGCGGCCGGTGTCGATGATGAGTTCGGCGCTGAGCCTGGTCCGCACGGGGATCACGTTCGCGAGCATGATCGTGCTGCTGGTCTCGGTCAGCCCGTTGCTGGCGGTGGTCGTGCTGCTCGCGCCGATCCCCGCGTTCATCTCGCAGTCGAAGTACGGGGCACGGGCTTTCATGCTGGCGCTGTACGTGTCACCCATCCGGCGCCGGATGGAGTACCTGTCGTCGCTGGTCACCACCGACACCTATGCCAAGGAGACGAAGGTCTTCGGCCTCGGCCCGTACCTGGTCGACCGCTTCCGCCGGCTCGGCCAGACCTACTACACGCGTGAACGCAAGCTCACGACGACCCGCAACCTGGTCGGCACCGCGTGGAGCATGCCGTCGACGG
Organism: Actinophytocola sp.; assembly: GCF_045807065.1. Classification (GTDB taxonomy): domain Bacteria; phylum Actinomycetota; class Actinomycetes; order Mycobacteriales; family Pseudonocardiaceae; genus Actinophytocola. Next base: position 24,248 of record NZ_JBJMIE010000698.1, on the reverse strand, counting down.
TGGCCGGCGCGGGCATCGCGCTCTACATCGCACTGGAGGCGGTCGCGGGGCGGCTCACCATCGGCGACCTCGCGCTCTACACCAGCGCCGCGACCGCGGTGCAGTCGTCGGTGCAGGGCCTGTTCAGCGGGTTCTCCGGGATGTACGAGAACAACCTCTACCTGGACACGCTCTACCAGTTCCTGGCTACGAAACCACAGATCACGGCACCGGTGAAGCCGCGTCCGCTGCCCGAGCCCGTTCGTGGCCACGTGCTGTTCGACGAGGTCTCGTTCAGCTATCCCGGCTCGGACGAGCGCGCGCTGGACAGCGTGAGCTTCGAGATCCGGCCGGGCGAGACCGTCGCGGTCGTCGGCCGCAACGGGGCGGGCAAGTCGACGCTGATCAAGCTGCTGTGCCGGCTCTACGACCCGACCGCGGGCCGGATCCTGCTCGACGGGGTGGACGTCCGCGAGTTCGATCCGGAGGAGCTGCGCGGCAGGATGAGCGCGATGTTCCAGGATTACGTTACCTACCAGGGCACGGCCGCCGAGAACATCGGACTGGGCCAGCTGAGCGCGTTGGAGGACCGGGCGCGGATCGAGGACTCCGCGCGGCGGGCCGGCGCCGCCGAACGTATCGAGCGGCTGCCCAGTGGCTACGACAGTCCGCTGGGCCGCTGGTTCGACCAGGGGGTGAGCCTGTCCGGCGGTGAATGGCAGAAGATCGCCCTGGCGAGGGCGTTCATGCGGGACGCGCAGATCCTGATCCTCGACGAGCCGACCTCGGCACTGGACGCTCAGGCCGAGCACGACCTGTTCGCTCGGCTGCGTGCGCTCGCCCACGGCCGGACCACCCTCTACATCTCCCACCGTTTCTCCACCGTCCGCCAGGCCGAGAAGATCCTCCTGCTCGACCACGGCAAGCTCACCGAACACGGCACACACGAGGAGCTGATGGCACTGGACGGGCACTACGCGGAGCTGTTCACCCTGCAGGCGGCGGCATATCTGGAGGACTGACACCGGTATGGTTGGCCGGTCAGCGTGCTCGGTGCCGCCGCGGGGGTCTATCTCGTGATCGGTGTTTCCGGCGTTGTTGATCAGTAGGTTTCGGCGACCGCCTCGGCGGAGCGGGTTGTGCTGTGGGTCGGGGGTGGCGGCCGTGTTGGGCTGGCTGGTGACTCAGGCGGAGGTGGGCAGGACCCCCTCCTGGCCGCTGCCTCGGCGGAGCGGCTTGTTCCACGAGCGGCCAGTCGGGCCTGGCGGCGGCGTTGTGGTGGCCAACTTCGTCGGGTGGGGGTGGCGAGTCGGGGCGCGGCGTTCGGGTGGGTGGCGGTTCAGCCGGGCGGAGCAGGAACCTCTCAGCGCTGCTTGGGCGGAGTGGGTTGGTTCCGTGAGTGGGGTGGGTGGCGGTTCAGGCTGGCACGGGTAGGACCCTCCCGGTCCCCGCTTCGGCGGAGCGGGCCGTCCCGCGAGTGAGCGGCGAGCCAGGTAGGCGGCTTCGTCGGGGTGCGCGGTGGATCAGGCGTCGCGGCTCAGCCGAGTGTGGCCAGGAACCTTCCCGTCACGTCGACCGCTGCCGAGGACGTGCCCGCCTGTTCCACGAGGACCGCGAAGGCGAGGTCGTCGCGGTAGCCGGTGAACCAGCCGTGGGCGGTGCCGTCGCCGGTCTCGGCTGTGCCCGTCTTGCCGAGGACCTTTCCGTAGCCCGCCAGTGCCGTGGCCCGGCCGGACGTCACCACCTGGCGCATCATCGTGCGGAGGGAGCGGAGTACGTTCGCCGGGGGGCCCTGGTAGCCGGTGGCGACCTCGGTCGGGCGGTCGCGCCACAGGCGGGGCGTGAGGGCGCGGCCCGCCGCGACCGTGGCGGTCATCAGCGCCAGGCCGAAGCAGCTGACCTGCACCCTGCCCTGGCCGATGCTGTCCTCCACCTGCTCGGTCCCGTTCGCCGGGACGGGAACGTCGCCGGTCTCGGTGGTGATGCCCGGGATGGTGAAGTCGGCGCCGAGGCCGAACTGGTTCGCCGCGGTGGGTAGTGCCTCCGGCGCGAGCTTGGCGCCCTGCTCGGCGAACGTGGTGTTACAGGACATGGCGAACGCCGTGCGCAGTGGGCCGTCCGGCAGGGCGAAGGCCGCGTTGTCGATCGTCCTGGAGTTGACGCGGGTCGAGGCGGGGCACGGCACGACCGTCTCGGTGTCCGCGACGCCGGCCTCGATCAGCGCGGCGGCGGTGGCGATCTTGAACGTGGACCCGGGCGGGTACAGGCCGTTCATCGCCACCAGGGAGTCACCGGCCGCCGAGTTCTGCGCCACGGCCAGGATGTCGCCGGTCGAGGGCTGGATGGCCACCAGCATCGCCGGGTTCCGCTGCGTGTCCACGGCCGCCTGCGCCGCCTTCTGTACCGGCACGCTCAGGGTCGCGGCCTGCGGCGCGGTCTTCGTCCCGTACAGGACCTCGATCTCGGTGCCCGCGCCGTCGATCAGCGCGACGTACCAGCCGCCCTGCCCGCCGGCCTCCCGGCCCAGGGCCCCGGTCAGCCGCGGCGCCACCGCCGGGTCCGCCGGTGCCGTCCCGTCGTCGGTCGTGACCACCAGCGGGGTGCCGTCGCGGTCGACCACCGCCGGTTGACCCGTTCCGCCGCGCACCGCAAGGCTCTGTCCGGCCGCGAGGCGCGGGTGCACGATCGCCGGCTGCCACCGGACCCGCCAGCCCGCCGCGGTCCTGGTCAGGTGCAGGCCGCTCGGGTACGTCCAGGTGCGGCCGGGGCCCAGCTGCCAGGTCAGGGTGAACTGCTCGTCGACGTCGGTCGCCGCCGCGGGCGGGTTCACCGGGGTGGCGCCGGCCGTCGCCGAGGACGGTTGGAGCGTGCGCCACACCTCGCTGAGCTGGGTCGCCGCGGCCTGGACGTCGTCGGTGAGCCGGCCGGCGTCCTGGGCCTGGTTGTGTGTGAGGGCGTCGAGGAACTGGTTGGTCACGTCCGCCGCGGTCAGCTCCGGCGGCGGCGCGGGTGTGCTGGCACCCGCCGGGTCGGCCGTGTCGCCGGACGAGCGGAGCTGGAGCACCCCGACGACCGTGATGGCGGCGACCAGCACCGCCCCGGTGGCGATGATCAGGCGCTTCTTCGTGCGGGAGGTAGACCTCTCCCCGGGCTCAGCGGACACGGAATCCCCCAGGATGCTCGTCCCCCGACCCAGCCACGTCAAACCATACCGGTTGGACCCGTGCACGCGGGGGGCGCCAGGGCGGCGCGGCCCACCCGTCCATACTGGACCACGTGTCGAAGGTCCTTTCTGAGCTCCCGGTCGGCGAGCGGGTTGGCATCGCGTTCTCCGGCGGTCTGGACACCTCCGTCGCCGTCGCCTGGATGCGTGAGCACGGTGCCGTGCCCTACGCCTACACCGCCGACGTCGGCCAGTACGACGAGCCGGACCTCGGCGCGGTGCCCGACCGCGGCCTCGCGTACGGCGCGGAGCGGGCGCGGCTGGTCGACTGCCGTGCCGCGCTGGTCGAGGAGGGGCTGGCCGCGCTGGCCTGCGGCGCCTTCCACATCCGGTCGGCCGGCCAGACGTACTTCAACACCACGCCGCTCGGCCGCGCGGTGGTCGGCACCCTGCTGGTCCGCGCCATGCACGCCGACGACGTCGACATCTGGGGCGACGGGTCGACGTTCAAGGGCAACGACATCGAGCGGTTCTACCGGTACGGCCTGCTCGCCAACCCCAACCTGCGGATCTACAAGCCGTGGCTGGACCGGGCGTTCGTCACCGAGCTGGGTGGCCGCCACGAGATGTCCGAGTGGCTGACCAGGCACGGCCTGCCCTACCGCGACTCGGCGGAGAAGGCGTACTCGACGGACGCCAACATCTGGGGCGCCACCCACGAGGCCAAGCGCCTGGAGCACCTCGACACGTCGATCGAGATCGTGTCCCCGATCATGGGCGTCGCGTTCTGGGATCCCGCTGTTGAGATCGCCGCCGAGGACGTCACGGTGGAGTTCGCCCAGGGCCGCCCGGTCGCGATCAACGGCACTCGTTTCGAGAGCGCCGTCGACCTGGTGCACGAGGCGAACGCGATCGGCGGCCGGCACGGCCTGGGCATGTCCGACCAGATCGAGAACCGCATCATCGAGGCGAAGAGCCGCGGCATCTACGAGGCACCCGGGATGGCGCTGCTGCACGTCGCCTACGAGCGACTGCTCAACGCCATCCACAACGAGGACACCATCGCGATGTACCACGGGGAGGGCCGCCGGCTGGGCCGCTTGCTGTACGAGGGCCGCTGGTTCGACCCGCAGGCGCTGATGCTGCGGGAGAGCCTGCAGCGGTGGATCGGCTACCCCGTCACCGGGAGCGTGACGCTGCGGCTGCGGCGCGGCCAGGACCACTCCGTGCTCGACACGACCGGGCCGGCGCTGAGCTACCACCCGGAGAAGCTGTCGATGGAACGCAGCCACGACCCGGCGTTCGGCCCGGACGACCGGATCGGGCAGCTGACCATGCGCAACCTGGACATCGCCGACTCGCGCAGCAAGCTGGAGCAGTACACCGCGCACGGCCAGCTCACCCCCTGGGACGGCATGATCGGGCTGATCGGCGAGCTGTCCCCGGGCGGCGCGGCGGCCATCGCGGGCGTGGGCGCCGAGGGCGAGGAGGCCGACGCCCTCGACCGCGCGGCGATGGAGTCCGGCACCGACTGACGCGTGGCTCCGCGGCGGTTCGTGTTCGCGGGCCGACATGCCGGCGGCACGGCTGTCCGCATGGCGATTCTCCCGCGGCGGCGGGGTGTGCGGGAACCTCCCGTGCTCGTCGGGGCGTGGCGCCTCTGCTGAAGAGCTGATCTGTCGGTCGCGGCGGGTAAGATCACTCCGGTGGTGGAGCAGCTGAGCTGGGGCGTCATCGGCCCCGGGAGGATCGCCCGTGCGTTCGCCGGGCAGTTGCCGCGGTCGGCGACCGGACGGCTCGTCGCGGTGGGCAGCCGGGATGTCGGGCGGGCCGAGGCGTTCGCCGCCGAGTTCGGGGCGGCGCGGGCCTACGGGTCCTACCAGGAGGTGCTCGACGACCCCGACGTGGACGCCGTCTACCTCGCGACACCGCATCCGGGGCACGTCCGGTGGGTGGTGCGTGCCGCGGAGGCGGGCAAGCACATCCTCTGCGAGAAGCCCCTCGCCATGACGTGGGCGCACGCGATGGCCGCGGTGGAGGCCGCCCGCCGGCACGACGTCTTCCTGATGGAGGCGTTCATGTACCGGTGCCACCCGCAGATCCAGCGCCTCGCCGAGCTGGTCCGGGAGGGCGCGGTCGGCGCGGTGCACCAGATCCAGGCGTCCTTCGCGTTCGCGACCTCGCTCAACCCCACCGGTCGGCTGTTCGCGCCGGAGCTGGGCGGCGGCGGGATCCTCGACGTCGGCGGCTACCCGGTGTCCGCGGCCCGGCTCGTGGCGGGGGCCGCGCGGGGACTGCCGTTCGCCGACCCGGTCGGGGTCACCGGCGCCGGCCACCTCGGCGAGACCGGCATCGACGAGTGGGCCGTCGCCACCCTCGACTTCGGCGACGGGCTGACCGCGCACGTCAACAGCGGCGTCCGCCTCGGCGCCGGCAACGTCATCCGCGTCCTCGGCGGCGAGGGCTACCTGGAGGTCACCGACCCCTGGGTGCCACGGCCGGACACGCCGGGCCGGGTCGCCGTGCACCGGGTCGGCGAGGAGCCGCGCGAGGTCGCCACGGCGGCCACCGCGCAGTACGCCGCCGAGGCGGACGTCGTCGCCGCGCACCTCGCGGAGCGCCAGGCACCGCAGATGTCGTGGGCGGACAGCCTCGGCAACGCGGCGGCGCTCGACGCGTGGCGCGCCGCGATCGGGCTCGAGTACCCGAGCGAGCGGAGCGTGCCGACCGTCCACGGCAGACCACTGCGTGCTGGTTCCCGGGTGCCGCACGGTCGCCTGCCCGGCATCGACAAGCCGGTGTCCCGGCTGGTCATGGGCGTGGACAACCAGCGCGACCCGACCCACGCCGCCGTCATGTTCGACGACTTCGTCGAGCAGGGCGGCAACACCTTCGACACCGCGTGGCTCTACGGCCACGGCCGGCAGGAGCGGCTGTTCGGCCAGTGGGTCGCCAGCCGGGGCATCCGCGACGAGGTGGTCATCGTCGGCAAGGGCGCGCACACGCCGCACTGCGACCCGGCGTCGGTGCACGCGCAGCTGACCGAGTCGCTGGACCGGTTGGGCACCGACCACGTCGACCTGTACCTGATGCACCGCGACAACCTGGAGGTGCCGGTCGGCGAGTTCGTGGACGCGCTCGAACAGGAGCGGACCGCCGGCCGGGTGCGGGCGTACGGCCTGTCGAACTGGACGCTCGACCGGCTGGCGCAGGCGATGTCCTACGCGGAGTCGCACGGCTACGCCGGTATCGCCGCGTTGAGCAACCACTTCAGCCTGGCAGAGGCCTACGACGTGCCGTGGGCGGGCTGCGAGCACGTGACGGACCCGGAGTCGCGGACGTGGCTGCGGGAGCACGATCTCGCGCTGCTGCCGTGGTCCAGCCAGGCCCGCGGCTTCTTCACCGGCCGCGCCCGCCCGGACGACCGTTCGGACGAGGAGCTGGTGCGCTGCTACTACAGCGACACCAACTTCGCGCGCCTGGCCCGCGCGGAGGAACTGGCCGCGTCCCTGGGCGTGCCGACCACGGCGGTCGCGCTCGCCTACGTGCTGCACCAACCGTTCCCGACGTTCCCGCTGATCGGTCCCCGCACCCTCGCCGAGACCCACGGCTCACTGCGCGCGCTGGACGTGACGCTCACCCCGGAACAGGTGGCGTGGCTGGAGACCGGCGCCTGAGGAACGTGCCGCCGGACGCGCGTGTCCAACCCGCCCGACCCGCGAGTTCGACAAAAGCGGTCGGCACGATTTGTCGAACTCACCCGACGCGAGCGTTGGACACGCGTGTCCCGGGCGTTGGACACGCGGGGTCGGTATCGTCCGCTCAAGGGCGCGGAGGAGGGGGCACCATGGCCGAACAGCAGATGACCACCTCGGACGAGGAGTCACCGTCCGACTCTCCGGTGGTCCACCGGCCCGTGCGGGACACGGTGCGCCTGACGCTGGTGGTCGGCGCGTTGGGCGTGGTGTTCGGCGACATCGGGACCAGCCCGCTCTACGCGCTGCAGACGGTGTTCAACCCGCACGACCCGCACCCGGTCCCGGTCTCCGAGACCAACGTGCTCGGCGTGGTGTCGCTGATGTTCTGGTCGGTGATGGTCATCGTCACGATCTTCTACGTGTTGTTCGCCCTGCGGGTCGACAACGACGGTGAGGGCGGGATCATGGCGCTGATCACGCTGTTGCGGCGGTGGGGTGCGCGGCGGGGCAGGCGGGCCACGGTCGTGTTGGCCGCGCTGGGGATCTTCGGCGCGTCGCTGTTCTTCGGGGACTCCATGATCACCCCGGCGATCTCGGTGCTGTCCGCGGTCGAGGGGCTCAAGGTGGTCGAGCCGGCGCTGGGGGAGCTGGTCGTGCCGATCACCGCGGTGATCATCCTGGGGCTGTTCCTGGTGCAGAAGCGCGGCACCGGGGCGGTCGGGCGGGTGTTCGGGCCGGTGATGATCGTGTGGTTCGTGGTCATCGGCGCGCTCGGGATCACCGGTATCGCGTCCGACCCGGCGATCCTCCGGGCGATCTCGCCGACCTACGCGGTCGGGTTCCTCGTCGGCCACTTCGGCACGGCGTTCTTCGCGATGGCCGCGGTGGTCCTCGCGTTCACCGGCGCGGAGGCGCTGTACGCGGACATGGGCCACTTCGGGCGCCGCGCGATCAGCCGGGGCTGGCTGGTCCTGGTGTACCCGGCCTGCATGCTCAGCTACCTCGGCCAGGGCGCGCTGATCCTCGACGACACCCGCAACGTCAGCAGCCCGTTCTTCCTGCTGGCCCCGCAGTGGGGACGGGTGCCGCTGGTGCTGCTGGCCACGGTCGCGACCGTGATCGCGTCCCAGGCCGTCATCACCGGCGCCTTCTCGGTCGCCTCCCAGGCCGCCCGCCTCGGCTACCTGCCGCGGCTGCGGATCGCGCACACCTCGGAGACCGAGATGGGCCAGATCTACGTGCCATGGGTCAACTGGCTGCTGATGGTGTCGGTGCTGACGCTGGTGTTCGCGTTCCGCACCTCCACGTCGCTGGCCTACGCCTACGGCGTGGCGGTGACGGGGACGATCACGTGCACCACCCTGCTGTACTTCGTGGTCGCGCGCGCGAGGTGGGGCACGCCGCGCTGGCTGCTCGCCGCGGGCGCGGGCGTGCTGCTCGTGATCGACGTGCTGTTCCTCGCCGCCAACCTGACCAAGATCGCCCATGGCGCGTGGCTGCCGCTGCTGATCGGCCTCACGATCTTCACCGTGATGACGACGTGGCAGCGCGGCCGGGAGATCGTCACCGCGGAACGCGAGCGCCGCGAGGGGTCGCTGCGGGCGTTCGTCGAGGAGCTGCGCGGTGGGCGCGGGCTGACGCCGGTGCCGGGGACGGCCGTGTTCCTCAACCGCGGCAAGGAGACCGCGCCGCTGGCCATGCGGGCCAACGTGGAGCACAACCACGTGCGGCACGAGCACCTGGTGATCATGTCCATCGACACCGAGCCCGTCCCGCGGGTGCCGGCGGACCAGCGGATCGAGGTCGACACCCTGGGGTACACCGACGACGGGATCACCTACGTCAGCGCCCGGTTCGGCTACCTGGAGCGCCCGGACGTGCCCGCCGCGCTCGCGTCCCTCGAACCGGCGCAGACCGAGGGCAGGCTGCGACTCGACCAGGCCTCGTACTTCCTGTCCAAGATCGAGCTGCAGGCCGGCGACGCCCCCACGATGGCCCGCTGGCGCAAGCGGCTGTTCATCGCCACGTCCTACCTGGCCGCCGACGCCGCCGAGGCCTTCCGCCTGCCGCGGGACCGCACGGTCGTGATGGGCTCCCGCATCGACGTGTAGGCGGCACACGCCGACGCGGGAGCGCGGGACTCACGCGTGCGGCACGAGTGCGTAGCCGGTGTCCGAGCCGCTGCTGATCGCGGCGACCGCGGGGAGGCCCTGCACCTGGACGGGTGACTTCGCGTCCGTGTCGACCGGTGTCGCGGTGGTGCCCAGCGAGCCGGACCAGTTGGCGCCCCAGGACCACACGGTCCCGTCGGCGCGCAGGACGTAGGCGCCGTAGTCGTGGCTCGCGACCTGCCGGCCGCCGGTGATCGACGCCTGCACCGGCGTCCTGCTGACGCAGTAGGAGGTGGCGCAGTCCTGGCCGTTGCCGAGCTGCCCGTGGTAGTTCACGCCCCACGCCCACACGGTGCCGTCCGAGCGCACGGCGTAGCCGTTCTCCCAGCCGCCCGCGATCGCGGTCACGCCGGTCAGCCCGGAGACCTGCACCGGCGACTGCGCCACGCACGGATCCGGGCCGCCGCAGTCCTGGCCGTTGCCGAGCTGCCCGACGCCGTTGTCGCCCCACGCCCAGACGGTGCCGTCACCGCGCAGTGCGTAGCCGCCCAGGGCGCCGCCGGAGATCGCCGTGACGCCGGTCAGGTTCGAGACCTGGACGGGCACCGCCGAGCCGTCGTCGTACGTGCCGTTGCCGAGCGCGCCGTGGCCGAGGCCCCAGGCCCACACGGTGCCGTCCGCCCGCAGCGCATAGCCGTTGGCGTACGACCGGTTCCCGGCGATCGCCACGACGCCCGTCAGGCCGGACACCCGCACGGGCACGTTGGACGCATCGAAGGTGCCGTTGCCGAGCTGCCCGTTCCAGTTCGCGCCCCAGGACCAGACCGTGCCGTCGCCGCGCAGCGCGAACGCGTACGCGCCACCGGCCGCGATCGCCGTCACCCCGGTCAACCCGGTGACCGGCACCGGGACGGTCGAGCCGCCGTAGCCGCTGTTCGTCCAGCCGTTGCCCAGCTGGCCGCTCCAGTTGTCGCCCCAGGCCCAGACGGTCCCGTCGGCACGCAGGGCGTAGCCGTCGCCGTTGCCGCCGACGACCGCGCGCACGCCGGACAGCCCGACCACCCGCGCCGGGGTGGCGGAGGTGAAGACGCCGCCGGTGGTGCCCAGCGGGCCGCGGCCCCAGGAGTAGACGCAGTCGGTCGCGCACGGGTTCGGGTCGACCACGACGAACGCCCCGGCCACGTCGGCCACCAGGTGGATGGAGCCGGCGAAGTTGTAGAACGCGATCTGGCGGTCGGTCGCGAACCCGATGTCGGCCGCGTTCGCGACGGTCTGGCCGGGCGAGACGTTGAGCGTCGAGGAGTTCGGCAGGTCGCCGACCGGGGCGTGCGCGGTCACGTAGGTGCCGGCCGTCGCGCCGACGCCGGTGACGTTGAGCAGCACACCGACCGAGGACGTGGGCAGCTCGCCGCCGAGGTCCAGCTGGAGGAACCCGCCGGGGCCGAGCGGTCCGGCGGTGCCGCCGGTGCCGTCGCGGGTGTCGAGCACCCGCGTCGGGTTCGTCGGCAGGAACGCGGCGCCGTAGTCCGGGGTGTAGAAGCCGGTGAGGTCCACGAGGAGGTCGACCGAGCCGAGGTGGTTGTACAGGCTCACCTTGCGGTCCGCGCCGACCGCGACCGTGACCAGGTTCGGCCGCGTGTCACCGGCGGCCACGTTGAGGCTCGACGCGGTCGGCCGGGTCGTGCCGGCGGGCCACGCGGTCACGAACGTCGTGGCGGTCGGGTTGGTCGCGGTCAGGTTGACCGTCACCGCGGTCGCCGAGGCGGGGATCCGGCCGGTCAGGTCGACCGTCCGGCTCGTGCCCGCCGCGAGCGGCCCGCCGGTGGCGCGGGTGTCGAGCGCGCGGTCCGGCGGCAGCGGCGTGAACCCGGCGCCGGTGCCCGTGCCGTAGTACCCGGCGAGGTCGGCGACCAGGTGGACGCTGCCGCTGAAGTTGTAGAGGCCGACCTTGCGGCCCGTCCCGAGCGCGACGGTCACCTGGTTGGCCCGGATGTCCCCGGCGGTCACGTTGAGGTTCGACGCGGTCGGCCGCGCGGCGCCCCCGGGGAAGACCGTGACGAAGGTGGCCGAGGTCGGCGTCACGGCGGTCACGTTGAGGGCGACCGCCGTCGCCGTGGCCGGCACCCGCGCCGAGAGGTCGAGCGTGATGGTCTGCCCGGCACCGACCGGCGCCGTGGCACCGCCGGTCCCGGTGCCGTCGCGGGTGTCGAGCACCCGGGCGGGGGAGAGCGGCGTGAACATCGACGCCGGCCCGGCCGGCTGGGCGGCGGGCGCTGCCCCCGCGCCGCCCGGTGGACCGGCGAGCAGGAGCCCGGCGGTCAGCAGTGTGGTCAGGGCAGCGGGCAGTAACCGGCGCGTCATGAAGTCCCCCAGTGCGATCAGATCTTCCGACCGGCTGAGGACAATAGTGACAGTTCACCCGCCGGTGACACCGCCGTCCGGCCCAGTCAGGCGGGCAGGACGGCCTCGACCGCCGAGACCACGGCGTCGTCCTCGGGGGTCGTGGCGGGCCGGAAGCGTCCGACGACCTTGCCGGCCGGGTCGAGCAGGAACTTCTCGAAGTTCCACTGGACGTCGCCGGCGTTGCCCTCACTGTCCGGTGTGGTCACCAGCTCGGCGTACAGCGGGTGCCGCTCGGCCCCGTTGACGTCGATCTTGGCCATCATGGGGAAGGTGACGCCGTAGGTGGTGGAGCAGAACGTCCGGATCTCCTCGGCCGACCCCGGCTCCTGACCCCCGAACTGGTTGCACGGGAAGCCGACCACCGAGAACCCGCTGCCCGCGAACCGCTCGTGCAGTCGCTCGAGCCCGGCGTACTGCGGGGTCAACCCACACCTGGAGGCGACGTTGACGATCAGCAACGCCTTGCCTGCCAGGGAGGCGAGCGTGGTGGGTGCGCCGGCCAGCGTCTGCAGCGGGATGTCATGGACGTTCGTCATGGGCACAGGCTAGTCAAGCCTTCAATCATTGCGGCCGCCGCGTGTCCGCTATTCCTGTCACAGTGGCGCCGTGCTACCCACCATCACCACTCGGGCGCTGGGCCGGGCGACGCTGGCCCGGCAGCTGCTGCTCGACCGTGCCGACCTGCCCGTGCTCGACGCCGTCTCCCACCTGTGCGGGCTCCAGGCCCAGGAACCGCAGGAGCCGTTCGTCGGGCTGTGGTCGCGGGTGCGGGCGTTCGACCCCACCGCGCTGGACGAGCTGCTGACCGGGCGGCGGGTGGTGCGCACCCACCTCATGCGCCGCACCGTCCACCTCCTCACCGCCGAGGACGTGCTGGCCTGGCGGCCACGGCACGACGCCATGCTGCGCCAGCGGGTACTCGCGACCTACCGCCGCGAGCTGGCCGGGATCGACCTCGACCAGCTCACGGCGGCGGGCCGGGCCCTGCTGGCCGATGGTGAACCGCGCTCGATGGGTGAGATGGCGCGGGCACTCGCCGACCGCCTGCCGGTGGCCGGGACCCGGGCGCTGGGGGAGGTGCTGGTCGCCGCGCTCCTCCCGATGGTGCAGGTGCCGCCACGCGGGCTGTGGCGCACGAAGGCGGGGGCGCGCTACGCCCTGCTGTCCGCGTGGCTGGGCCGGGAGATCTCCCCGTCGGACTCCAGCGGCAGGGCCGGCGACTCGGCCGGCGGCGCGGTCTGCGGCGTGGCCGGCGACAGGACTGGTGGCGTGTTCGGCGGCGCGGCCGGCGACGGGACTGGTGGCGCGTTTGGTGACTCGGCTGGTCGCGCGGTTGGTGGCTGGGCTGCCGGGGTGGGTGGTGATTGGGCTGCCGGGGTTGGTGGCGGCATGGCCGGTGGCGCGGCCGGTGGTGTGGCTGGTGGCGCAAGTGGGGGCGCGGCCGGCGGTGTGGGTGGCGACATGGCTGGCGGCGCGGCCGGTGGTATGGCTGGTGGTGTGGGTGGCGGTGCGGCCGGTGGTGTGGCGGGTGGCGCAAGTGGGGGCGCGGCCGGCGGTGTGGGTGGTGGCGTGGGTGGCGGCGCGGCCGGTGGTATGGCTGGCGGTGCGGCCGGTGGTGCGGCTGGTGGCGTGGGTGGTGGTGTGGCTGGTGGCGTGGGTGGCGGTGCGGCCGGTGGTGCGGCTGGCGGTGCGGGTGGAGGTGTTGCTGGTGGTGGTGTGGCTGGTGGCGCGGCCGACGGTGTGGCTGGTGGCGGCGCGAGCGGCGGTGCGGTTGCTCGCACGGCCGGCGACACGGTCGGCGCGGCGCTGGTGCGGCGCTACCTGGCCGCGTTCGGCCCCGCCGCCACCAGCGACCTGCGTGCCTGGTGTGGCCTGGCCGGACTGCCCGCCGCGGTGGCCGCGGTGCGTGCGGAGCTGGTGAGCTTCCGGGACGAGCGCGGCCGGGAGCTGCTGGACCTGCCCGACGCGCCGCGTCCCGATCCCGGCACACCCGCCCCCGTGCGGTTCCTGCCGGCGTTCGACAACGCGCTTCTCGGCTACCAGGACCGCGGCCGGATCGTCGACGACGCCCACCGCGGGCTGTCGGTCGCCGGGGAGCGGGTCGTGCTGGTCGACGGGCGGGTGGCGGCGACCTGGACCGTCGAGGACGGCGGCGTGGCCGTCACCCCGCTGCGCCGCCTCTCCCGGGTCGACCGCGCGTGCGTCGCGGAGGAGGGACGGGCCCTGGCGGGGTTCCTGTCCGCCGGGGAGGACCACCGGGTGCGGGTCGACTGACCGGAGTCAGGCGGCCAGCGCGGCCGCCTCCTCGTGCACGTCCACCACCAGGCGGCGGCGCAGACCGGCCAGCACCTCGTCCCCGCCGGCGGCGACGATGACGCCGTGGCGGTCGAGGTTGTCGGTGACCCTGCCGACCTCGCGGCCGGGCCGCACCCACAGGTCGGCGGCCAGCACTTCCGGGTGCGCGGCGACCTCGGCCCACCCGTGCACGGCCCGCAGGTGTCCCGGCGGCAGCAGCAGGAACTCCGCGCCCGCGGCCCTGGTCTGCGGCGGCACCGGCGCCGGCGCGCGGCCGAGGAGGTCGTCGACCAGCAGCCCGTACAGCTCCAGCCCGGGCCGGCTGTGCTCGACCAGCGCGTGGATGTAGTCCCCGCCGGGCCGGGCGTGCACCTCGCCGAGCACGACGCCGTGTGGCGTGCGCCAGAACTCGACGTGGAACGCGCCGTGCGTGACCCCGGCCGCGGTGACCGCCCGCGCGACGGTGTCCGCGGCGGCGGCCAGCGCCGGGTCGGTGACCGGGGCGACGCGGTGCCCGGTCTCGATGAAGCTGTCGTCGGTGCGCTTCTCGGTGACGGCCAGCACCCGCGGCACCCCGCCGACGAGCACGCCCTCCGCGGAGAACTCCGTGCCCCGCACGAAGGTCTCGATGAGGAACTCCCGCGGCCCGGCCGCGGCGCGAGCCCCGAACTTGGCGAGCGAGGCGGCGACGTTGTCGAGGGCGGCCAGCGCCTCGGCGAGCCCGGCGCGGTCGTGCACGAGCGTGACGCCGGTGCTGGCGAGCCCGTCCCGCGGCTTGACCACCCACGGGCCGCGGTGCGCCAGCATGAACGCCTCGGCCTCCCGCCGCGAGGCGCACACGGCGACGCGCGGCTGCGGGAACCCGGCCGACCGCAACCGCTCCCGGCACAGGTCCTTGGTGCGGATGCCGCGCACGACGTCCGGGTCGTTGCCGGGCAGTCCCAGCTCCTCGGCGATCTCCGCCGCCGGCAGCACGCACAGCTCCTGCACGGTCACCACCGCGTCGATGTCGCTGCGCCCGCGTGCCCACCGCCGGGCCGCGGCGGGGTCGTGGATGTCGAACGCGACCGTCTCGTCCACGACCGACAGCCGGCTCATCGGGGCCGCCGCCAGTCCGGCACGCGTGTCGGCCCCGACCAGCCGCACCCCGCGCCGGCGCGCCTGCTCGCCGAGCCGGACCAGCTGGTCCCGCGTCCATGGTGTTGCCGCCGTACAACCGAGCACGAGCACCCGAGCCTGAGCCATGACGAACCTTCCCGACGACATCCGAACGCGGCTCACGGTCTGCCGGTTCGCTCAACGCCTGCTCGAGATCCGCTAGGAGTCGGCGGGCCTGCGGACGTGCCGGACCACCAGGTACACGGCGACGGCGAGGACGATCAGGACGATCGGTCCCCAGGCGAGGTAGTGCCCGACGGTGTCGAGGGACGCGGAGAAGCCGTAGCCGAGCAGCACGCAGCCGCCGCCCCAGATGACGCCGCCCGTGACGTTCCACGGCAGGAACACTCGCAGGTAGGGGAGGTGGGCGCTGCCGGCGACGCCCGGGGTGAGCGCGCGGAGGACGGCGGTGAACCGGCCCAGCAGCACGGCCTTGCCGCCGTGGCGGTGCAGGAACTCGTCGGTCCTGTGCCAGCGCTCGGCGCCGATCCGCCGGCCCACCCGCGACGACCGCAGCCGCGGCCCGATCCGCTTGCCGACCTCGTACCCGACGCTGTCCCCGAGGATGGCCGAGCCGATCGCGACCACCACCATGGGCCACAGCGAGATCCAGTGGTGGTGCGCGGCGAACCCGGCGACGAGCAGCGCCACCTCCCCGGGCAGCACCATCCCGACCATGATCGCCGCCTCGGCGAACGCGAGGCCGCCCGCGATGAGGTAGAGCCACGCGCCCGCGTGCTCGCCGATCCGTCGCAGCTGGTCGAGCACGCGCACCTCCGTCTCGTCGGGACTCGGGTCCGACGTTACGTGCGTTCTGGCCGCCGTGCTGGGTTGAAGATCCTCTGCAAGCCGCCGGATGATTGTCGAGCCCGCGTTTCCCGGTCACCTGACCTGGTACGCGTCCAGGACAGTCTGAGCCGCGCGAGCAACGGGGTGTCGAGGTTGCGCTGAAGCACGCCTTCCGGACCGTGGGCCCGAGGATCGCGTCGCTCGTCGCGTTGTGTGAGAGGGCGGGTGCGCAGTGTGTCCGGTCTCGACGGCGGCTCGCGCGTGGTGGAGCATGTGAGCGCTTCCACGCGTCAAGCGAAAACTTCCGGAGGACTGCATGCCACACGTGCCACGGCGGCTCGGGTGGGCGTTCGCGCTCGTGCTCGTGACGGCCACCATCACCGGCACCCCCGCTCAGGCCACGCCCCCGCCCGGTCTCGGGTCGAACGTCACGGTGTTCGAGCCGAGCACACCGGTCGAGCAGATCCAGGCGACCCTCGACGCCGCGAACGCGCAGCAGGTCGACAACGAGATGGGCGCGGCCCGGCACGCGTTCCTCTTCGCGCCCGGCACCTACGGCAGCGTGGAGCACCCGCTGCAGATCAAGGTCGGTTACTACACCGAGATCGCGGGGCTCGGCGCGTCACCGGAGGACGTGGTCATCAACGGCAAGGTCGAGGTCTACAACCGGTGCCTCGCCGACGGCGGCACGAGCAACTGCCTCGCGCTGGTCAACTTCTGGCGCACCCTGTCGAACCTGACGATCGACATCGACGCGGCCGGGCAGGACGGGTGCCGCGCGTCGGCGAACTTCTGGGCGGTGTCCCAGGCGGTGTCCATGCGCCGGCTCGACGTGCGCGGCGGCGGCCTGTCGCTGATGGACTACTGCACCGTCGGGCCGCAGTACGCGAGTGGCGGGTTCATCGCCGACTCGCGGCTGCCGGCGGTCACCAACGGCTCCCAGCAGCAGTGGCTCATCCGCAACAGCGAGATCGCCGGCTGGTCGAACGGCGTGTGGGACCAGGTCTTCGCCGGTGTGGTCGGCGCCCCGGCCGAGGCCGGCTTCCCGAACCCGCCCTACACGACGCTCGACAACACCCCGGTGAGCCGCGAGAAGCCGTACCTGTTCCGCGACTCCCGCGGCCGCTACGACGTCCGCGTGCCCGCCGCCCGCACGAACACGCGTGGCGTGTCCTGGGCAGCCGGGCTCACCCCGGGTCGCACGGTGCCGCTGTCCGACTTCTTCGTGGCCACGCCGGCGAGCTCGGTGCGGGAGATCAACGCCCAGCTCGCGCGCGGCAGAAACCTGCTGCTCACGCCCGGCGTGTACGACATCGCGCGGAGCATCGAGGTCCGCAGGCCGCACACGGTCGTCCTCGGGCTCGGGCACGCCACGCTGACCGCGGTCAACGGCGCGATCCCGCTGGACGTCGCCGACGTGCCCGGGGTGGTCGTCGCCGGCGTCACGATCGACGCGGGCAGCAAGGAGTCGCCGGTGTTGCTGCGGGTCGGCAGCCGGCACGGCCACGGGTGGAGTTCGCCGGGTGACCCGACCACGCTGTCGGACGTGTACTTCCGGGTCGGCGGCCCGCACGTCGGCAAGACGGACACCGCGCTGCAGGTCAACAGCGACGACGTGCTGATCGACCACACGTGGGTGTGGCGGGCCGACCACGGCGTCGAGGGCCTCACCGACACCCAGCGGTGGCGCACCAACACCGGCCGGTACGGCCTGGTGGTGAACGGCGACCGCGTGACGGCGACCGGCCTGTTCGTCGAGCACTTCCAGCGGTACAACACCGTGTGGAACGGCGAGGGCGGGACGGTGGTGCTGTACCAGAACGAGCTGCCCTACGACCCGCCGACGCAGGCCGACTGGATGAACGGCCGGGTCGAGGGCTTCGCCGGCTACAAGGTCTCCGACCGGGTGCGCAGCCACCACCTCTACGGCGCCGGGGTGTACGTGTTCAACCAGAACAACCCGAGCATCCACACGGAGAACGGGTTCGAGGTGCCCACCAGGCCCGGCGTCCGGCTGCACCACATCATGACTGTCAACCTCAGCGCGGGCGTCATCGACCACGTGGTCGACGGCGTCGGCGACCCGGCCGACACGACGAAGATCGGTGTCCCGGTGTACGTGCCCGACTACCCAACCCCGTAACCCGCGTGTCCAACGCTCCGAACCCGCGTGTCCAACGCCCGTGACCCGTGAGTTCGACAAAACCGGCCGCTCCCAGGCGAACGATTTGTCGAACTCACCGGTCCGTTTCGTTGGACACGCGGGTTCTCCGCGTTGGACACGCGGCATTCACACTATTGATCGAGTCCCATGTGGACTTACACCTTTGGGTGAATTTTCAGTGTGCGCTGGTGTGCGGCAGCAGGTGGCGTAGAGTGTCCGACGGCTCGAGCCCCAGCTCCTCCAGCAGCACGCGCCGGCACTGCTCGTACTGGTGCTGCGCCGCGCCCCGGTTGCCGGCGGCGAGGTGGGCGTCGATCAGCACCCGGTGCGCGCTCTCCCGCAGCGGCTCGGCCCGCACGGCGGCGAGCCCGGCGGCCACCGCCTCCCCGTGCCGGCCGGCCGTGGTGAGCCGCTTCGCCATGGCCTCCAGGGCGTACAGCCGCAGCTGGTGGTACTGCTCCTGCTCGATGAGCACCCACTCGTTGTCCAACCACTCGGGCAACAGGTCGGCGGACAGCTCGTCCCGCGTGTGCCGGTTGAGGATGTCGTCGCACAGGCAGGACTTGTCGAGCAGCCGGTGCGCGCGGGCGACCGCGTCGTGGATGTCGACGCTGATGTTGCCCGCCAACGCCATCTCGTGCGCCGACGCGTCGATGACCCCGTGCCCGGCCCGCGACGCGCGCCACAGCGACGAGCGCAGGTTCGCGTTGGCGCGGGCCGTGGTCGCCTCGGGCCACAGCGTTCTGGCCACGTACGTCCGGGTGCGCGGCCGGTCCTGCAGCGCGAGGAAGGCGAGCAGCCGCTGCGCGCTGGACGACAGCGTCACCCGGTCCTCGCCCACCAGTAGTGCGAACCCCTTCAGCAGTCGCAGCGTCACGATCTGAGTTACTTCAGTGCGCATTCGTCCCCCACGCTACGCGGCACCGATCGATTCGCCCCCACCCGTGAAAGAATTCGCGAACCCGGCGCCGGACGTTACGGGGGAATTATCGATGATGCGGCGTTAGCGCGGCGTCACGAAAACGTCATCGGTCCAGATCGAAGCTCTTCCAGCCAACTCTGCACGGCCGCGTGGACCGCCTCGGTGGACGTCACCGCGACCGAGTTGGTCTCGTCCATGCCGATCGTGGACAGGATGCGGACCCGCAGGGCGTCCGGCGCACCGCCTTCCAGCCACGCACGCAGGACCATGCTGCCGGCGCGTTCCTCGGATGGCTCCACCCCGGCAGGATGCGCGCAGCCATGTCACCGCTGCGTCGCCGCCGCGTGTGCGGGCCCGTCAACGCACAGGGCGGGAACGCGGCCGTGACGCCGCGGCGACGGTCGGATCGCGGGTCTGCCACGCCACCCCTGCGATGCTGCCGCTCGGCAGGTCAGCGCCACTCGCCGACCTGCCGCAGGGGGAGGGATGGCATGGGCGATTTCGGTGTCGTCGCCGACGTTTCCACGATCATCGTGGACCGGCTGACGTTGGCGCTGCGGGGCCTGTCTCCGGACCCGTCGGACGCCCCGCCGACGGCGATCCTGAGCGACCTCGTGGATCAGCCTCAGACACCGCCGCCGATCCTCTCGGTGTTCCTCTACGAGGTCGCCGAAGACCCGACCTCGCGCAACCGGCCGCCGGTCCGGGCCCTGCCCCCGAACGCCCCGACGAGCCGCAAACCGCCGATGGCCCTGCTGCTGCGGTACCTGATCACCCCGTGGGGCGGCAGCCCGGAGACGCAGCACCAGATGATCGGCCGCGCGCTGCAGGTCTTCTACGACGACGCGATCTGGAGCGGCCAGGAGCTGACGGGCAGCCTCGCGGGGACCACGGACGTCCTCCAGTTCACGCTGACCCCGCTGACCCTCGACCAGAAGTCCTGGATCTGGTACGCGATCCAGAAGCCGTACCGGCTGTCCCTCAACTACGAGGTCCGGGTGGTCAACTTGGACTCGCTCGACGTGGCGGACCTGCGGCTCGTGCGCAGCCGCGAGATCAACGGGGCCACGACGCCATGAGCGGAGCCTGCGGAGCGAACTGTCAGCGCTCAGGACGCCGCGGAGCGGGTGAGGCAGCGTCATGACTCACTTCTACCCCGTCGAGACCTCCGTTCTGCACAGCCCGGCCTGGTTCGTGCCGGTCGACGAGTTCGCCCAGCGCGGCCGGACCGCCGGCGTGGTGACCGAGCTGGACCGCTTCGACCCCGACGCGGGCGTGTGGGTGCCGCAGGAGACGCAGGCGATCCGCACCCCCAGCGCCGCGATCGCCTACCCGGAGCTGGGCAGGCGGCGCGGCGCGGGTGCCGAGCCGGAGCGGTTCCGGGTGCGCTTCGCGGCGATCGGGCTCGCGCCGCTGTACCCGGCCGACGGCGAGCCGTTCGACGCGACCGCCGTCGGCGTCGAGTTCTTCGCCTACCCGTACGACGACGTCAACCCGCCCGCCGTGGGGAGCGAGCCCAGGGTGGTGCGGCTGCTGCCGAGCGTCGCGTTCCCGTACGGGCCCGGCGTCCGCACGGTGTACGGCGTCGTCGTGGACGCGGCCACGGCGCGGCCGGTGGCGAACGCGCTGGTCGAGGCGCGCGGCACCACGAGCCGGGACGGGATCCCGTGGCTGGAGCGAACCCTGACCGACCAGCGCGGCGCGTTCCGGCTCGCACTGCGCTGGGAGGGCGAGCCGGCCGGCACTGACCAGCTCTTCCACCTGCGAGCCACCGAGCGGCCGGGGCGGACCGGGGCGACCGACGTCCGGCTGCCCACCGAACGGGACCGCCGGCACGTCATCGAGATTTCGGAGGGCCCGCTCGCCGGGTCCGACCATCAGCGCGAGCAGTAGCGGCAGCAGAGAAGGAGCCAAGCCATGCCCGAGTACCTGAGCCCCGGCGTCTTCATCGAGGAGGTCGACGCGGGGCCACGGCCGATCGCGGGGGTGAGCACCAGCACGGTGGGCATGGTCGGGGTCACCCAGCGCGGCCCGACCACCGGCAAGCCCAAGCTGGTCACGAACTTCCTGGAGTTCCAGACCACCTTCGGCGGCTTCCTGCCCGAGCCGGACCCCTCCATCCGGGACGCCTGGGCCGCCAACCCGACCGAGGGCGGCCGCTGGTGGCTGTTCCCGTTGGCGGTCAAGGGCTTCTTCGACAACGGCGGCCAGCGCCTGTACGTCAAGCGGGTCGCCAGCGGTGCCGCGCAGGCCGCCGCCAGCACGCTCGGCCAGGGCCTGGTGAGCCCGATCGCGCGGGACGCCGGCGTCGGCGCGACCACGCTGGAGCTCGGCCACCTCATCGGCCTCGCCGTCAACAACGACGTGACGATCGTCCGCGGCACCGACAACGTCGAGATCGGCGGCGGTTCGATCACCGGCTTCAACTCGACCGCCCGCACGGTCCAGCTCGGCACCCCGCTGACCGCGGCGGTCAAGGCCGGGCGAGGGGACTACGTCCGGGTCGACTCCCAAATCCACAACGACATCCACAGCCTCCGGTTCTCCGCGTCGAGCCCCGGCTCCTGGGGGCAGAACGTCCAGGTGCGGATCCAGCCCTCGGTCAGCGCCACACTCCCGATCCTGCCCGACCCCAGCCAAGGACCCCTGTTCGTCACCGCCCTCGCGGAGGACGCGCTGGAGCCGGACGACACCACGATCGTCGTGAACGCCGTGCCGGGGCTCGACGACACCCTGCCGGCCGAGGTGTGGGTCCTGATCAACAACCGGCGGTTCCTCGTCACCGTGGGCACGCCCGCCGACGGCAGGGTGACCCTGACCCTCCCCGACGGCACCACCCACGGCCCGTGGCGGATCGGCCTCACCGTGCGCCGGGTGCGCCTCGCGAACTCCGGTGCCGGCACCACGCTGGTGATCGGTGGCGCCAGCCGGCTCTACGAGGGCGCGGTCACCCAGCTCGACACCGGTGACGCGCTCACCGTACTGAACGTCGTGTCGATCAAGCCCGACGGCACGGTGACCTTCGTCGGCGACACCGACACCCCGGTCCCGGAGCAGGTCTTCGAGACCGACCGGCTCTCCCTCGTCGAGGCCACTGTGGACACCCGGTTCACCGACCCCGGCGGCACCTCGGTCACCGAGACCTTCCGCAACCTGCGCCTGGGCGGCACCGACCCCGGCAGCGTGGTGGGCACGCTGGCCGCGCAGTCCCGGTTGGTGGGTGCCACGGCGCTGCCGGACCTCTCCCTTGACCCGAGGTTCTTCCCCGTCCCGGCGACCGGCCTGTGGGTGTCGCTGACCGAGGGCGGCACGGACGCCTTCGAGGGGCTCACCGTCGGCGACTTCGTCGGCGCCGACGGCGGGAGCGGCAGGCGCACCGGCATCGTGGCGCTCGAGGACATCGACGAGGTCGCGATCTGCGCGGTGCCCGGCGTGTGGGCCGGCACCGTGGAGTCGGCGCTCATCACCCACTGCGAGCAGCTCAAGGACCGCTTCGCCATCCTCGACCCGCAGGACGGGCTCGACATCGAGGGGATCCAGGCGTTCCGGGAGCCGTTCGACACCAGGTACGCCGCGCTGTACTACCCGTGGCTGGTGGTCAACGACCCCTCGACGAACCAGTTCGTCGAGGCGCCGCCGTCGGGGCACCTGGCCGGCATCTACGCCCGCACCGACACCGAGCGCGGCGTGCACAAGGCGCCGGCGAACGCGGTCATCCGCGGCATCCGGCTGACCGACGGCATCGCGCAGGACATCACCAAGCGGCACCAGGACCTGTTGAACCCCAAGGGGATCAACGCGTTGCGGTTCTTCCCCGGCCTCGGCCAGCGGGTGTGGGGCGCGCGCACGCTGTCCTCGGACAGCTCGTGGAAGTACATCAACGTGCGCCGGCTCTTCCTGTTCCTGGAGGAGTCGATCGACGAGGGCACGCAGTGGGTCGTGTTCGAGCCGAACGACGAGTCGCTGTGGGCGCTGGTGCGCCAGACGGTCGCGAACTTCCTCACCACGGTCTGGCGCAGCGGCGCGCTCGCCGGCACGACCGCGGACGAGGCGTTCTTCGTCCACTGCGACCGCACCACGATGACCGACGACGACATCGCGAACGGCCGGCTCATCTGCGTGATCGGCGTGGCACCCGTCTTCCCGGCGGAGTTCGTGATCTTCCGCATCCAGCAGAAGACCCGTGAACCACAGCTCGTCTAGCCGACGCGGCGCGGCGACCACCAACACCGAGAGGCAACAGCAATGCCACCTGTGACGCGCGACGACCCGTACGCCGCCTACAACTTCCTGGTCATCGTGACCAACGTCAGCGACGACGGTGTCGCGGTGAGCGGGTCGTTCACCGAGGCGAGTGGTCTCGACGTGGAGATGCCGGTGATCGAGTACCGCACCGGCAGCGAGGACATCACGGTCCGCAAGCTCGTGGGGCTCAAGAAGTTCCCGAGCGCGCTCACGTTCAAGCGCGGCGTCACCGGCCATGTCGGCTTCTGGAACTGGGTCAAGGAGGCACTCGACGGCCGGGTGCGGCGCACGTCCGGCTCGATCGTGATGCTCGACGAGAACCGCCAGGAGGCCATGCGCTGGAACTTCGACCGCGCCTGGCCGACCAAGTACACCGGCCCGTCGTTCAACGCCACCAAGAACGAGATCGCCATGGAGACGCTCGTGCTGGCGGTCGAGAGCCTCCTGGTCGACGCCTGACATGACCAGCGCGGCGCTTCCCGGCGTATCCCTGACCTTCGAGCGTGCGGCCTCGGACGACGAGCCGCTGCGCACGGACGTGGCGGTGTTCCTCGGCCGCACCCGGCGCGGGCCGGTCGGCGAACCCGTCCGCGTCGAGAGCTGGAACGACGTCGTGGGTGCGTTCGGCCCGCCGGACGGGACGTCCTCGACCCCGTACGCGCTGCGCGGGTTCTTCGAGAACGACGGCCGCACCGCCTGGGTGCTGCGCGTGTCCGGGCCCGCCGAACCCGCGCACGCGGTGTGGACGGACGACCACGTGGTCGTGGCGGCGAGCCCCGGGGCGTGGGCGAACGGCGGCCGCGTCACCGTGCGGTACCAGGCGAGCAGTGTCGCGGGCCCGCCGGCGGTCACCGTCCGGGTGCTCGTGCCCGGCGAGCCGGCGGAGATCTTCGCCGGGATGGCGCCCACCGAGGTGGTCGACCGGCTCACCGCGTCCCGGCTGGTCCGGCTGGTACCGCTGGGCCCGGCCGCGCCGGCCGACCCGATCCCGCCGGACGCGCCGATCTCGATGTCGTGGGACCTGACGCTCACCGGCGGCACGGACAGCCCGCCGGGACGGGCGGAGTACGCGTCCGCGGCGGCGGCTCAGGCCGAGCTGCCGGAGCCGGCGCTGGTGGCCCTGCCGGACCTTGGCACGGACCTGACCGGCGACGACCACACGGACCTCGTGCTGGCCCTGCTGGGCGTCGTGGCGCCGCTGCTGGACCGGCTGGTGCTGCTGGACGTGCCGGCCGAGAGGTCCACTGTGGACGATGTGCTGGACTGGGTCGGGACGCTGGCGGACCTCGGCGACGAGGCGTTGCTGGCCGCGGCGGCGGTG
>NZ_JBJMIE010000697.1:0-2560 GCF_045807065.1 Actinophytocola sp. | reverse complement strand
CCCGCCACTCCCAGAACCTCGCCGTGCGGCCGGAGGTGTCGATCGTCGTGTTCGACTCCACCCTCCGGCCGGGCGTGGTGCAGGCCGTCTACCTGACGGGGACCGCCGCGCCGGTGCCGGCGCCCGAGACCGAGCGCGGGATGGACGTGTTCTCCCGCGCGGCGGTGCGGCAGGGCCTCGGGGAGTGGGGCACCGACCGCGTCACCGGCGCCGCCGAGCTGCGCCTGTACCGCGCCACCATCGCCGAGCACTACATCCTCGACCCCGACTCCCGGATCGAGACCCGCCTCCTGGTCCGGCCGTGACGGGCCCCGTCCGGCCGCACCTGTCGATGTCGCTGGCCGCTTCCGTGGCCGCGGACGGACGTTCCACCGGCTTCGCCGTGTGCCCGAGCCGTCTCATCCCGTGGAACCGGGTGCGCCGGCTCGACAAGTGATCATCGTCGTTTGATACTTTCCGACATATCTCGTCGGGGAGGGTGGCGATGGGTGTCGAGCGGAGCCGTCGGTCGTTTCTGGCGATCGCCGGGTTGTTGGGGGTCGCGGCGTGCGGGTCGAACACCGGGCGGGGTGGCTCGGCGCACGGGACGCTGCGCCACTGGTACCACGCCTACGGCGAGGACGGTGTGCAGGAGGCGGTCCGCCGCTACGCCGCCGCCTACCCCGACGCCAAGGTCGAGGTGCAGTGGAACCCCGGTGACTACGACTCGAAGATCGTGACCGCACTGCAGAACAGCGCCGTGCCGGACGTGTTCGAGGCGCAGGTCAAGGTCGACTGGGTGCGGCAGAAGCAGGTCGTGCCGCTGGACGACCTGCTCGGCGACACCCGCGACGACTTCGTGTCGACACTGCTGGAGTCCCAGACGGTCGACGGGAAGCTGTACGGCATCCCGCAGGCCATCGACACGCAGGTCCTGTACTACCGGCCGAGCCTGCTCGACGCGGCGGGCGTGGCGCCGCCGGCCACCCTCGACGAGCTGGTCGCGGCGGCGAAGCGGCTGAACACCGGCGGGGTCCGCGGCCTGTTCGCGGGCAACGACGGCGGTGTCGGCGTGCTCACCGCACCGCTGCTGTGGTCGGCGGGCCTGGACTTCCTGTCCGAGGACGGCAAGGCGCCCGGGTTCGACGACCCGCGGGCGGCCACCGTGTTCGGCAAGTTCCGCGAGCTGCACACGGGTGGCGGACTGCTGCTGGGGTCGCCGACGGACTGGGCCGACCCGGGCGCGTTCGTCGACGGGACGGTCGCCATGCAGTGGACCGGCCTGTGGAACCTGCCGAAGATCCTCAAGGCGCACGGGGACGACGTCGGCGTGCTGCCGTTCCCGAAGGTCGACGGCGACGGCGCCGACTCGGTGCCCGTCGGCGCGTACAGCGCCATGGTCAACGCGCGCGGCAGCGACGTCGACGCGGCCAAGGCGTACGTCAGGTGGCTCTGGGTCGAGAAGACCGACTACCAGACCGAGTTCGCGACCGCGTTCGGCGCGCACCTGCCCGCCAGGAAGAGCCTCGCGGCGAGGGCGAAGTCCCTGCGGGACGGACCGGGCAGGGACATCGTGGGCTTCGTCAACGACGGCGGCCGCATCGCGAGCCCCGCGCGGTGGTCCGCCACGGCCAACACCGCGCTGTCGGACGCGGTGTCCCGCATCGCCCGGCAGGGCGCGGACCCGGCGCGCGAACTGCCCGCCGCGCTGGACGTGGCACGCAAAGAGATCGCCCGGCTCGATCGGTGAGCCTGCGAGCACCGGCCACGAGTCCGGCCGACCTCCGTCGGCACCACCCACCCGGGCGACGGCCCGTCGCGCGCAGTGCTCGCCGGACCGCACTCACCTTCTGGCTGTTCGTCGGTCCGTTCGCGGCCGGGCTGCTGGTGTTCACGTACGTGCCGATCGGGTGGAGCGCCTACCTCAGCTTCTTCGACGCGCGGAACACGGTCACGCCGACGGAGTTCGTCGGGCTCGGCAACTACGTCGACATGCTCACCGACCGGGCCTTCCTCGACAGCATCGGCACGTTCACCGTCTTCGCCCTGTTCGTCATCCCCACGACGGTCGTGATCGCGCTGGCGCTCGCGTTGCTGGTCAACCAGGTCCGGGTGGCGCGGGCGTTCTTCCGGTCGGTGTTCTTCCTGCCGTTCGCGTGCTCGTACGTGGTGGCGTCGCTGGTGTGGAAGATGTCGTTGTTCTCCGGGGTGGACACCGGGATCGCGAACACCGTGCTGGGCTGGTTCGGCGGTGCGCCGCAGGCCTGGGTCGGCACTGTCGACCCGCCGCTGTACTGGGTCGTGCTCGTCACCGCGCGGCTGTGGCTGCAGCTGGGGTTCTACATGATCCTGATCCTCGCGGCACTGCAACGGATCCCGGCGTACCTGTACGAGGCGGCGTGGACCGACGGCGCCTCGCCCGGCTGGCAGACCTTCCGGCACGTGACGCTGCCGGGCCTGCGAGGCGCGCTGGTCGCGGTGGTCACGCTGAACCTGATCAACGCCTACCAGGCGTTCGACGAGTTCTACAACATCATGGGCGACTCCCGCGGCTACCCGCCGTTCGCCCGGCCGCCGCTGG
>NZ_JBJMIE010000696.1:0-6172 GCF_045807065.1 Actinophytocola sp. | reverse complement strand
GCGGAGGTGAGGACGTCGCCGTCGTCGACGAACAGGACGTCGGGATCCAGGTCGACGGCCGGGAACAGCTCCCGGAACCGGGCGGCGTACCGCCAGTGCGTGGTCGCGCGGAGGCCGTCGAGCAGCCCGGTCGCGGCGAGGACGAACGCGCCGACGCAGATCGACGCGATGCGGGTACCCCGCGCCGCCGCGGCCCGGAGCGCGTCGACGACCTCGGCCGGCACGGGCGCGTCCATGGTCGTGCGACCCGGCAGGACGATCGTGTCCGCCTCCGCCAGCACGTCGAGGCCCCAGTCCGGGCGCATGGTGAACGCCTCGGCCCGGACCGACGGCGCACCGCAGACCAGCGCCCGGTACGCCGGCCGCCCGTCGGGCAGGTGGGCGAAGCCGAACGTCCCGACCGGCGTGGCCAGGTCGAACGCGATGACGTCGTCCAGTGCGAGCACGGCCACGGTGTGCATGGGTCTCCCTGGCGAGAATCCGTTGGTGCTTGGCATTCTCGCCGATTCTCCGCCCGCGGGATGATCAGTACGGTCACTTTCGTGACCAAGGTCCTGCTGTCCCTGCACGTCATCGCGGCGATCCTGGCCGTCGGCCCGGTGGCGGTCGCGGCGAGCATGTTCCCGGCCGCCGCGCGCCGCGACCGGAACCACCTGCCGCTGCTGCACCGGATCTGCCGCGTCTACGCCGGGATCGGCGTCGCGGTCCCGGTCTTCGGCCTCGCCACGGCCAGCAGCCTCGGCGTGCTCGGGGACACCTGGCTGCTGATCTCCATCGCGCTGACCGCGGTGGCCGCCGCCGTGCTGGTGTTCCAGGTGCTGCCGGGCCAGGAGAAGCTGCTGGCGGCGGGTGCCGACGGCGCGGTGCTGACCCGGGTGGCCACACGGCTCGGCATGTACACGGGCATCTTCAACCTGCTGTGGGCGGCGGTCACCGTGCTGATGATCGTCCGCCCCGGCTCGACGACGGGAGCATGACCGGTGCGGTGGTTGCGCGTCGCGGCCGCGGTGGAGCTGGTGTCGTTGCTGGTGTTGCTGGTCAACCTCGCCACGGTGCACCTGCCGGCGATCACGTCCCTCGGGGGCCCGACCCACGGATGCGCGTACCTCGTCGTCGTGGTGGCCACCCTCCGCGACCCGGCGGCAGGCCCCGTGACCAAGGCCGTGGCGTGGCTGCCGGGCGTCGGAGGCCTGCTCGTCGTGCGTCGGCTGGCTACCGCGTCACAGGCGGGTGCCGTTCACGGTCAGCGTGACGTCGACGTTGCCGCGGACTGCCCGCGACTACGCGGCACGTCGTGATCCGCCTGGCCGCCGACGACCACGTCTCGGCACTCGAACCGCCCACACCCCCGCTTACGCGCTGACCGAGGCGGGCCGCGAGCTGGGCCCGGCCGTGCTGGTCCAGCTGGCTGAGGGCCGCACGACCTTCGCCGAGGCCATCAGGAACAAGAGGATCGCCGGGTCCGGCGACAAGGACGCGTTGCGGCGAGTGCGGACGGTGTTCCGCTGGCCGAGCGCCGCTCGCCGGGCGGCCCGCGGAGTCACGGACGAATGATCCGCGGCATGCGTCGGCGGCGCGGTCCGTTGGGCCGGGGGCCCGCGAGACCGCGCCGCCTGCCGCGGTGGCGCTATGCCGTCAGACACAGGTGAACGGCAGCACGCCGCCGGGCTGCACCGCACCGTTCGCCGGCGGCAGGTACGGCGGGTTGGCCCTGAGCGGTTCCAGGTGGATGCCGGCGTCGGTCTCGTTGATCGAGCCGTACCACAGGTCGACCCACTGATATGGCTGTCCATCGAGCGTGACTACGGTGCGTGGTTGGCCGCCGCACGACGCCGCCGAGATGTCCCTGCGGGCGCGGTCGGGTGCGCTGATCCCGAGATTGCCGGGTGCGGTGTACGGGCCTCCCGGTAGGTCCGCGACCGCATAACCGGTGGCGTTCGCGGCGCAGTAACCGCAGTTGAGGTCCGAATAGGTAAGGATCCATTTCCCATCCGCGGTTTTCCACGCGCCCGGCGCCTCCACCTGGGTCAGGCCGGCCAGGTTGGCGGCTCCGGTGCCGTCGCCATTGGCCCACCAGATGTCCAGCCGCTCCACCGCGAGCGTATTGTTCGCGCGGGTGCAGATGTTGTAAGCGGTGTTACCATCGATGATGATCGAGAAGTCGCCATTGTCGAAGCAGACGCTCATGGCTGGCTTGTGCGTGCTGCCGTACGGCGCGCCCGCGCCACTTCCGCACGGCCCCGCCGGGGAATTGCAGCCCATGGCGTAGTAGGCATTCGCGCGTGTCCGGTTCCAGTCGCCAGGAGCGTTGAACCAGAGGATCCAGACGCCGTCGGACGGCCGTCTGATCATCCGCGGGTTGAAGCACCCGGCGCCGTCACTGCCGCAGGTGTAGTTCCAGGTCTGGCCGTTCCAGGAGTTGGTCTCGGTAGGACCGAACAGCAGGCGCTGGAAGGTCCACGGGCCACTGGCCGAGCCGGCGGTCCACACGCCGAATCCGCAGAACGGGGTATTCGCCTGACCCCAGTGGAATCCGCAGCCGTAACGAGTTCCGTACAGGTAGTACGTGCCTCCGTACTGGACGATGGTGCCGTCGTGCGCGTCCAGGCCGGAGATGTTCACCGCCGCCGGAAGTGTTTGCGCCGCAGCCGTCGCCTGCGGACTCGGTTGTTGGCCGGAATATCCTAGGAGAAGTGACGTGAACGTTATGAGGGCAAGCGTGTACGCAATGAATCTGGACATGTTTTTCCCGAATCAGATAGGCGACAAAACATTTACCTGTTGTGTCGCCCATCTGTCCGCGGTGCGTTAACGCGGTGTGGTCGGCAAAAATTTGGTAGGGCCCAACCGCCTCACCCGGAAAGGGGATGGGGGATTTGTCGAACGCGGAGTTAACGTCGAAGGGTTTTCGTTGCGGTGCACCGCTGTTCGAATGACCTCATGCCCGCGGGGATATCCGGATCGGCGGGGGAGGTGTCGCGGTATTACGCTAAGTTACGAGTAGAAGATGACAAAGTGGCCTCCTGACAACGCGGATGAATGGCCCTGTCAGATGGCCACTCCGTCGACGATCATGGCAGCTGTGATCGACGTTCGCTCGCTGGAACCGGGGGATCGGGCCGGCTGGGAGGCGCTCGCCCGCGGCTACAAGGACTTCTACGAGACGGTCGTCCCGGCGGAGGGCTATGCGGAGACCTGGCGCCGGCTGCTGAGCGGGGCGGACCTGCACGGCGTCGGGGCGTGGCTGGACGGGCGGCTGGTCGGGATCGCGCACTACCTGTTCCACGCGACGTTCTGGTCGGCGGACGCGTGCTACCTCCAGGACCTCTTCGTCGCCGAGGCGACCCGTGGTCGGGGCGTCGCGCGTGCGCTGATCGAACAGGTCGCCGCGGCGGCACGGGCGCGCGGCTGCGCCCGCCTGTACTGGACCACCAAGCAGGACAACGCGACCGCCCGCGCGCTCTACGACAAGGTGGCGGACTTCCGCGGCTTCATCCGCTACGACCGTCCCGTGTAGCGAGGGCGCGGCTCACCTCGGCGGCGCCCTCGGCGATGTCCTCGAGGGCGGGTGCCCGCCGGCTCAGGAAGCCGCTCAGGTGCAGGACCGCGTAGCCGTGGGCGGCCGCCGTGTGCTTCTCCAGGAGGTCGAGCGCGGCCGCGGCGTCCCCGGTGACGTCCAGGGCGATGGACAGCAGGATGTCCATGAGGGTGCGGCCCGCCTCGGCCAGTGCCTGGTCGCCGACGCGGAGCCGCTCGTCGAAGATCAGGTCGAAGCCCGCGCGGTGGCGCACGACGAACCGGACGTAGACGCGGGCGGCCTCGGCCAGCTTCTCGCCCGGCTCGGTGGCTTTCCCGCTTGCCTCGCCCAGTTCGGCGGCGAGCAGCCGGGCCGCCTGGGTGGCGGCCGCCTTGAGCAGGTCGAGCCGGGTGGGGAAGTGCCGGTACGGGGCGGCGGCGCTCACCCCGGTGCGCCGCGCCGCCTCCGCCACCGACAACGCGTCGACGCCCTGCTCGGCGATCAACGCGAGCGCGGCGTCGACGAGCGCCGCACGCAGGTCGCCGTGGTGGTAGCTCGCGCGCTTGGCCACGGCCCCTCCTTGCTCTCGATGTAAGAGGTAACTTACACTGCCTCGATGTAAGAGACTTCTAACATTGGATCGACGCATGACGGAAATCGAAGGCAAGGTCGTGGCGATCACCGGTGCGAGCAGCGGCATCGGCGAGGCGACCGCGCTCAGGCTGGCCAGCCACGGTGCCAAGTTGGTGCTCGGCGCCCGCCGGGAGGACCGGCTGGCCGCACTGGCCGCGCGGCTCACCACGGCGAACCCGAAAGCCGAGGTGGCGTACCTGGCCATGGACGTGCGCGACCGGTCGGCCGTGGCGGACCTCGTCGCGTTGGCCGGCGCGCGGTTCGGCCGGCTGGACGTGCTCGTCAGCAACGCGGGCGTCATGCCGATCTCCCCGATGGACGACCTGCGGGTGGACGACTGGGACGCGATGGTGGACGTCAACGTCAAGGGCGTGCTCCACGGCATCGCGGCGGCCCTGCCGGTGTTCCGCGCACAGGGCGCCGGACACTTCGTCAACATCGCATCGACGGCGGGCTTCCGCGTCACCCCGACGATGGCCGTCTACGCGGGGACCAAGTTCGCGGTACGCGCCATCTCCGAAGGCCTGCGCCAGGAGGCCGGCGCGAACCTGCGCGTCACCATCGTCTCACCGGGCATGACCCGCACCAGCGTCACCGACCCGACGACGATCCCGGGCGCACCCCCCGAACTGGTCGAAACCATCAACGCGATCGCGATGCCACCGGACGCCGTGGCCCGCGCCATCACCTACGCCCTCGAACAACCACCGGACATCGACGTCGGCGAGGTCGTCATCCGCCCCACAGCCCAGAGCTAGCCGAATCCGTCTCGTGTGCCGCGCGGTTTTCCTCAGCTGGCTTGGCCAGCCTGGATCCGCTGGAACTGGGACGGCCGGGAATCCTCCCGAGCCGGGATCACTGTCCGTTGTGCGCGTGCGACCTGGAAAGCTGGCACCCACACGCGACCACGGAGGCGACCGACGATGAAGCGCGGACCCGACACCGCGGGCGATGCCGGCGAGCACTGGATCGTCACCGCCCGCCGCGACGACCAGCCGATCCCGGTGATGGTCCTCGAGCGGTGGCGCTGGTACAAGCGGTACTCCCGGCGGGCACGCCTGTGGTACGGCTCAGCCGAAGCGGTCGCGATCATCGCGTCGGCCACGATCCCGGTGGTCGCCGCCGCCCACTTCGCCGCACCCGTGATCGCCGCCCTCGGCGCGGTAGCCCTCATCGCGACCGCGGTCCGCACCACGTTCGGCCTGCACGAGAACTGGATCGAGTACAGCCAGATCGGCTACGGCATCGAACGCGAGGCAGCGCTGTACTTCGCCGCGGCACCGCCCTACGACGCCGCGGACGCGCCACAGCAACTCGTGGTGCGCGTCGAGACCCTCGCGGAGCGCGGTGGCCAGCAGTGGGCCACCCGCCGCATGGGCCTCGAACACACCCAGCCACCGACCACGAAACCAACCACGCCGTTGGTACCAACTACGCCGTCGGTACCAACTACCCCGTCGGCTCCGTGATCGTTCGGCTCCACGACAGGCCCGGTCACACCGCCAGCTGACCCAGGAATCCGCCACGCCGCCCGTCGACCAGAGCCGTTCGCCGCTGGTTCCGCCAACGTTCCGCCCCGCCGTCGGTGGGCGAGTGGTTCGCCACGCCGGCCGGTAGGCCGGTCGTGCGTTGCCTGGCCGGTTGGCTGGGAGTTCTCGCCGCGCCGCCGGTGGACGAGTGGTTCCGTTGTGCCGTCGGTTGGCCAGTGGTGCGCTGCGCGGCCGATTGGCTGGAGTTCGCACGCCGCCGGTTGGAGGGTGGTTTTGCCACGCTGCCGGTTCGCCGGTCGTGCGTTGCGCGGCTGGTTGGCGAGTGGTTCCGTTGTGCCGTTGGTTGGCCAGTGGTGCGTTACGCGGCCGGTTGGCTAGGTTTCTCGCCGCGCCGCCGTTTGGAGGGTGGTTCGCCACGCCGCCGTGGGCGAGTGGTTCCGTTGTGCCGTCGGTTGGCCAGTCGTGCGTCACGCGGACGGTTGCTGGAGTTCTCGCCACGCCGCGGGTTCACCGGTCGTGCGTTACGCGACCG
>NZ_JBJMIE010000695.1:0-8774 GCF_045807065.1 Actinophytocola sp. | reverse complement strand
GTGTGCGTCCCGGCCGCCAGTCCGGTCGCCTGGAACAGCACCGCCTGGGCGGCGCTGCCCGAGCAGTCGACGGTCGCCTGCTTCACCCCGTCGAGGTAGACGTCGGCGTTGCCGTGGTTGTTGGTCTTGGAGCCGATCCAGCGGATCGCGGTGCCGTTGAACGGGATCGTCACCGAGTCGCCCGCGTGGTTGGAGAACGACTCGGTGTTCTTGTAGTCGCCGCCGGTGTAGCTCTGGTTCGCGACGTGCGACCAGCTGCCGCTGTACTGCAGCGCGGCATCGGTGTCGTCGTAGGTATAGCTCACCGAAGTGATCGGCTGGGCGTTGAAGTCGATGGCCATGTGGGTTCGGTCGACCGAGGTCGAGGTGGAGTTGGCGTGCCGCAGCACATGGAACTGCGTCTTGGTGTCGGGGTTCATCCGCGCGGTGTCGACGATCGCCGTGTTGTCCGGCGGCGTGACATTGATCCGGTCGGTCTTCGTCAGCGGCGCAACCGACTGGGTCAGGTAACCGATCAGCTTGTCCTCGTAGTACTTGGGATCGAGCTGCCGGCTTTCCCGGATCGCTGCGCCGTAGTCATAGGAGGTGTAGTTCTCCGGCATGCCCAGCCAGCCCCAGTTGGTGCCTCCGTACGTCATGTAGAAGCTCTGCGCCGTCGCCCCGACCGCGATGTTCTGCTTGTAGAAGACGTTGGCGAACTGGTCGTTGATCAGCTGCGCGCACTTGTCGTATCCCGGCCCGCCCCACGGGTCGAAAGCGCCGCCCTGGAATTCCGGGCTGTAGAGCGGGCGTCCGGCCGGGTGGTCGTAGCTGATGTCCGGGACGCCGTTCCACCTCGTGGGGTTGGAGCAGTTGAAGCCCTGCGGGTAGGCGTCCGGCCCATCCACGTCGAGCATGCCGACACCGGAGTTGAACGTGCCGTTGTTGTTGCCGGTGAGCGGGACGGTGATCCCGTCGGCGCGCGCCTTGTCGCCGATGTGCTGCATGTAGGCGTGCCCGGCGGCGTTGCCGTTGTAGTACTCGTTCTCGACCTGGTAGCCGATCACCGTGCCGCCGCCGTCGGTGAGCTGGTGGCGGGCGAGGATCCCGTCGATCCGGGTCAGCCACTCGTCGGCGTACTTCAGGAACTGGGGGTCGGCGCTGCGGTTGTTCCCCGGCTTCGTGGACAGCCAGCCGGGCAGCCCGCCGCCGTCCACCTCGGCGTTGATGTAGGGTGCCGGACGGGCGATGACGTAGAGTCCCGCCTGCTGTGCCAGGTCGAGCAGCTTCTCGACGTCCCGCACGCCGCTGAAGTCGTACTCGCCCGGCGCGGGCGAGTGGTAGCCCCAGTCGAAGTACAGCGACGTGGCGTTGAACCCGGCGGCCTTCATCTTCTGGAAGACGTCGAGCCACAGGTCGGGGCTGGGCAGGCGGAAGTAGTGGAACTCGCCCGACCACAGGTACGTGCGCCTGCCGTCGACCTGGAAGGAGTAGCCGTCGTAGCTCACGGTGTGCGTCCGGTGCGGGCTCGCGTGCGCGGGCTGCCGGTCGGCGAGGCCGAACAGGGCGAGTGTCACCACCGCGACAAGGGCGACGAACCGCCACCACCCGTGCTCAGAAATCTTTCGGACCGAACGCATGTCGCCTCCGAGGACGAACCAGGGACCTCGATGTCACCACGCATCGTCATCGGCCTGCTCCAGAACGTCAAGAACCGGGTTCCCCCGTTTGTGATCGGCGATCGCGGGTACGTGTCCGTCGCTCCACGGGAGGTGGGATGAGATTCTCGGACACCGTCGCGGACGGCAGCCGAGCCGCGGTCCTCGACGTCGGCTGTTTCAGCGCGCACCTGCTCGTCGTGGAGCGCTGCCCGTCGCAGCGGATCGCCTCCTACAAGGTCCGCCTGCGCCTCGACCAGGTGATCGACCAGTCCGGCCGGATCACCACGGACGGCATCGAGCTGATCAGCGACGCCGTCCGCACGGTCGAACGGCGGCTGCGGACCGTCCGGGCCAGCACGTTCCTGCCGTTCGCGACGTCCTCGGTGCGCGACGCCGCCAACGCCGCCGAGGTCGTGGACACCGTCGCCCGGCGCACGGGCGTCACCCTGCGGTTCCTGTCCGGCAGGGCCGAGGCCGACCTCGCGTACCGCGCGGTGCGCCACTGGTGCCGGCCCACCGGGCCGCTGGCCGTGCTCGACGTCGGCGGGGGCACCGTCGAGATCGCGTTGGGCGACGGGCCGAGGCCGGAGTTCGCCTGCTCCCTGCCCCTCGGCGCGCGCACGCTCACGCGGGCCGGTCTCACCGACGAGCGCAACCTCGCGGAGGCACGTGCCCTGCTCCACCGGCGAATCGAGGAGGCGATCCCGCCGGAGGTCGCCACCCGGCTGGCGCGGGCGCGCACCGCGGGCTGCTCCAAGGTGTTCGAGTCGCTGGCGAAGCTGACCGGCACCAACCCGCTACGCGTCGAGGAGGTGTCCGCCTGGGTGCCGCGGCTCGCCGCGCTGCCACCCCACCGCCGGGCCGAGCTGCCCGGCATCTCCCCGCACCGGGCCGGTCAGGCACTCGCCGGCGCCGTCATCGCCGAGACCCTCATGCGCGTCACCGGCCACGCGGCGATCGACATCTGCCCGTGGTCCACCCGCGAGGGCGTGCTGCTGAGCCTGCTCGAGGAGCGCGGAGTCTCGTAGGCTCGACCGACACGCCGCGACGAGCACCCAGGACACCCCGATGAGCGAGGACAACCGGACCGAGCCGCCGTCGACGGCCGCCGCGGGCTGCGCCGACGGGTGCTGCGCCCCGGCCGGCATCTCACCCATCGCCCCGGCCGTCGCCACGCTCGCCCCGGCGCGCCGGGCGGTGCTGTCCCGGCGGGTCCGCCTCCTGGTGTCCGCCACGATCGCCTACAACGTCGTCGAGGCGGTCATCGCGATCGCGGCCGGGACGGTCGCGTCGTCGACCGCGTTGGTCGGGTTCGGCCTCGACTCCGTGATCGAGGTCGCCTCGGCGGCGGCCGTCGCCTGGCAGTTCTCCGGCAGGGACCCGCAGGCCCGGGAACGCACCGCGTTGCGGGTGATCGCGGTGTCGTTCTTCGCGCTCGCCGCCTACGTCACCGTCGAGTCCGTGCGTGCCCTCGTCGGCGGGGCGCCGGCCGAGCACTCGGGGGTGGGGATCGCCCTGGCCGCGGTGTCGCTGGTGGTCATGCCGGTCCTGTCCCACCTCCAGCGCCGCGCCGGGCGCGAGCTCGGGTCGGCGAGCGCGGTCGCGGACTCCAGGCAGACCCTGCTGTGCACGTACCTGTCCGGCGTGCTGCTGGTCGGGCTGCTGCTCAACGCGCTGTTCGGCTGGTCCTGGGCCGACCCGGTCGTCGCCCTGCTCGTCGCCGCCGTCGCACTCCGCGAAGGCCGCGAGGCCTGGCGCGGCGAGCACTGCTGCTGACCGGGCCACGATGGTCACCGCACAATGGTCACGGCGGGAGGGTCACGGCGGGAGGGTCACCGCACGATGATGGTCCGGTCGTCCACGGCCGGCACCAGCTCCCCGATCACCGGCGCCCCGGAGATCTCCCCGGCGAGCAGCAGGCCGCCCGAGGTCTGCGCGTCGGCCAGCAGGAGCGCCATGTCCTCGTCCACGGCGTCGAGGTCGGCGTGCGGCCGCACCCAGTCCAGGTTCCGCCGCGTCCCGCCGGGCACGAACCCGTCCCGCAACGCCTCGACCGCGCCGTCGAGGAACGGCACCGACGCCGAGTCCACCACCGCCGTGACGCCGCTGGCGCGGGCCAGCTTGTGCAGGTGACCGAGCAGCCCGAACCCGGTGACGTCGGTCGCGCAGGTGATGCCGGCGGCGAGCGCGGCGGCCGACGCGGTCGCGTTCAGGTGGGTCATGACGTCGACCGCCTCGGGGAACCGCTGTCCCGTCGCCTTGTGCCGCGAGTTGAGCACGCCGAGGCCGAGCGGCTTGGTGATCGACAGGGGCAGCCCGGCACGGCCGGCGTCGTTGCGCAGCAGGTGGTTCGGGTCCGCCAGCCCGGTCACGGCGAGCCCGTACTTGGGCTCCGGGTCGTCCACGCTGTGCCCGCCCGCGAGGTGGCACCCGGCCGACACGCACACGTCCAGCCCGCCCCGCAGCACCTCACCGGCCAGCTCGAAGGGCAGCGTCTCCCGCGGCCAGCACAGCAGGTTCAGCGCGACCAGGGGCCGCCCGCCCATGGCGTACACGTCCGACAGCGCGTTGGCCGCGGCGATCCGGCCCCAGTCGTACGGGTCGTCGACGACCGGGGTGAAGAAGTCGGTGGTGGCGATCACCGCGCGGTCGCCGTCGATGCGCACGACGGCCGCGTCGTCGCCGTCGTCGAGGCCCACCAGCAGGTCGCCGGACGCGGGGCCGGTGCGCAGCCCGCGCACGACCTCCTCCAGCTCGCCGGGCGGGATCTTGCAGGCACAGCCGCCGCCGTGCGCGTACTGGGTGAGTCGGTGGCCCATGGTCCCGATTCTCGCGCTGCGCACGGCTCCG
The DNA here is from genome assembly GCF_045807065.1 of Actinophytocola sp. Classification (GTDB taxonomy): domain Bacteria; phylum Actinomycetota; class Actinomycetes; order Mycobacteriales; family Pseudonocardiaceae; genus Actinophytocola. Next base: position 4,284 of record NZ_JBJMIE010000695.1, on the reverse strand, counting down.
CGCTTTGCGAGGATGGCGGCATGCTCCAGGGAGGCGCTTCCGGCCTGGTGACCGGCGCGGTCTTCAACACCGTTGAACGGCAGGCACTGCCGCTGGCGGGTTCGATTCCCGTTCGCCTCCGCGCAGGCGGGACGCGTGGCCGTGGCTGACCCCCGGCGACGCGTCCCGCGCACCGACGTCCTGCTCGCCGAGCCCCGGCTGGCCAAGGCCGCGCACGCGCTCGGGTCCGCGCTCGTGAAGGCCGCGGTGGTCGCCGCGCAGCAGCGCGCCCGCACCGGTGAGATCGACGTGGCGGAGATCGTCGAGCACGCGGTGGCCGCCCTGCCGCCGACGGCGCCCGGTCTGCGCCCGGTCCTCAACGCGACGGGCGTCATCGTCCACACCAACCTGGGGCGTGCGCCGCTGTCCCCGGCCGCGCTGGACGCGGTGCGGGCCGCCGGCTCGAACACCGACGTCGAGTTCGACCTGGCCACCGGGCAGCGGGCCCGGCGGGGCCGGGGCGCGCTCGCGGCGCTGGCCGAGGCCGTGCCGAGCGCCGAGGACGTGCACGTGGTGAACAACAACGCCGCCGCGCTGCTGCTGTGCGCGCTGGCACTGGCGCCGGGCCGGGAGATCGTGCTGAGCCGGGGCGAGCTGGTCGAGATCGGCGACGGCTTCCGCATTCCCGAGCTGCTGGCCGCGACCGGCGCCCGGCTGCGGGAGGTCGGCACGACCAACCGCACGACGGTCGCCGACTACGCCGCCGCGCTCGGCCCGGACACGGGTTTCGTGCTGAAGGTGCACCCGTCGAACTTCCTCGTCACCGGCTTCACCGCGCAGGCGGGCGTCGCCGAGCTCGCGGGCCTCGGCGTGCCGGTGGTCGTCGACATCGGCTCCGGCCTGCTGCGCCCGGACCCGCTGCTGCCGCGGGAGCCCGACGCCGCGACCGCCCTGCGCGCGGGCGCGGTACTGGTGACCGCGAGCGGCGACAAGCTCCTGGGTGGCCCGCAGGCCGGCCTGCTGCTGGGCCGGCGCGACCTGGTCGAGCGGCTGCGGCGGCACCCGACCGCCCGCGCCCTGCGCGTCGACAAGCTGACGCTGGCCGCCCTGGAGGCGACGCTGCGCGGGCCGATGCCACCCGTCCGCCTCGCCCTCGACGCGGATCCCGCCACGCTCCGGGCCCGCGCGGCCCGCCTCGCCGACGACCTCGCCCGCCGGGGCATCGAGGCGGTGGCGGTGGACTCGGTCGCGGTGGTAGGTGGTGGCGGCGCCCCAGGGGTCGAGCTGCCGAGCGCCGCGCTCAGCCTGCCCCCGGAGTACGCGGCACAGCTGCGCGGCACCGACCCGCCGGTGGTGGGCCGGGTGGAGCGCGGCCGATGCCTGCTCGACCTCCGCACGGTGCCCCCGGAGGACGACCCCCGCCTGCTCGACGCGGTGACCCGGTGCACCTGACGACCACCGCCGGCGCGAACGGGGTGGTGCCACCGTGCACGTCATAGCCACCGCCGGGCACGTCGACCACGGCAAGTCCACCCTCGTCCGCGCGCTCACCGGGATGGAGCCGGACCGGCTGGCCGAGGAGCAGCGGCGTGGCCTGACCGTCGACCTCGGGTTCGCGTGGACCGAGCTGGCCGGTGCGGTGCTGGCGTTCGTCGACGTGCCGGGGCACGAGCGGTTCGTGCCCAACATGCTCGCCGGCATCGGACCGGCGCCGGCCGCGCTGGTCGTGGTCGCCGCGGACGAGGGGTGGCAGGCCCAGTCGGCCGAGCATCTCGCGGCGCTGGACGCGTTCGGCGTGCGGCACGGCCTCCTGGTCGTCACCAAGTCCGACCGCGCCGACCCCGCACCCGCACTGGCGGCGGCGCGGGAACACCTGGCGGGCACCGGCCTCGGCGCGGTACGCGCGGTCGCGGTCAGTGCCCGAACCGGCGCCGGACTGCCCGAGCTGCGGCAGGAACTCGTGGGACTCACCGCCGGGCTACCGGTTCCCGACACCGCCGCGGACGTCCGGCTGTGGGTCGACCGCGCGTTCACGATCCGCGGGGCGGGCACCGTCGTCACCGGCACGCTCGGGGCGGGCACCGTCCGCGTCGGCGACGAGCTGGCACTGGCCGGCCGCCGGGTCACCGTCCGCGGCCTGCAGGCACTGGGCAGGCCACACGACGAGGTGGCGGCCGTGGCCCGCGTCGCGGTGAACCTGCGCGGCATCGACCGGGACCACGTCCGCCGCGGCGACGCCCTCCTGACCCCCGCCGCGTGGCGCACCACCCGGGAGGCGGACGTGCGCCTGCGCGGGGACTCCGCCCCCGACCTGCACCGCGAGCTGGTCCTGCACGTCGGCGCGGCGGCCGTCCCCTGCCGCGTCCGTCCACTCGGGACGGATACCGCACGGGTGTCGTTCGGCACCCCCCTTCCCCTGCGGGCGGGCGACACCGGCCTCCTGCGGGACCCCGGCGAACACCGCATCCCGGCCGGCTTCGCGGTGCTCGACCCGAACCCACCGCGCCTCACCGGCCGGGGCGCGGCCCGGCACCGGGCCGCGGAGCTCGACGACGACCCCGCGACCGCTCACCTCCGCCGGCACAAAGCGGTCCGCGCGAGCGACCTCCGCGTGCTCGGCTGGGACCCCACGGGCGTCCGGGTCGACGACTGGCTGGTGGACGAGGCACTGCACCGAGACCTACCGGGACTGGTCGCCGAACGGTTCGCCGAATGGGCCGCGACGCACCCGGTCGCGGCCGGCATGCCCGTGGAGGCACTGCGCCGCGAGGTGGAGGTGCCGGAAGCCGTCCTCGACGCCGCACTCGCGAGCACCGACCTGACCGTCCACGGCGGACTCGTCCGGCGTCCGCGGAACTCGTTGCCGGACGGGGTTTCCCGGGCGGTCGCCACGATCGAGGCCCGGCTCGCCGCCGCGCCATTCGCCGCACCGGAGGCCGCCGACCTCACCGCGCTCGGCCTGGGCCCACGGGAACTGGCCGCGGCGGAGCGCGCCGGCCGACTGGTCCGGCTCACGGAGTCCGTGGTCGTGGCCCACGACGCCCTCGACCGCGCCACGAAGGTGCTGGCCGGCCTGCCCGCACCCTTCACCGTCAGCGACGCACGCCGCGCCCTCGGCACCACCCGCCGCGTCGCCGTTCCCCTACTCGAAAGACTCGATGCCGCGGGCATCACCCGCCGCGACGCCGACGGCGCGCGCATCCTGCGCTGATCCCGGCTCCAACACCGTGTTCTCGGCGGCGACGGCCTCCCCGGGCGACCAGAGCGAGAACGGAACCTCGTCGATGCGCCGGCCCTCGGGGTCGAGGGTGTTGGTGCCGAGCTTCATGTGCCACAGGACCAGGTTGCGGGCGGTGACGGCGAGCTCGGGGAGCTGCTTGGCGAGGAAGGCCTCGAAGGGCTGCAGGTCGTGCAGTGAGCGGAACCAGGCGGAGAACATGAGGTTGTCGGGACCGGACAGGGACGCGCACAACCGGGTTTCGCGGAGCTGGGCGATCCGCCCGCTGATCCGCGGGGCGTGCTCCGGCGGCACCGCACCCCAGAAGTTGACGGCGGTCGGCCAGCCGGACACGTGGCGGGCGACCTCGCAGCGGCACGCCATGAGCCTGGCCGCGTCGAGCCGGGCGAGGCGCCTGCGGACGCTGGTCGTGCTCACCTGGATGTCCCGGGCCAGCTCCGCCGCCGGCCGGCGGGGGTTCGTGCTCAACGCCGCGATCAGCGCCATGTCGACGGCGTCGGGACCGTGGGTGTCGGCGTGGGTGTCGGGGGACCTCGCCGGCGGGGCGGGACGGGTGTCGGTGAGCAGCGCGACGCGGTGTGCCGCGGTGAGCCGGTCCAGGCGCCAGCGGCTGCCCTCGGTGTGCAGGGCGGTGACGAGGTGCGGGTGGACGGACCGGACGCCGGCCAGCCGACCGATCCGGAACCGGATGTAGCGGCCCAGGGATATCTGGTCCGAGAAAACCGCGGTCACCAGAAGATCATGAGAACCGGTGACGTGGTTGACGGTCAACACATGGGGATCCGCGGCGAGTGTCGTGCCGATCGGCAGTAATCGCGTGGTGGCGCAGTCGATCTCGATGAGCGCCCTGATGAAGGAGCTGTTCGGCGGGCGCGTCGGATGGCCGCTGAACCAGGCCAGGCCCGCCTCGGCGAGCCGGTCCCACCGGCGCGCCGCGGTGGAGGCGGATACGTCGAGTACCCGTCCCACCTGCTGCCAGCTGGCTCTCGGCGAGGTTTGCAAAGCGGTGACGAGTATCCGATCCAACTCGTCGAGATAGGCGGATCCGTGCATCTGATCTCCCCAGT
>NZ_JBJMIE010000694.1:0-7029 GCF_045807065.1 Actinophytocola sp. | reverse complement strand
CGGCCTCGCACTGTGGCGGATGGCCAACGAACGGGACGTGGTGATCCCGGTGTTCGCGGAGATGGGCACGGTCAACCCGGTGGTGGTCACCCCGGCCGCGGTGGCCACACTGGACCGGTTGGCGACCGGTTTCGTCGAGTCGTTCACCCGTGGCACCGGCCAGTACTGCACCAAGCCGGGTCTGCTGTTCGCGCCGGCCGGCAGCGGCATGGCGGCCGTGGTCGCGAAGGAGCTGCGGCGGCTCGCGCCGAGCGCGTGGCTGCTGACCTCGCAGATCGCGGACGCGGCGGTCGACGGCGTCGGCGAGCTGGTGTCCGCTGGCGGCACGGTGGCCGGCCAGGTCGCCGGTCCCGACGCGGGGTGGGCGGCACCTGCGACGGTCCTCTCCGTGCCGATCGAGAAGCTGACGAACGGCTCCCGCCTGCTGGAAGAGTGTTTCGGCCCGGTGGCCGTCGTGACGGAGTACACCGACCGCGCGGAGCTGGAGGCGGCGCTCGGCGGGCTGCAGGGCACACTGGCGGCCGCGGTGATGACCGGCGGTGCCGACCATGACGACCCTGACGTGCCCTGGCTGGTCGAACGCCTGACGAAGCTGGCTGGCCGGGTGGCGGTCGACGAGTGGCCGACGGGCGTCGCGGTCACGTGGGCACAGCACCACGGCGGGCCGTGGCCGGCGACCACGGTCCCGTCGAGCACGTCGGTCGGCGCGGCCGCGCTGACCCGCTTCACCCGTCCGGTGGCCTACCAGAACGTCCCGGATGCGGCTCTGCCACCGGCACTGCGGGAGGCGAATCCCTGGCGGCTGCCGCGCCGCGTCGACGGGGTGGTCACCCGACCCTGAGTCAGGGCTTCCCGGTGGAGGCGCGCTCGACGAGGCCGATCGGATGGCCGAGGACCGCGCCCTGCTCGGCCTGGCCGTTCATCAGGTCGAACAGCAGCTTCGCGCACGCGGCGCCCGCCGCGCGCGGTCGCAGGTCGATGGCCGTGACCGGCGGGTCGGCCTGCCCGAGCGGCGTGCTGTCCACACAGGACGCCAGCAGCAGGTCGTCGCCGATGTGCCGGCCCGCCGCGCGCAGCACCGGCAGCGCCGCCATCGCCGCGCCGTCCGGGGCGCACACCAGGGCGTCGATGTCCTCGTTCAGCAGGGCGGCCACCGTGTCCTGCACGGCCGTCGGCGGTGAGCCGAACGGCAGCTCCCGCAACCGTGGCGGCACATCGGCCGCCCGGCACCACTCTCGGTAGGTCCGCTGCAGCGTGGCGCCCCAGTCGGTGACCGCGCTCGACGCGAGCAGCGCGATCCGCCGCGCCCCAGCGGCACGGAGGTGGTCGAGCAGTTCGGCCAGCACCGCGGCGTGGTCGGACAGGACGACGCCGGCCGGCTCGGAGTCGCCGGTGAACCGCTCGCAGGTCACCACCGGCACCGACGAGGTCATCAGGCCGCGCACCACCACGTCGGCCTCGAGCGGGTCGCCGAGCACCACGCCGTCGACCCTCGGGAACGTGCCGCGGCGCGAGGTGATGAGCGTGACGTCGTAGTCCTGCCGGGCAGCCTCGTCGACCACGCCGAAGACGAACGACATGTAGTACTCCGACCGGGTGAGGATCTCCGGCACGTGCAGGCCGATCGCCCCCGTGCTGGCCCGCCGCAGCGACCGCGCGGACGGGTTGGGGGAGTACCCGAGCCTGTTCGCGACCGAGACCACGTGCTGACGCGTCCGCTCCGACACCCGGCCCGAGTTGCGCAACGCGTCCGACGCGGTCGTCTTCGAAACCCCGGCGGCCCGTGCCAGCGCGACCAGCGTGACGGGCTCCTCCATGCTCACGCGCGCAACGATAACCCGCCGGGCGGGGCCAGCAGCGCGACGACCGCCTTAACCGCTACCTTCGTGATGTCCGAGGCCCGGCCGCCTTCCTCGACGGTGGTGGCGATCAGCTCGCGGAGCCCGCCGAGCAGGATGATCACGAGCTGCCGCGACACCCCCTCCGGTCGGATCGCCCGCCACTCGTCGGTCTCCAGGAGTGTCTGCACCATCCGCACGAACGCGGCCATCATGTCGCGCCGCAGGTCCCGGGCGGAGGTGCCGAGCGCCGGCACGTCCCGGATCCAGCTCACCACGATCCCGGGCGCCGACTCCGCGCAGGCGATCCACGCCTCGACGGCCTGCCGCACCTGTGTCACCCAGTCCGCGCCGGGTCGACCGCGGCGGTGATTGACCGGATCATGGCGTCGTTCGCGTCGGTCAGCAGGGCGACGAAGCACTCCTCCTTGCCGGCGAAGTGCTCGTAGAACGTCCGCCGCGACGTGCGGGCCCTGCGCACGATGTCGGCCACCGTCGTGCTCCGGTAGCCGATCTCCACAAATGGACCCGGCGAGGCCGTCGAGCAGTCGGCGGCGGAAGGGGTCCACCTGCTCGAGCGGCTCTGTCCTCACTGTCGTCACGCTAATACACCTCACTCGTGCCCGATGGTACATCGGTACCGTGCGCGTGGTACGACTGCGTACCACGCCGAGGAAGGTGTTGCCAACCATGGCCACCCCGGTGCGCGAAGTGGTCGGCTCGGGTGTACTGACGGCATGACGTTCGCGCCGGTGGTCCTGCGTGGCTGGTCCTGCCGATCTGGCCGCGGTGTTGCCGCTGGCCGTGGCGTTCTATGCGGAGGACGGCTTCGGCGCTGGCGAGCACACGCTGCGCAGCAACCTCTCGGTGTTGCTCGCTTCGCCCGCGGGGCGGGTCACCGGTCAACCAATGGGACCCGAATATCGAGCCTATGCCACTTCACGTCGTGAACTCAACCCGGAACCGGACGGCGTGACCGGGTACGGCCGAGCCCAGGAATCCGTTACTCCGGCCCGCGACAGGATGCTCTCGCTGCTGTCGGTGAGATTGTCGAGTTCTACAACAGTGATGACGTTGCCGGCGTTGTCGAGAGGTACTGGGCCAACGCCACGGTCACGGTGAACGGAAGAACAATCGCGACCAGCGGTCAGGACGTTCTCGCCGGTGAGCTGGCGGTTCTGGCAGCCGCTCCGGACCGGAAACTCCGGATCACGAATGCTGTCGCGAATGGGCAGGTGATCGCGGTAGAGGCCACGCTGTCGTTCACCGACCGGGCGAGCGGGGTCTCGCTGCCGCAGATGTGGTCGAGGGTGTCGTGGCTCGCACGGGACTATCTGCGTTGGCAGTGCGGTCAGATGCGCCAATCGGTGGGGTGCAGGGCGGCGGCGAGAAGGGTGGCGGCGCCGCCGATGGTGAACGACAGGGTTGCCGGGGAGAACGCGCTCACGCGACCGGCGAAGTGGCCGGCAAGGGCGAATACCAGCAACCACCCGAATCCGCACGCCACCAGCAGGATGATCCCGCATACACGCGCGAAACGCACGGGGCGGCTGCCGACTTGGTTGCCGAACAGCCGTAGCAGGGCGATCAGCGCGACCAGGATCGCCAAGGCGAACACGCCGACAACGATCGCCGCCATCGCCGCTTCTTCGCTGAACGGACCATCGCCCGAGCCGCCGAGACCGAAGACCGCGGCGAGCAGGCCGATCGAGTCGTCCTCGCCTGCTTTCTCGGTGGCGGTGAGGAACGGCACGAAGTAGCCCAGCACCAGGGCGGTCGCGCCGATGGCCACCACCGCACGGAAGACAGCAATCTCCAGCCGGGTCACCTGGTTCCGCAGCGCGTACACCTGGCTCCGCAGTTCCTTCACGTTGTTCTCGGCGGTGTCCTCGTCCACGTCTCGTCCTCTCTCGACTGTCTACAAGAGAGAATAACGGAGTGTGCGGATGAGAGCTCTCCCCGCGGAGGGAGTCAGCGACGGCCTAGTACGGCAGCCGCACTTTGAGTTTGTCATGTTTGCCTGGTTTGTCGGCGGAGTCGGGTGCGGTGGTGGTACCAGCGAGCGCGGGCTTGGTGGCGTCGGCGCCACCAGACCCAGTGCAGGTGGTGGGTTTCAGGTTGGAGTCGGCGGGTGACCAGGGTGAACAGCCGTTTGATCTCGGCGACGGTGAGCGCGATCAGACCGAGGTCCTCGGGTGGTGAGTCGTCGGGTGTGGTGGGCAGGATCGGTGCTGGCGCACGGGTTTTGGCTTGGGCAGCGGTGATGGCGCAGACCGCGAGCGCGGCCAGGGTGAGTACGATGTGCCGCAACAACGCGGTGTAGAGACGGACCTGGGAATGGTCGAGTCCGAAGTGGTCTTTGCCGAACTCGAACCCTTCCTCGACCGGCCACCGCAAGCAGGCGACACGCACCAGGGCCATCAGTGTGACCGGCCGTCCGGCCGGGATGTGGCAGTAGTGGAAGGCCAACTCCCCGGTGGATAGGTGTTTGCGGATCAACAGGTAGTCGCGTGGGCTGGTGGTGGCCAGCCAGGCCCACGCATAGGCGCGTTCACCTTTCGACCCGGTCACCGAGCAGACTTGCCAGAGTCGCCGGTACTTGCGGCTGGCCAGGTGTGTGGTCACGGCGGCGTCAGCACGCATCCGCTGACCGGGCCGGACCTCGACGGTGAATGCGCACCCAACGCGCATCACGTACCCGATCCCGTTGTCGGCCAGGAAAGTGCGGAGTTTCCCGGCCCTCCCGTAGACCTCGTCACCGGCGATCCACGGCGGGATCGACCGGTCGGCGATCATGTCAGCGAGAATGTCCTGCGCCAACTGCGACTTGGTCCTGAATCCCACCTCAGCGGGGATACCCAACACCGCCCGGTGTTCGGCATCGGCGAGTTGTTCCTCGGGCACATAGATACGGGCTCCGACCAACGCGTGCCCACCCGCAGTCGCATACGAGCAGTACACCGTGTTCACCCCGTTCGCGACCCGACCCGCACAACCCATGTACTGCCGTTTCACGCCCGCGGTCGATTCGCCCTGTTTCTCCTGACCGGACTCGTCCAGCGCTCCCACCCGCAACGGCTGATCACCCAACGCCTCAACCACGAACCGCCGCACCACACCCTGGACCCGGCCGTGGTCCCAGACCGCCTGATTGAGCAGTCGCTGGGTCCGATCCGGCGTGGCATCACCGGCATGCTCGGCGATGGTCCACCCATTCTTGCGCGGCAGATCACTCATCAACCCAGTCATATACTTCCCGGCCTGCTCAAACGGCTTCCTCCGCGCGAAACACGACCGCAACCGGCCGTGCAACACCTCCAGATTCGCCACCGCCCGCACACCCTCTACCATGACAGCCGCAGCCGCCTCACCGATCTCTTGTGTCACAACCTGATGATCTTGAGGCGGCTGCTCCCATGATCAACAGGGGTCACTCACCACCCTGACCAGCAAAGATCACCAAAGTGCGGCTGCCGTACTAGGGCCCGCTCCAGCACGGTGACGTGATCCGCTGCCGTGTTCGACCCAGCGTTTCCCGGACGCAACAGGCCGGACAGGACTTCACCACCGGAGACTTCCGGGCGGTCCAGGAACGCCAACAACGGATGAAAACCGAACGTCTTCTTCCACGTCTTCGCCGCGTTCTTCTTGTCCTCCGAATGCGAGATCGTGACCGTGGCGTCGAAATCGGTCTGCAGCAATCCCGTCAGATCCGGGGCCGCCCCAGCCTGCCGCGCCGCTCCCGCGTCGCTGCGCGCGCGGCCATGACACCCGGAACATGCGCTTCATCGATCCGGTCCAGCATCCGCCACATCGTCGGCATCGACGCCACAGGCCCACACACCCCATGCCGGTCACCGAACACCTCGATATGGGACACACAATCCGCGCCATCGGCGATCGCCACCGCTATATCGGTGAACACCCGCCCCGGTGCATGCTGCCACGGACCAGCATAAGTATCGGCCAACGCGGCCGTGACCCCAGCGATCAAACCGGTGTCCTCTGGATCGCCCTGGGTTGGTTGGAGGCTCTGATACCTGGAAAGGTGAGGGGCTATGGCACCACCGAGGAAGTATTCGTCTGAGCTGCGGGAACGTGCGGTCCGGATGGTCTTTGAGCTACGTGAGCAGACAGGCGAGCGGACGGGGACGATCGGCCGGGTCGCCGACCAGCTCGGGGTGCATCGGGAGGCGTTGCGGACGTGGGTGCGGCAGGCCGAGGTTGACGGCGGGAAGCGAGCCGGCACGTCGTCGAGCGATATTCAGCGGATCGCCGAGCTGGAGCGGGAGAATCGTGAGCTGCGGCGGGCTAACGAGATCCTGAAGGCGGCGTCGGCGTTTTTCGCCCGGGAACTCGACCCGAAACCGCCGCGTTAGTCGAGTTCATCGATACCCACCGGGACCAGTTCGGCGTCGAGCCGATCTGTGCCGTGCTGGAGATGTCGCCGTCGACGTATTGGGCGGCGAAGAAACGGGAGTCGAAGCCGTCGGCTCGTGCGGTCCGTGACGAATGCTTGAAGAAGGAGATTCTGCGGGCGTGGCGTGGGCCGGGACGTGGCCTGTACGGGGCACGGAAGGTGTGGGGCCAGCTCCATCGCGAGGGTGTCGAGGTGGCGCGGTGCACGGTCGAGCGGCTGATGCGCGAGCTGGGCATCAGCGGGGTGACCGCGCCCCGTAAGCGGCCACGGACCACCATCCCGGGTGCGGACAGGCCAAGTGACCTGCTGGAACGTGACTTCACCGCGGACGCGCCGGACCAGCGGTGGGTCGCCGACATCACCTACGTCGCCACCGCGGCCGGCTGGGCGTACACCGCGTTCGTCCAGGACCTGTACTCCCGCCGGATCGTCGGCTGGCAGGTCGCTGACCATCTCGGCGCCGACCTCGCACTCGACGCCCTGGAAATGGCGATCTGGGCACGCGGAGGTAGCACCGGAGGTGGCATTGACGGTCTTGTTCATCATTCCGATAGAGGCGTTCAACCCGGATTCAACTGGTGGTCGCAACACCGACTTTATTGCAGTGATAGTAGCAGCTTGTTCAATGCTTCGGCCGGTGTGTTCCAGTCGAGCGTCTTGCGTGGACGGTTGTTGAGTGTGATGGCGACGGCGGCGAGGTCGGTGCGGTTCCAGCGGGAGAGGTCGGTTCCTATGGGAAAGTACTGCCGCAGCAGGCCGTTGGTGTTTTCG
>NZ_JBJMIE010000693.1:0-7302 GCF_045807065.1 Actinophytocola sp. | reverse complement strand
CGCCACCGCCGCCGGGCAGCCGCACGCGGGGCGACCGGTAGTCGCCGATGGCGGTCGAGTTGACCCGGCCGGCGAGGTCGACGTTGGCCGCGTCGAGCACGACCAGGTCCACCCGCCGCACGAGGCTGCCGAGCACGTCGCCGGTGCTCCCCCGCCAGACCGGGGTGAACGCGGCGAAGTCGGTGGTGGAGGTGGGCAGCTCGGCGGCGGGGCCGTCGGTGGCGAACCCGGCCTCGAACAGCTGGCGGCAGGGCCGGCCCAACCGGGTGGCGACCTCGCCGGCGAGCACGGGCCAGTGGAAGCCGGTGAACACCCAGCCGTGGAACTCGCGGGCGGCCCCGGCGAGGAACGCGACGGTCCGCTCGTTCACGCGCCCCTCCCGTACGCCTGGTAGGCCGCGACGTCCCGCGGGTAGCGACCCGGCACCCCGTCCGGCGCGACGGCCCCCGGCACCACGACGACGGTGTCGACGAGCAGTCCGAGCAGGTCGACCTCGCGCACCTCGCCCAGTTCCTCGGCCACCACCACGACGCGCCGGGCGGCCTGCGCGGCGACGAGTGCCTCACCGGGCGGAGCGCCGATCCTCGCGTTGCCCGCTTCGTCGGCGAGGCTCGCGTGCACGAAGGCGACGTCGAGCGGCAGGGCGCGAACGACGGTCGCGGGGCCGAACGGGGACGCCACCTCGGCCAGCATTCCGCCGGCCCAGTCACGGTAGCCGGTCTCGGGATGCACCCGCACGGGGACGAACGGCACGCCGTGGGCGGCCGCGCCGAGCGCCGCGGCGAGGACGCCCATGGGCAGCTCGTGCCACCGGATGTCCGCGCCCGCCTGCCATGCGCGGCGGAAGTGCGGCGTCGGCGCTGGTCCGACGGCGTTCCAGCAGTGCGCGAAGGTCACCTCGGCCACGACACCGGCGCCGATCAGCCGGTCGAGCAGCAAGCCGCCGGACGCGATCACGACGTGCAACCCCGCGGCCCCCTGCCGCACCAGCTCCTCGCCGACCGCGAACAACTGAGCGCCGAAGTTCCCGAGCCAGACCGTGTCGCCTGGCCGGAGGCTCTCGACGGCCTCGGCGAGCGTGGTCATCGGCGGCTTCCGGCGGCCTGGCGGACCAGCAGTGGGGCCGGACGGTAGCGCGGGTCACCGAAATGGGTCGCCATGCCGCGCAAGCCTGCCAGTACCTCGGCCGGCCCGGTGCGCGTCAGGTACTCCAGGGGACCGATCGGGTGGTTCATGCCCAGCCGCAGCGCCAGATCCACGTCCTCCGCCGTCGCCGTGGCCTCCTCGACCAGGGTGAGCGCCTCGTTGGCCATGGTGTGCGCCAGCCGGTCGACCACCAGGCCCGGCAACGCGAGCACCGGGACCGAGGTCGCGCCGAGGGCGTCCACCGCGTCGTGGGCCGGCTCGATGCCGGCCACCTCGTCGGCCACCACCTCGGCGAAGCCGCCGTGCAGCCGGATCCAGCCGACGCCCGCCGGCAGGTGCTCGACCCAGCCGCCGTCCGACGAGTCGACCACGACCCGTCCCTGCCGCGCGAGTCCCGTGACGGCGGCGACGTCCCGCGGGGTGCAGCCGACCGCGCGGTACACCCGAACGTCCACTTCGGACTGTTGGGATGTGCGCAGTACCGACGCCTGGGCATCGCGGGGTTTGCCCGCCGCGTAGTCGTAGTAGCCCTGGCCCGCCGCGCGGCCCGTCGTGCCGGCGCGGACCAGCCGGCGCGTCAGCGGGATCGGCCGGTAGCGAGGGTCGCCGAACTCGCGCAGCGCCGTCTCCGACGAACCCAGGTGCGTGTGCAGGCCGGTGAAGTCCAGCAGTTCCAACGGACCCATCCGGTGCCCCAGCGCGCCCCTGACCGCCGCGTCGACCACCGGCGGCGCCATGCCCTGCGTCACCAGGAGCTGCGACTCGTAGTACAGCGGCCGGCACACCCGGTTCACGATGAAGTTCGGCGAGTCCGCGCACAGCACCGCCGTCTTGCCCAGCGCCGCGACCCATTCCCGGGCCAGCGCCACCACCTCCGGGTCGGTGCGCGCGCCGCGGATCACCTCGACCAGGCGCATCTTGGCCGGCGGGTTGAAGAAGTGCATGCCCACCACCCGCGACGGGTCGCCGTAGGCCACGCCCAGCTCGCCGATGGACAGCGACGAGGTGTTCGTCGCGACCACCAGCTTGTCGTTGCCCGCCGCCCGGACCGTCGCCCGAACCTCCGCCAGCAGCGACCGCTTCGCCTCGAACCGCTCGACGATCGCCTCGATGAAGAGGTCCGCGTCGCGCACCGCCGCCGCGACGCTCGCCGCCACCGACACCGGGACGTCCTCCTCCTCGCGGAGCTGCGCGTGTCCCCGCGCCGTCGTCGCCGCGTCGACGTCCACCACGGTCACCGCCGCACCCGCCACCGCGAACACGCGCGCGATGCCGCGTCCCATCGGGCCGAGGCCCGCCACCGCCACCCGCAGGTCCATCACGCCACCCGCTCGATCACCGCGGCCACACCCTGCCCGCCGCCGACGCACAGGCTCGCCACGCCCAGCGACGCGTCCCGCCGGGCCAGCTCGTGCAGCAGCGACACCACCAGCCGGCAACCGCTCTGGCCGGTCGGGTGGCCGAGCGCGATGCCACCGCCGTTGACGTTCACCCGTTCCTCGTCGAGCTTCAGCTCCCGCACGTTCTGCACGATCTGCGCGGCGAACGCCTCGTTGATCTCCACCAGGTCCAGGTCCGATGTGGACACTCCGGCGCGGTCCAGCGCCCTGGGGATCGCGAAGGCCGGGCCGACACCCATGACCGTCGGGTCCACGCCCACCGCGCTGAACGACCGCAGCCGGCCCCGCGGCGTCAACCCGTGCGCGGCGACCGCGTCCGCGCTCGCCAGCACGACCGCCGCGGCGCCGTCGGCCATCTGGCTCGCGTTGCCGGCGGTCACGGTGCCACCCGCCACGAAGGACGGCTTCAGCCGCGCCAGGCGCTCGGCGGTGGTGTCCGCGCGGAAGCCCTCGTCGCGGTCGAGTGAGTCCCCGTCGGCCAGTGGCACATCGACGACCTGGCTCGCGAAGTACCCGTGCTCCCACGCCGCGGCCACCCGCTGGTGGCAGCGCAGCGACCACGCGTCCTGGTCCGCGCGCGACACCCCGTACCGGGACGCGATGTTCTCCGCCGTCTGGCCCATGTTCAACCCGCACACGGGATCCGTGCCGCCGTCGCGCCAGCCGTCGGCCAGCGTGATGTCGCCCCGCTTCACCCCGCCCCACCGCAGGGCGCCGGACGCGAGGTAGGGCATGGTGCTCATCGACTCGGCGGCGACGGCCACCGCGATGTCGGCCTCGCCGGAGGTGATCGACTGGTGCGCCAGCTGGACCGCCTTCAGCCCGGACGCGCACGCCATGTTGATGGTCTGCGCCGGCGCCTGTTCGGGGAAGCCGGCCCGCAGGGCGACCTGCCGGCCGGGGTTGGGGCCGTTGCCGGCCTGCCGGCAGTTGGCCAGCACGACCTCCTCGACCAGCTCCGGGCCGATGCCGGCGCGGGTGACCGCCTCCCGGGCCGCGAGAGTGGCCAGCTCGACGACGGGGGTTGCCCGCAGGGAGCCGCCGTAGCGCCCGTTGGGCGTGCGGACGGCGCCGAGCAGCAGGACGTCACGGGACACGATGGGCCACCTCCGGGGAGTTCGCGCGGACCACGCGCCGCGCCTTGTGGGTCGTGCGGGGCAGCTCCCCCGGCGCGACGATGTCGACGACCGCCCGCACCTTGAGCTCCGCTCTGATGTTCGCGGCCAGCCGGCCGGGCAGGTCCGGCGCGCCGGCCGCCTCCACCTGCAGCCGCAGGGCGGTCGGGTAGCCCGTGGCGGGGTCGGCGAGGGCCGGGTCGAGGACGACGCGGAACTCCGCGAGGTCACCGACCGTGGCGCGCACGACGTTCTCCACCGCCGACGGAAAGACGTTGACGCCACGCACGACGAGCATGTCGTCCGCCCGGCCGCGCACGCCACCGGCCAACCGGGCGTGGGTGCGGCCGCAGTCGCAGGCGTCGCGGTCCCGCACGACCACGTCGCCGGTCCACCACCGCACCAGCGGGCAGGCCTGCTTGTCCAGGTGCGTCAGCACGAGGACGCCGGGTTCGCCGTCCGGCACGGCGGCGGCCGTGTCCGGGTCGACCACCTCGGCGAAGACGAAGTCCTCGGCCAGGTGGCCGCCGGCCCGCGCGGCGCACTCCCACGCGATCGGCTGGAACTCCAGGCAGCCGTAGCCGTCGAAGCAGCGGGCGCCCCACTCGCGTTCGATCAGCGCGCGGGTGGCGGGGACGGCGCCGCCGGGTTCGCCGCCGACCATCACGTGCCGCACCGGCGAGTCCCGCAGCGGCCGGCCCAGCTCGCGCGCCCGGCCGGCGAGGTGCAGCAGGAACGAGGGCGTGCCGCCGGCGGCGGTGGTGCCGTAGCGGAAGATCGTGTCGAGCTGCCGCTCGGTGTCGCCCGACCCGCCGGGGATGACGGTGGCGCCGAGCTTCGTGTAGCCGAGCGTGGCGCCCAACCCGCCGACGAACCAGGCGAAGGAGAACAGGCACTGGTAGACGTCGCCGGGCCGCACGCCCTGGCTGTGGGCGGAGCGGGCGTAGAGGTCCGCCCAGCGGTCGAGGTCGGCGCGGGTCCAGCCCACCGGGGTCGGCGCGCCGGTCGTGCCGGAGGAGAAGTGCACGCGGGCCACGTCTTCCCGTGGCACGGCGAGGAAGTCCCCGTACGGCGGGTGTTCGTCGATCGCGTGCTGGTAGTCGGTCTTGCCGGTGGTGGGCAGGGCGGCGAGGTCGTCGAGCGTGCGGAGGTCGGCGGGGTGCCAGCCGAGCGCGTCCCACTGGCGGCGGTAGTGGCGGCTCGTCTCGTGGACGCGGGTGAGCTGGGTCTTGAGACGGGTCAGCTGGTGGTCCCGGATTTGTTGCGGCGACCAGGTTTCGCAGTCGTGGCGGACGTCCATCTCAGCCGGCCTCCAGCACGGCGCCCGTGCACATCAGGCTGGCGGGGCCGCCGAGGAACTCGACCAGGGCGGCGACGTCGGCGTCCTGCCCGGCGAGGATGGCGTTGACCCGCACGCCACGCGGCGCGGCCTCCCGGGCGAGGCTGCGGCACAGGGAGGTCAGCGCGCCGGTGAGTGCGGGAGTGTCCACAGTGGCGCAACGCAGGAGCACGCCGCCGCCGGGTTCCAGGCGCTGGACGGCATCCCGGGCGGCGACGAACGCCTGGCCCAGCGTCGCGGCGACCGCGCCGGACGCGGCCGCCGCGAGCCCGCCCACATCCCTTCCCCTGCCCACCTCATCTTCTCTACCCGCAGCACCTTCCCGGCCCGCAGCACTCTCCCCGCACGCAACAGTTTCCCCGCCGGCAGCACTCTCCCCGCACGCAACAGTTTCCCCGCCCGCAGCACTCTCCCCGCACGCAACAGTTTCCCCGCCCGCAGCACTCTCCCCGCACGCAACAGTTTCCCCGCCGGCAACACTTTCCCCGCACGCAGCACTTTCCCCGCACGAATGGGACTTTCGTGCGCCCGGGGGCCCCCCGGTTTCAACGTTACCCGAGAGCACCGACAATTCCGGGGCGCGCACGGTCACGACCACCTGCCCGGTCATCCCTGCGCGACCTCCGTGGCGATCGCGCGGGACAGCACCAGGCGCTGGATCTCCGACGAGCCCTCGTAGATCTCCAGCACGCGCTGGTCGCGGTAGAGCCGCTCGGCCGGGCACGGCTTGCAGAAGCCCGCCCCGCCGAACACCTGCACGGCCAGGTCGACGGCCCGGTGCGCCACCTCGCTCGTGTACAGCTTCGCCCGCGCGCCCGGCATCGACACCGGCTGCCCCGCGTCGTAGGCACCCGCCGCCTGGTAGGTGAGCATCCGCGCCGCCGACAGCTCGACCGCGACGTCCGCGAGCCGGAACCCGATGCCCTGGTTCTCGATCAGCGGCCTGCCGAAGGTCTCCCGCCGCACGGCCTCGGCGGCCGCCAGCCGGTACGCCGCGGACGCGATGCCGAGCCCCTGCGCGGCGACGGTGACCCGGCCGAGGTCCAGCGTCCGCAACGCCAGCTTCAGCCCGCGCCCGACCTGACCGAGCACGTCGGACTTCGCCACCCGCACCCCGTCGAGCCTGAGGTTGCTCGTGCGCGTGCCGCGGATGCCCATCTTGTCCTCGACGCGGTCGACCACCGCGCCCTCCGCGCCGGCCGGCACGATGAACGCCGTGATGCCCCGCGCGCCCGCGGCCGGGTCGGTCTTGGCGAACACGACGTAGCGCGTGGAGATGCCGCCGTTGCCGATGTAGATCTTCTCGCCGTACAGGCGGTAGCCCTCGCCGTCGGGCTCGGCACGGGCGCGCAGCGCGGCGGCGTCGCTGCCGGCGCCCTCCTCGGTGAGCGCGAAGCTGATGGCCGCACCGGCCCGCAGCGGCCCGAGGATGTCCCGCTTCTGCTCGTCGGTGCCCGCCAGCAGGAGCGGCACCGCGCCGAGGGCGTGCGCGGCGAGGATGGCGCCGGTCGACGCGCACGCGGCCGAGACCTCCTCGACCACCGCGCAGATCGCGGTCATCGTGAGCCCCGTGCCGCCGAACTCGCTCGGCACGAGCATGCCGGACAGCCCGGTCTCGACGAACGTCGCGACGTGCTCGTGGGGGTAGCGCTGCTCGCGGTCCAGCTCCTCGGCCAGCGGGGCGAACCGCTCCGTCGCGACCTTCCGCGCCAGGTCGCGCCAGTGCGCGGCCTCGGCGTCCAACGTCGGTTCCCACAGCACACCCATGGCCGCGACTCCTCTGCCGAACCGTCCAGTTGCCAAAATCAACGTCGACGTAGATGCTGACAACCGTACCTTCGGCACCAGTGAAGTCAAGGGGCTGCGGCGCATGGGAAAGGTCACCGTCACCAGGGACGACGTCGACATCGATGCCGTCGCGATCGTCACGCTCGACTCACCCGAGAACCGCAACGCGCTGTCGACCGAGCTGCTGGTCGAGCTGGCCGACACCCTCGAGGCGCTCGACGCCGACGCGGGTGTCCGGGCGGTCGTGCTCACCGGCGGCAGCGAGCTGTTCGCCTCGGGCGCCGACGTGCGGCAGCTGCGGGAGATCTCCCCCGTCGAGTACGCCGCGTCCGCCCGTGGCGCGAGCTGGCGGCGGATCGGCGCGGTCGAGACGGCGCTCGTCGCGGCCGTCGCGGGCTACGCGCTCGGCGGCAGCTGCGAGCTGGCGCTGACGGCGGACCTGGTGGTGGCGGCCGACACCGCGGTGTTCGGGCAGCCCGAGTTGATGGTATGAGTGTTGTGGTGGGATTGTGTG
>NZ_JBJMIE010000692.1:0-18965 GCF_045807065.1 Actinophytocola sp. | reverse complement strand
GGGCAGCTGCTCGCCGCCATCGACGGGTTGCTCGACGGGATGGCCGAGCTGGGCGCGGACGGCGCCCCGGTGGACTTCGTCGCCGAGTTCGGCTACCGGTTCCCGACCAAGGTCATCGGGTTCCTGCTCGACCTGCCCGAGGCCGACCTCACCTGGTTCCGCGACCGGGCCAACCGGATCGACCGGTACCTCGACCTGGGCGGCAAGGCCGACGAGAAGCTCCAGTCCGCGGACGACGCGGTCCTGGAGCTGACCGAGTACTACCTCGACCTGATCGCGGAGCGGCGCAGGAACCCCGGGGACGACATCGTGAGCGGTCTCGTGCGGCTCATCGACTCCGGCGACGACCGGCTCACCGACATCGAGCTGGTGGCCAACCTCGTGGTCCTGATGAACGCCAGCTTCGTCACCACCATGAACCTGCTCGGCAACGGGCTCATCCCGCTGCTCGCGCGCCCGGAGCTGGTGGACCGGGTGCGTGCCGACGCCGACTTCGCGTCGCGCTGCGTCGAGGAGATCCTGCGCTACGACAGTCCCGTGCAGCTGCTGACCCGGGTCGCGGGCGAGGACACGGAACTGGCCGGCGTCCCGCTGCGGCAGGGCGAGATCGTCCTGGTGCTGATCGGCGCGGCCAACCGGGACCCCCGCAGGCACACCGACCCCGACGCGTTCGACCCGGACCGCGCCGACCTCGCCCACCAGAGCTTCGGTGGCGGCGGCTACTTCTGTCTCGGCGCCGCACTGTCCAGGCTGGAGGGACGGCTCGCGTTCCCCCGGTTGTTCCAACGGTTCCCGGACCTCGCGGTGGCCGGCGAGCCGAGCCGCAGTGACGCGTTCCTGCTGCGCGGCTACAGCGTCATCCCGGTGACGACCGGAGGCAGCGGTGCCGCTTGACCCCCAGGTGGCCGCGCTGCGTGCCGAGCGCATGGCACGCGGCGCGACCCCGCTCTACGAGATGACGCTGGACGAGGCCCGCGCCGCCGACCTCGCGGACATCCGCGCGGGCGGCGGCACTGCCGAGCCGGTGTTCGAGGTCACCGACGCCACCTTCCCGGGGCCGGCGGGGGAGCTGCCGGTCCGGCTCTACCGCCCGTGCGCCGATCGTCCACTTCGGACACTGGTGTACTTCTTCGGCGGCGGCTGGACCCTGGGCGGCATCGACACCTCGGACGGGGTGTGCCGGGCGCTCGCGAACGCGGCCGGCTGCCTGGTCGTGACCCCGGGCTACCGCCTGGCGCCCGAGCTCCCGTTCCCCGCGGCGGTGCACGACTGCCTCGCCGCGGTGGCCTGGGTGCGGGAGAACGCCGGGCGCCTCGGCGCCGACCCCGACCGGATCGCGGTCGGCGGCGACAGCGCCGGCGGCAACCTCGCGGCCGTCGTGGCACAGCAGACGAGGGACCGGCCGCTCGCCGCGCAGCTCTTGGTGTACCCGAACACGTGCTACCACGCGGACACGCGTTCCCTGCGGGACAACGACGACCGGTGGATGTTCAACCGCCACTCCGTCGACTGGTACTGGCGCAACTACCTCACCGATCCCGCCGACGGCCGGGACCCCCGGGTGTCGCCGTTGCTGGCGACCGACCTGTCCGGGCTGCCGCCGGCGCTGGTGGTCACCGCGGAGTACGACCCGCTGCGCGACGAGGGCGAGCGGTACGCCGAGCGGATGCGTGCGGCGGGGGTACCGGTGGAGCTGAGCCGCTACGACGGGATGGCGCACGGGTTCTTCACCATGTCCGGTGTGCTGCCCGACGCGCGCCGCGCTGTCGCGCAGGCGGCCGAGTACCTGCGGAAGACACTGACCGATGGCACGTGAGGAACCGTTGACCGTCGCCGACGTCGCACGGCTCGCCGAGGCGCGGCTGCCCAAGGAGCTGTGGGACTACGTCGCCGGCGGCAGCGGTGCGGAGACCACCCTCGCGGCGAACCGGGCCGCGCTGGACGCGGTCGCGGTCCTGCCCAGGGTCCTCGGTGGCGCGGAGGCGCCGAACCCGACGACCCGGCTGCTGGGCTCGCCGGCCGCGGTGCCGCTCGCGGTGGCGCCGATGGCCTACCAGCGGCTGCTGCACCCCGACGGCGAGCTGGCCACCGCGGAGGCCGCGGCGGTGGCCGGCGTGCCGTACGTGGTGAGCACGCTGAGCAGCGTGACCGTCGAGGACATCGCGAAAACCGGTGCCACCACGTGGTTCCAGCTCTACTGGCTGCGCTCGCGCGGACTCGTCGAGGCGCTCGTCGCGCGTGCCGAGGACGCGGGCTGCGAGGCGCTGGTGGTGACCGTCGACGTGCCGATCATGGGCCGGCGCCCGCGCGACGTCCGCAACTCGTTCGTGCTGCCGGACGACGTGATCGCCGCCCACCTCGACGACGGCGCGCTGAGCCGCGCGCACGACGCGGTGGCGGGGGAGTCGGCGATCGCCGCGCACACCGCGGCCGCGTTCGCACCCGCCGTCCGCTGGGCGGACATCGGGTGGCTGCGGAACCGGACCTCGCTTCCCCTGGTGCTGAAGGGGATCCTCGACCCCCGGGACGCCGCGCTCGCCGTCGAGTCCGGTGTGGACGCGGTGGTCGTGTCCAACCACGGCGGCCGCCAGCTCGACGGCGCGGCCCCGAGCGTCCTCGCCCTGCCCGCGGTCGCCGAGGCGGTGGCCGGCCGGGCCGACGTGTACCTCGACAGCGGTGTCCGCGCCGGCACGGACATCCTCCGCGCGCTGGCGTCCGGCGCGGACGGCGTGTTCGTCGGCAGGCCCGTGCTGTACGGGCTGGCCGTCGACGGCGTGCGCGGCGCGGGCCACGTGCTTACCCTGCTGGCAGCGGAGTTCCGCGACGCCATGACGCTGGCCGGCTGCGCGGACGTCCGCGCGGCGCGGGCTCTGTCCACCGTGAGACTGTGAGGGCCTGATGAGCCTGGAGAACCTGCCCAAGGCGCACCTGGCGCCGGTCGTGGCGCTGGCACCCGTGCGGGAGCTGCCGCCGCCCGTGCACACCGACCTGAGCACCGAGCACCTGCACCCCTCGCTCGAGGACCCGGCGCTCAACTCCATGAACTTCCTCAACGAGGTCGCGAACCACTACCCGGACGCGGTGTCGCTGGCCGCGGGCCGCCCGTTCGAGGAGTTCTGGGACCTCGACGAGCTGCCGAGGTACCTGGCGCGGTTCAGCGAGTACCTGCGCGACGAGCGCGGGTACAGCGAGGAGCGGGTGCGCAGGACGCTGTTCCAGTACGGCCGCACCAAGGGGATCGTGCACGAGCTGGTGGCCGCCAACCTCGAGCTGGACGAGGGCGTCAGCGTCGACCCGGAGTCCATCGTGGTCACCGTGGGCTGCCAGGAGGCGATGGTCCTGGTGCTGCGGGCGCTGCGGTCCGGGCCGAAGGACGTGCTGCTCGCGGTGTCACCCACGTACGTCGGGCTCACCGGCGCGGCGCGACTGGTCGACATGCCGGTCCTGCCGGTGGCCAGCGGCGCGGCCGGCGTCGACCTGGACGACCTGCTGACCCAGATCCAGCGCGCCCGCACCGCCGGCCTGCGGCCGCGCGGCTGCTACGTGATGCCGGACTTCGCCAACCCGTCGGGCGTCAGCATGCCGGAGACGACGCGGCGAGCCCTGCTGTCGCTGGCGCGGGAGGAGGACTTCCTGCTGCTGGAGGACAACCCGTACGGCCTGTTCCACGGCGACACGCGGCGGGTGCCGACCCTCAAGGCGCTCGACGCCGGGCGCCGCGTGGTGTACCTGGGTTCCTTCGCGAAGACCGTCCTGCCCGGCGCCCGGGTCGGCTACGTGGTGGCCGACCAGACGGTCACGGCCTCGGACGGCACCGTCGGCCTGTTCGCCGACGAGCTGTCGAAGATCAAGAGCATGCTGACCGTCAACACCCCCGCACTGGCCCAGGCGATCGTCGGCGGCAAGCTCCTCGAACACGGGTGCAGCCTGGTGGCCGCCACCCGGCGGGAGCGCGAGGTCTACGCGGCGAACCGGACCAGGATCGTCGAGGGACTGGCCGCCCGGTTCGGCGAGGGTTCCCGCGTCTCCTGGAACGTGCCGGCCGGCGGGTTCTTCGTCGTGGTGACCGTCCCGTTCCCGGTGGACGACGAGCTGCTGACCCGGTCGGCCCGCGACTACGGCGTCCTGTGGACCCCGATGTACCACTTCTACGACACGGGTGCCGACGGCGGCGACGGCGTGCGTTCTCTGCGCCTGTCCTGCAGCACGGTGAACGCCGCACAGATCGACACCGGCCTGGACCGCCTGGCCCGGCTCGTCAACGACGAGCTGGCCCGCAAGCAGGGCGCGCCAGTGGCCCTGACCCGCGCCGGCGACCTGTCCTGACGTTTCTGGACCGGGACCCCGGTTCACCGGGCCGGTCAGCGGCTCGCCACGAGGGTCTGGCGCAGCCGCTCCGCCACGCGGTCGACCGCGGCGGCGCGTTCGGGCTCGTTGACGGCCAGGGCGCGGATCACGGGGTCGTCCGCGGCGCGGCGCCCGCGCAGCTCGGCCATCCGCTCGGTGAAGGTCATCGGGCGGCCGTCCGGGCCGGTGGTCATGTCGCAGTACCACAACCCGTCACGCACCGGGCTCCGCTCGTCGTCGAAGACGGCCAGCTCGTCGGCCAGCCCGCGGACGTCGGCCACCGCCGCGGCACCCGCGTGGTGGGCGACCAGCGCGCACAACCGGAACGGCACGCCCAGGCCCGCCAGGTAGCGGGCGCCGTCCAGCTGGTGCAACCCGGTGACGGCGACCGGGGACGCGTACCCGATGTCGTGCAGCCACGCGGACGCGACCAGCACTTCCCGCTCGGCGGGCGGGAACGCCGGCGCGATCTGCTGGGCCCGGCGCGCCACGCCCCGGGTGTGCGCCCACCGGCGGGGCAGCTCGTCGGCCAGCAGGTTCCTCGCGGTCAGCCACGCCCACGTGCGCAGGGACACCTCGCCAAGCGGCACGTCGGTGGCGTCGGTGAGCCGGCGGACGCGTGCCCGTGCCGCCCGTTCGACCAGGATGGGCACGAACGTCCGCACCCTGGCGTGCGCGAAGCTCGACCACGCCGCCCACACGCACTCGACGAGCACGCTGCGCGGCACGTCGACCCACTCCCGGTCCAACCGCTCCTCGATGCCGCGCACCAGCGGCGCCGGCGCACACAGCGTCTCGACCGTCGGCACCGCTACCTCCTCCGGACACGGTGAGCGTCCTCGGCGAACGACTACCCCCTTTGGCCGTCATCATTACATCCGATGCCCATCAATCCGATGAATCCTCCGCAGTTGACACAACATCGCGGACCGTTCTACAGTTTTCAGGCATAGACATCGGATGTTATGCCTCTCCTGTCGGTCAAAGTCGGGAAGGACATAACGCACAATGGAACCCCTGCATCCCCACCGCCTCACCAGGAGGACCGCGCTGCGCTCGCTGGCGGCCTCCGCGCTCGCCGCGCCCGTCGTGCTCGGTTCGGCACCGGCCGCCGCAGCGGCGGCGGCCAGCCCGCTGTGGCACCCGAACCCGGCCAGCGACGGCCTGAAAGCGTTCGAGGGCATCGAGGCGGACCGCGGAAACCTCCACCCGGACCGCCATTACGTCATCGTCGAGGGCGACCACTACCGGTTCAACATCTGGGCCGACGACCGGGACACCACCGGCGACGGGGACCGCCAGCGCACCGAGTCCAAGGGCATGGTCCAGGGCGGCACCACGCTGAAGATGCACGACGGCGAGACGTGGACGATCTCCTACGAGATGTACATGCCGTCCTCGCTGCACGGCACCAGCAAGTTCACCCACATCTTCCAGACGAAGACGCCCGAGACCAACGGCGGCCCGTGGGTGACCCTGGACCTCGGCCGCAGCGGGAGCAAGGAGACGTTCCGGGCACGCGCCTACGCCAACTCCGGCTCGCCCGACATCGCGTCCTGCGACCTCGCCCCGCTCCGCAACAAGTGGATCACCGTCGAGTGGACGCTCACCCCCGGCGCGAAGGGCAAGGCCGCGTTCACCGTCCGCAACGGCACGGGCTCCGGGGCACCGGTCGCCGCGCAGGGCAGCATGTCGAACGTGAACATGCCGGACCAGGGCGACTACGTGCGCCCCAAGTGGGGCATCTACCGGTCCGTCGAGAGCGCCTCGTCCGACATCCTCAACACCTACCTGCTCTTCAGGAACTACACCGCGACCCGCAAGTAGCGACGCGACGCGTGCCTGGGTGGCCGACCCGCCACCCAGGCCTGCGTAGAGTTCTGGTGTGACTCCTGCCCAGTCGATGACCGACGCGGCGCGGGCATGGCTGGACAGCCTCGACGACACCCAGCGCGCCGCCGCGGCGCTGCCGTGGCCCTCCGACGAGGAACGGCACCGCTGGAACTATACCCCCACCGACCACGGCGGCCTGCCGCTGGGTGACATGCGTCCCGCCCAGCAGGCCCACGCGATGCGGCTGGTGGCCACCGGACTGTCCCACCCCGGGTTCGTCACGGTGTCGACGATCATCGGGCTGGAGAACGTGCTGGACAAGGCGGAGGGCTGGCGGCTCGGCCAGCGCGGTCGGGAGCGGCTCCGCGATCCGGCGCTGTACTGGCTGCGTGTCTTCGGTGAACCGGGCGCCGCCGGCCCGTGGTCGTGGCGGTTCGGCGGCCACCACGTCTCGATCCAGCACCTGGTCGTGGACGGGCTGGTGCGGGCCAGCACCCCCTGCTTCCTCGGCGCGAACCCGGCCGGCTCCCCGCTCCTCGGCGGGCACCTGCTCCGCCCGCTCGCCGCCGCGGAGGACCTCGCCCGGGACCTGGTCCGCTCCGTCGACGACGCCCGCGTCCTCCTGTCACCCACCGCCCCGCCGGACATCGTCACCGGCAACCGACCACGCGTGGGGCGCGCCCCCGCCGTCGAGGGCGTCCCGGCCGCGGACCTCACCACCGCCCAGCAGGAACAGCTGCGCGCACTGCTCGGTGTCTACCTCGGCCGCATCCCCGACGAGCTGGCCGAACGCGAGGCGGCGAAGTTAGCCGGCCCGCGGCTCGACACCGTCCACTTCGGCTGGGCCGGCGACACCGAACCCGGCCGGCCCCACTACTACCGCGTGCAGGGCCCGCGTCTCCTCGTCGAGTACGACAACACCCAGCACGACGCCAACCACGTTCACGCCGTGTGGCGCGACCCGGAGAACGACTTCGGCGACGACGTCCTGGCCCGGCACCTGGCCGAGTTCCACTCCGGCCAGCAGGCGTCTTCGTCCTGATATCGTTCGCGGCCCCGTCTTCCGCGCATGCCTGCCGGCTGGTGTAGGGGAGCGGGTCCTCCGGCGGCTGGTGTCGGGTGGCCTCAGCCGGACCGCCGGGACAGCGCCTCGTCCAGGCCGGACCGGAACCGGCCACGCCGCGGATCATCCGGTGCGGCCGCCGCCAGGGCACCGCGGCCGGACTCGATGGCCTCGTCCAGGTCGGCCGGTCGCTTCGTGCGCTCGTACCGGCGGAACAGCGCCGTACCGAGGCTGTGCAGGGCGCCGGCCCGGTCGCCGTGGGGTTCGAACACCTCCTGGCGGAACAGGGAGATCGCCCGCTCCAGGTGGTCCAGCTCGCCGGTCTGCTCGTACTCACGCATCCGGGCCACGCCGCTGGCGTGCGGTGAGGGGAGCCCGAAGAACTCCCGCACCCTCGGCGCCACCAGCCGCGGGTCGACCGCGTGCAGCCGCGTGTAGAGGATCCGCGCCATCCGCAGGTCGATCTTGCCGTGCTCGGGCGGCAGCGCCTGGTACCGGCACAGGTGCAGCGCGGCGACCCGCACGAGGCTGCCGGCGTCCGGGGCACCCAGCCGCGCCAGCGCGCTGACCAGGCCGAGCGCCCGCTCGTCGAGCACGCCGGTGGAGTCCCCGCCGGCGTGCCGGGCGATGCGGTCGTCGAGGTCGGCGAGCAGCCGCTCCTTCATGGCTCGTTATCGTAGAATTCGGGGCAGGGAGGGCCCATGTCGGATGAGGAACTCGTCATCGAGTTCGCGCTCACGCGCATCGACCACCCCGATCTCGACCTGGAGGAGATCGCGGCACTCGTCGTGCGCCGCATGGGCACCGACCACCTGCTGGAGTTCGCCTCCCGCAACCTCGCCACCCGGGACGAGCTCCGCGCCGCGGCCTTCCCCAGCGCCGTCGAACACGTGATGCGGGTGATGCTGACGCTGCGCGGCCCCGCCGACTAGCGTGCGCGGTGTCGGCCCGCGGGCTCAGGTGCGGGCGGTGACCAGCAGGGCGAAGGCGGCGATGATCACGGCGACGCGGAGGTAGTGGAAGCGGTCCCAACGGTTCATCTGCTGCTTCCAGTCGGCGGGCCGGTTCTCGGGGGTCCACGTCCTGCCCCGGTTGTTGATCGGGACGAGCAGCAGGATCGACATGATCACGCTCACGATCAGCAGCGCGGCGGCGATGACGACGAGACCGGTGCCAGGGTGATGCCATCCGGCGACGGCCCAGACCGCGCTCAGGACGAGCGAGCCGATGTACCAGAACGGCATGAGGGCACCGAGCATCCGGCCCCCGTGGGCGCGGCCGAGCTGGCTGCTGTCGTCGGGGAGTCCGTTGAGGATCGGGTTGAGGACGAAGGCGACGGAGAACTCCACCCCCACCATCACGCCGACGACCACGGTGGTGACCACCTCGAGTGCGGTGAGCATGACGGTCCCTCCTGGGAGCTAGCATTGACAGCTGATGTGGCAACGCTAGTACTGCTGCCGCTCGCTTGTCTAGCGATGCTAGGATCAGCTCATGTCGGTACAGGAGCGCAAGGAGCGCGAACGGGCGGAGCGCGAACGCCTCATCGTGGCGACGGCCCGCGAACTCGCCGAGCAGCACGGCTGGGACGCGGTCACCACCCGCCGGCTCGCCGAGCGCATCGAGTACAGCCAGCCCGTCCTCTACAGCCACTTCCGCGGCAAGCGCGAGATCATCGGCGCCGTCGCCCTCGAAGGCGCCGCCGAGTTGGCCGCGGCGGTGCGGGCCGCGACCTCCGCCGCGGACGGCCCGCGCGCCCGGGTCACCGCCCTCGCCCGCGCCTACCTGGACTTCGCCGCACGCAACCCGGCGGTCTACGACGCCATGTTCTCCCTCGACGGCGGCCTGGCATTCGCGAAGGCCGACACTCCAGAACCTCTGAAGGACGCCTTCGCCGCCCTGCTGGACAGCCTCGGAGAGGTCGCCGGTGACGGCGTCCACCCGGGGCTGTTCACCGAGGTGTTCTGGGCGGCCCTGCACGGGCTGGCGACCCTGACCCGGGCGGGACGGCTGCCGCCGGAGGACACCGAGCGGCGGACGGAGCTGCTGGTGGACCGGCTCGCCGTGCTCTGACGCACCGTCCCGGCGGGCACACGGGTCCTTGCCGCGGTAGCGCTTCCGGCCACTCGTGCCCACACGGCGCGTCCCGCAAGCCGCGGTGCTCATCGATCACGACCCGATGCCCTGGAGCCGCGGGTCGTCTCGCAGCCGACGCCCGATCGACCGCACCCCCGGTGCGGTCCTGACTCTGCGCACACGTCCCTCCCTGACCAGGTACGACAGTGTCACTCACCCGGATGAGGCGCCGGTCACCGGCGAATAGCCCGCACAAAGCGCGGGCATCTCCGGAACGGCCTAAGTGGACTGTCGACAATGGAAGGTGAGATGACGTGATTCGTCAGGACGTGGTCGACCGGTTGTACGACTGCCAGGTCATCGACCCGCGCGGCGAGAAGATCGGCGCCGTCAAGCGGGTCTGGCTGGACGAGCGGACCGGCGACCCGGCATGGGCGTCGGTGCACACCGGACTGTTCGGGCTGAAGGAGTCGTTCGTGCCGCTGCAGCGGGCCGAGCTGCGCGACGACGAGCTGCGGGTGCCCGTGGACAAGGAGCAGGTCAGGCAGTCACCGAGGATCGAGGCGACCAACGACCACATGACGGACGACGAACAGGCCGCGCTGTACCGCCACTACGGCTTCGGGCCGCAGGGCAGCGGTCCCGACGGCGCCGGGCAGCGGCCGGGCCAGCAGCCGGGACAGTGGCAGGGGCAGCGGCAGGTGCGGCGCCCCGGCTCGACCCAGCAGGCCAGTGACTACGCCAACCACGGGCGCGACGTGATGACGCGTTCCGAGGAGCGGCTCAGGGTCGGCACCGAGCGGGTCGAGACCGGCAAGGTGCGCCTGGTGAAGCACGTGGTCACCGAGCGGCAGCGGGTGGACGTGCCGGTGTCGCACGAGGAGGTCCGGGTGGAGCGCGAGCCCATCACGGCGGCGAACCGCGACGCGGCCATGCGCGGCCCGAAGATCGACGAGGCGGAGCACGAGGTGACGTTGCACGCCGAGAAGCCTGTGGTCAGCACGGAGACCGTGCCCATGGAGCAGGTGCGGCTGACCAAGGACACGGTGCCGGACGAGCGGTCCGTGTCCGGTGAGCTCCGCAAGGAGCGGATCGAGGTCCAGGACAGCCGCGCGAACCGCCGGCGTCAGTGACGCTCAGCCCCCTTTCTCGAAGTTGTACGCCGGAAACGTTCCGATCCGGGACGCCGCCCACGCACCCGCCGCGGGCGGCGTCCCAGTGCTGTGCCCTTTTCCCGCCCCCGCGCCGACCCCCGGCGCCATTCGTGCCTGGACGAGGAGTCCCGTGATGGACAAGTATCCGGCCCCCACTCTGGCCAAGGTGGTCATCGAACGTCTGGACTACCTCGACCGGTTGGCCACCGAAGGCGACACACCCTCCCTCGCCTCCCTGGCGGAGACCGAGATCGCCCGGCTGACCGAAGCCTGGCGGGCGCTGCTGGAGCTGCACGCCCCCGACGGGCACGGCCGGTGCCCCGAATGTTCGGGTTGGCGCCGCCCGCGCCGGCATCCCTGTACGGTGTGGACCACCGCCACCACCATCCTGATCGCCACCGACGGCTCCCCGAAGTCCGAAGAGGCGGTTGTGCGCCTCCCGCCGGACGGTCTGGCGTCGAGGTGCTGAGTTCTTCGCGGTAATGGTCGCCCTGGCGACGAAATCGGCCGGCTCGTCAGGAGAAGTGTGTCATCTCCGTCGAGCCGGCCGATTTTCGCCGCCCGCCCCGTACGCGGGGCTCCATATTCGCGTGCGGATTTCTCAGCCGCCACGTCCCGGACCGCGGGCGGGTCGCCTGACCTCCGCCACGCTCCGGTCGTACGGCCCTCGGCGACCGGGGGTGTAGCGCCACGAAAACCCCGTCCGCAGCAGCGGACCGAGCACCGCGGCCCGCGTTCCCTGACCGCACCGGGCGGGACGCCGGAAGCGAGCCGGCGACTCCTGTGGCCGACGCGTTTCCCGAACCACGATTTCCGGCTCGAGAAAACGCGACTCCACGCGTTCGATTCCCAGCACGAGAAACATCACGGCTACTGGTAGAAACAGTGTTGTCCACATAATACTGAGCTACCCGATGTGCCGAGCGGGTAATCGTGTCAGGCGATCAGTGACACGATCGGTTATCGGAAATCATCCAGTCAGCCCAGCGGAGTCGTACCGGCAGGCCGCGTCCCACAGGAGGAACGACGAGATGCCGGTGTCCGCGGTGGCCTTGATCTGGGCCCGCACCTCGGCGGGGCCGTAGGTCTTCCCCAGGCTGAACGCCTGGAGCCAGGGGATGACGGCCGCGTCCGTGCCCTTCACCTTCCCGACGAACGCCGCCAGGGAGCGGGCGACGATGTCGTACGGCTGGCTGTCCGGCTGGGCAACGCCGTACTCGCCGGGGCCCCAGTGCGACGGGTAGACCATCGGCGCCACGTAGTCCAGGTGCGCCGCCATGGCCGGGATGTCCTGGGCGATCGCGGTGGGGCGCTGCGCGGCGATGCCGAACACCGAGGCGCCGAGGAACGCGCCGTGCTCGTGGACGGCGGTCAGGCTCTTCGCCAGGAAGTCGGCGATCGCCTGCTCCGGCGTGCCCCGCAGGCCGGTGATGCGCATGGCCGAGAGGTCGCCCTCGGGCCGGCGGACGTAGTCGTAGAGGATGTCGTCGAAGCCCAGCTTGGCGGCCTCGGTGGCGAGGTCGACGTTGTAGCCGACGACCTCGGGGTCGGCGAAGTTGGTGAAGGCGTACTGCCCGTACGAGCCGGACCAGGGTGTCCCGTCGGTGCGCTGCAACACCCGGTTGGGGTGGCCGGACTCCCACGACGCCTTGGCGAGGATCGGGTCGTGGAACGCGACGAGCCGGCCGACGACGCGCACACCCATGGCGTGCAGCTGCGACACGACGGCCGCCGCGTCGTAGTAGCCGCGGGTCGCGCCGATCTGCTGTGCGAGCGGGACGCGCGAGGAGTAGCCGACCTCACCGCTCTCGTCCTTGATGTCCAGCTCGACGGTGTCGATGAGACCCTGCCGCGCCATCTGCAGCACCGGCTCCCGCAGCGTGGCGGACCCCCACGCCATGCCCGACATGTGCACCGCACGCATGCCGGGGTGCCGGGTGTGCACCGGTTCGTCGCGGGTCGTGGCGTTGCCCGCGGCGTCGCGTGCGGTCACCCGGACGACGGCGGGCACGACCGGCAGTGTCATGGCGAACCTGCCGTCGTCGCCCACCCGCGCGGTGCGCCCGTCGACGGTGACGGCGCTCGCCCCGCTGGCCTGCCCCCGCAACGTCATGTGCTCGCGCAGGTTCCCCACCGGGTCCATCGTCACCGACAGGCGCGGCGGCGTGCCGTCCAGGGTGAACCTGCTGGACAGTTCCAGGTCGGGCAGCAGGTGGTGGCGCACCCGGGCGGCGAGGGTGTGGGAGCCGTCGCGCAGGTGGGCGCCGGCGAGCAGGATCCGGTCCCCGGCCCGGTAGGTCTTCGCGGGACTGCCGTCGACGAGCAGCTCGACGTCGTTCCCCGCGTGGGTCCGGACGCCGACCCCGCGCAGCCGCGCCGGGGTCAGCGTGGCGCCCGGGTCGAAGCCCGTGAAGGCGGGGATGTCGTCGATGATCCGGTTCTCGAGCGGTACGAGAAGGGCCGCCGCCGCGACGGCTCCCGCGCACACCAGCATCACGCCCCGACGGCGCCACGACCGACGTCCCACCAGTGTTCCTCCAGTCCGATCGCGACAGTAACGATGTGGACGTGCCTCGGAACGCGCGAACCTAACCTGTTTTCACTCGATCGTGGCATCTTCTTGTTGCGACACAACGGCTTTCCCCGCATGGTGGCAGATGTGCGCAGGACACTCACCACCCTCGTCGTCCTCGGCGCCGTGCTGGCCGCGGCGGCGTGCACCCAGACACGCGCGGCCGTACCGCCACCGTCCTCGCCGGCCCGGTCGCCGGCACCCAGCTCCGCGCCGCCGGACCCCGCCGCCGTGGGCGCCAACGAGCTGGGCTTCGTGCCGGTGCTGATGTACCACCGGCTGGTGGCGAACCCGGCCGGCGTGTTCGAGCGGACCCCGGACGACTTCCGCGCCGAGCTGGTCCGGTTGGCCCGCGAGAGGTACGTCCCGGTCACCGCGGCCCGGTACACCACGGGCGACATCGACATCCCCACCGGCACCCACCCGGTGGTCCTCACCTTCGACGACGGCGACCCGTCCCAGTTCGCCCTCACCCCGGCGGGCGACCCGGCCCCCGGCACGGCGGTGGCGATCCTGCGCGAGGTCGCGGCCCAGTACCCCACCTTCCACCCGGTGGCGACGTTCTTCGTGAACGCCGACCCGTTCGGCGACCCGGGTGGCCGGCGCACCCTGCCGTGGCTGCGCGAGCACGGCATGGAGATCGGCAACCACACGTGGTCACACGCCAACCTCGGCGAGGCCGCCCCGGACCGGGTACGGGACGAGATCGTGCGGGAGGACCAGCTGATCCGCGCCGCCGTGCCCGCGGCGCCGCCGACCACGCTGGCGCTGCCCTTCGGCGTGTCCCCGGCCGACCCCACACAGGCGCTCCAGGGCGACGGGTACCGGTACACCGGGGTGTTCCTGGTCGGCGCCAACCCGGCCCCGTCCCCGTACGCGGCGTCCTTCGACCCGACGCGCATCCCACGCATCCGCTCACAGGCCGCCACGGGCCAGGACGCCGAGTTCTGCTCGACGGCGTGGCTCGACAAGCTCGCGGCCGCACCGGGCCAGCTCTACACCTCCGACGGGGTGGCGAACCGTGTCGCGTATCCGTCGAACGCGACCCAGGCACCGGCGGCGGCGTTCCAGACTCGGGCGTTCGCGTACACGCCGCGGTAGGCGGCGTTGTGGGTGGTCGGGTGGAGGTAGGTGAGGATGGCGGGGTTCGCGTGGAGGTGTGCCGGGGATGAGTAGGTCTGCCGCGACCGGCTCGCCGCCATCGCTGGGCGGGGCCGCGCCGGGCCAGCTTTACACCTCCGACAGGGTGGCGAACCGTATCGTGTACCCGTCGAACGCGTACCCCGGCGGTAGGCGGCCCCGCGGAGATGCGTGAGTACCGCCGCGTCCGCGTGGAGGCGTGCCGGGGATGCGAGCAGGTGTGCCGTGACCGGCTCGCCGCCATCGCTGAGCGGGGCCGCGTCCCGTCGGGCGGGGGTCGTGAGGTGAGTCGCGGCGCCGGGAGTGCGTGCGCACTGTCGGCGCTTCTGCGGAAGCCTGCAGCGCCAGCGCGCGGCCCTGCCGCCACCCACCCACCACCCACCAGCCGCCGTCAGCTGAGTGAGGCCGTGCTCCGGCTGGCGAGGAGTTCGGTGGCCGCGGCGAGTACGTCGTCGGGGGTCACGGCGAGTAGGGCGGGGTCGGAGGTGTTCGCGAAGGGGTCGCCGTGGCGGAGGTGGGTGGCGGTCAGCACGGTGTGGGGACCTGGAGGTGGGCCCCAGTGCCGTGGGTGGGCGGGGCCGAACAGCACGACGGCCGGGGTGCGGAACGCGTAGGCGAGGTGGGCCGTGCCCGTGTCCCCGCTGATGACCAGTGTGGCGCTGGCGATCAGCGCGGCCAGCTCGAGCAGGTCGGTGCAGCCCGCCAGCACCCGCGGCCGTGTTCCCGAGCGGTCGGCCACCTCCCTGGCCAGCGGCGCCTCCGCCGCGGAGCCGGTGATGACCACCTCGCGGCCCGCCCGCACCAGCGCGTTCACCACGCGGGCGAACCGCTCCGGTGGCCACCGCTTGCTGCCGTACGCGGCGCCGGGGTGCACGACGACGGCACCGGGTGCGGGGCTCGGGGTCGTGGGGCGGTCGAACAGCAGGTCGGTGGGGTCGGCGGGAATGCCGGCGTGTGCGAGCAGCCGACACCACCGCTCCCGCTCGTGCTCGTCGTCCACCCACGCCGGTCCCGGCCAGCCGTGCCCGGCGAAACCGATGCGGCGCCGCGGGGCCAGTGCGTCGAGGACCGCCGTGCTCCTCGGGCCGGTGCCGTGCAGGTTCACGACGACCTCCGCGCCGTGCAGCCGGTCCGGTAGCGGCGTCATCCCGTGCTGGTGGGAGACCTCGTCGACGGCGCCGGACAGCAGGGCGAGCGGTGTGAGCCAGCCGGGGCAGGCGAGCACGATGTGCTGGTCCGGCCAGTGCCGCCGCAGCCCGCGCAGTGCCGGCACGGCCACCAGCAGGTCACCGAGCTTCAGGGCCCGCAGCACGACGATCATGGTGCGAGGGTGCCCGCTGCGTCGCACTCCAGTCGCGCCGTCAGCCGATTCCCCCGGACGTGGGCGCAGGTGCTGGGCAGGGCGCGGGTGCGCCGCGCACGGTCTTCAAGAAGCAAGAAAGGCGGAACACGGTCGAGGCGAGCTAGCTCGGCACGGCGATCTCCGCCCACACCGTCTTCCCCCAGCTGGTACTGATCACACCCCACCGCTTGGCGAGGCGGTCGACCAGGCCCAACCCGCGCCCGCGTGTCTCGGCGATGGTCGGCTGGCCCAGCTGCGGCAGGGTGGGGGAGCGGTCGTCCACCTCTATCCGGATGAGCCTCGGGTCCGGTCTGGACACGCGGACCTGGCCCGGCAGCCACCCGTGCTCGTAGGCGTTGCTGACCAGTTCGGTCGCCACCAGCTGCAGGTCAGCGACGACGGCCTGCGCGATCCCCGTCAGCCACGTGGCCAGCTGCTGGCGGATGGCGGTCAGGGGTGGTAGCTCACCCGGACCGAAGTCCCAGCACAGCTGGTGCGCGGTGGCTCCATCGGTCACGTCCTCGGGGTCACCGACCGTGTTCGTCATCGCCCGTGTCCTCTCTGCTGAAGACGCCGCCAGCTTACCCAACTCGTGACCTCGCCGAGCCGGGTTCGGGCCAGGCCGGCGGGTCACTGTTCCGGCGGATCGGGTGGCAGGTCACCGATCATCTCGCGGTACTCGTCCACCTCCTGCGCGGTCGGGTCCACGCCGGCCTCCTGCGCGAAGGCCTCCGGGCTGTCCTCGGCTTCCTCGTCGGCGCTGAGCGGGTAACTCTCCGGGTACGCGTCCGTCAACGTCCTCACCTCCCTGCGGAAGGTCGACTTACCCGGTGCGGAGGGTGCTCACACGTGTCCGGCCGACACGTGGCATCGATTGCAGGACGCGGCGGAACGGTCCGGCAGTGCTACGAACGCACCTCGGGCCGCGTGCCGGGCTCGAGGGGTTCGTCAGTACAGGGCAAGGCAGCGCAGCCACGCCCGGTCCCCGCCGGTGGCGGTGAGCATGGCGGCGAGGACGCCGGCGGAGCCGGACAGCAGGCTCCTGTCGTCGAGGCGCACGACCTCGTCGAGGCGGTCGGTGAGGTGGCGGAGCAGCTCGGCGCGCAGGACGGCCGCGGGCGCCAGCGCGGCGTGCCGGGCGAACGCGTCGGCGACGAGCAGCACGCCGGCCGCCCCGTGGCACACGGCGAGCGGGTCGTGGTCGAGGTGGCGGTCCGGGTCGTAGCCCGCGCACAGGCTGGCCATGGCCTCGAGGGCGAGCCGGCACGACGGCTGGCCGTCGTGCCGGCTGTGGACCAGGGCGCGGCCGGCCGTCCACAGTGCCCACGCGACGCCGGGCGTGCCGTAGCACCACCCCTGCCGGCGGTTCTCGCCGACGGGGAGTTCGAGCTGCACGGGACCGGGTTCGCGGGCGGACGCCCGGCTCGGCCAGGACACGATCCCGTCGGTGCCGGTGAACCGCCGCGACGCGAGCCAGGCCGCCAGGCCGTGCACGGTGTCCGCGACGCCGGGCACGTGGCGTGCCGCCAGGCTCAGCGCCGCCAGCGGACCGGCGACGCCGTGCGCGAGCCCGGTGACGACGCCGCCCTGTGTCCAGCCGACGAGCGGGTGCCCGGCGTGCGCGCCGATCCGGAAGCCGGCCGGGCTCCCGGCGAGGGCCATCAGGTGCGCCGCGGCCGGCGCGAGCCGGTCCGGGCGTACCGCGACCGCGCCCATGAGCTGCGCGAGGACCACCCCAGCGGGTCCGCCGACCAGGTCGTAGTCCGCGAACCCGACCTTCGTGGTCCGCCACGGGGGAGGGGCGCCCGCCACGGACGCGCCGGCCCGGTCCGCGGCGGGGGCCACGTCCCGTAGCCGCCCGGCGAGCAGCCGCAGCCCGGCGAGCACGCCGCTCGTCCCGGCGAACAACCCGAGGCCGCCGCCGCAGCGGACGCCGGCACGCAGCCAGGCGTGCACCGCGTCCCGTGTCGGCGCGCTGTCGGGCAGGAGGGTGGCGAGCACGACCGGCCCCAGGTCGGGACCGGCCGTGCCCGCGACGGCCGCGGCCGTCCAGGAGGTGAGCACGTGCCCGGCGGCATCGACCAACTCATGCTTCGGACCGGACCGCACCGGCATGGCTCACTCCCCCTCGGCTCAGCAGTACCAGGACCAGGGGCCACTGCCCCCGCAACCGAGGCTGCAGATGAGGAGGGACGGTGTCGCCTTGTCCTCGGCCACCTCGGTCTCGTTGATCTTGGTGTCGAGCTGGGCGACCAGCTCGTCCAACTCGGCGAGTTCCATCGTTGACTGCATGGCGATCTCCTTTCGCGTTCCCGTCGGGAACCCCACCGGAACTCCCGGTGGTGCTTCTGGGTGGCAGGTCAGCGCGCGACCGCGGCGACACCGTCCACCGAGGACCCCTCGGCGCCGCGCCACGCGCGGGCGACGTCGTCGGCCAGCCGTTCCGGACGGACCTGGTGCGGCAGCCGCAGCAGGAGCTGCGCGGCGAGCCGCTCGCCGGTCTCGTCGCCGACGGTGAGATTCTCGGGAGCGGGCAGCATCTCCTCGAGCACCAGCGCCGTGACCGAGGGTGCGGCCAGCAGCCGGTCGAACACGCGCAGCGCGGTCATGCTGTCGAGGTCGACCGGGCGGGGCCGGCCGGCGCCGTGCACCCGCACGAAGTTCCAGCGCGGCGCCCCGGTCTCCGTGCGCAGGCGCGCCAGCGCCCGGATCCGGTCCTGCACCGGGAGACCCCGGCGCGGCAGCCGGTCCCGGGGGAGGACCACCGAACGCGGCGCGAGCACCAGACCGCCGTCGACGACCAGGCGGGGCAGGCGGTCCAGGTCGGGGAACGCGGCCGTCGGGTCCCCGGCCAGGAACGGCGCGGCCAGCCCGCTGACCGGCGACGCGGCGGTGAGCAGCGCCATGACCACGTCCCAGGGCGGCGGCGGTACCCGGGTCGCGTGGCAGACCGGCCACAGTGGACGGCCCGTCGGGTCCGCCGCGACCACTCGCTCGCCGTCGCGGCGGACCGTGAGCTGCCCGAGCGGCAGGTACCGGCCGGGGTGTTCGCCGAGGTAGGCCGACGGGTCGGCGTCGCCGGTCCAGAGCCGGGTGTAGCGGGGCCGGCGCACGGTGTTCGCGCCGCGGTCGCTGTTGGGCGGCACGAGCACCTCGACCACGTCGACCCCGCACCGCAGCGCCACCGCGTCGAGGAAGGACCGGTAGCCGTCCACGTGCGACACGTCGTCGTGCAACCCGCGCAGCGCGTCGGCGAACCGCGCGTCCGCGATGCCCGCGGGGAGCACGGCCTCCAGGACCGCGAGCGGCTTGGCGGTCGGCAGCGGGCGCACGAGGCAGTCGACCGGCCACGGCGACCGCGGCGCGGGCGGCGCCCCGATGCGGTCGAGCACCGCGGCGGTGAGGTCGGCCTCGTCGTGGCCGGCGTGCTCGGCGAGC
>NZ_JBJMIE010000691.1:0-7936 GCF_045807065.1 Actinophytocola sp. | reverse complement strand
CACATGCCGTGTACGTTTCGGCGGGCGCGGAGACTGCGACCGTGCTGCAGCAGGACGGCGAGGTCCAGCTGCTCGACCAGGCGGGCCAGCGGCCCTGCTACGACGCGACGTCGACGGTCACCGCGACGGTGACGCCGGCGGCGACCGCCAGCGCACCGGCGCCGAGCAGTACCCGCCTACGGCCCGTGAGGCCGAACGCTTTGTCCACAGTGTCCTCCTGGTGGTGGGAATCCGGCTCCGGTCAGGCGAGCATCGCCCGGCCGAAGTGGTCGTCGGGCCCGGTCACGCCGGGCAGTGCGAAGAAGTAGCCGCCGCCGAAGGGCGAGATGTAGTCCACGAGCGGCTCGTCGACCAGGCGGGTCTGCACCGCCTCGAACTGGCGCAGCGGGTCCCGCTGGTAGCAGGTGAAGACCAGGCCCATGTCGAGGTTGCCGTTGCCGTCGATGCCGCGGTCGTAGTTGAACGCGCGGCGCAGCGGCCGGCTCTGGTCGGTCTCCGGGGTGCGCGGGTTGGCCAGCCGGATGTGGCTCGTCAGCGGGATGGTCGTGCCGGCGGGGTCCTCGGCGTAGCGCGGGGTGTCGTGCTCGTGGACGCCGTCCAGCGGTGCGCCGCTGTCCCGCCTGCGGCCGAACATGTTCTCCTGCTCCGACAGCCCGACCCGGTCCCAGAACTCCACGAGCATGCGGATCAGCCGGACCACCTGGTAGCTGCCCCCGGTCGTCCAGGCCGGCTCGGCGCCGGTGCCGGTCACCCACACGAGCCGGTCGAGCTCGGCGGAGGTCGGGT
This sequence comes from Actinophytocola sp., assembly GCF_045807065.1. Lineage (GTDB taxonomy): Bacteria > Actinomycetota > Actinomycetes > Mycobacteriales > Pseudonocardiaceae > Actinophytocola. Next base: position 7,150 of record NZ_JBJMIE010000691.1, on the reverse strand, counting down.
TGCTGATGCCGTCCTTGAAGCCCATGAGGTTGCGTGGGGTGCCGGCCGGCCGCGGTGGGGAGCTGAACCCGTTGATCCGCCACCGCGGCTGCATCCCGCCCCGGGTGGCGCGGGCGATGTCGCGCAGGGCGTGCACGACGGTGTCGGTGCTCGTGGCGCCGATGATCAGGCTGAGGTCGCCGTGGCACTGCGCGGGGTCCAGCGCGTCGTTGGGGAACGTCCGCATCGCGGTGAGCCTGGCGGGTCTGCGATCGGCGAGCCCGTAGCGCTGGTCGAACAGGGAGGCGCCGACACCGACCGTCACGGTCAGGTCGCCGGCCGGCAGCACCGGGCCGAGGACCCCGGAGTCCGGCGGGGGAGCGGAGATCCCCACCTCCGCCGGCGTGCCACCCGCGGTGAGGAACCGGGCGCGTTCGGTGATCGCGCGGAACAGGTCCACCAGCTCGGCCCGGCTCTCCGCCACCACGTCGAACGAGGCCACGACGGACTGCTGGGCGGGTGGCCGGCGGATCCCGGCCTGCCGCCGGCCGTGGAACGGCACGGTCTCCGGCTTCGCCGGTGGTGCCGGGTCAGCCGCGCCGAACGCGCCGGCACCCGCGGCGATACCGGCCCCGGCCGCGACGGTGGCCGCGGTGGCACCGGCCCCGGCGATGGCACCACGCAGGAACGACCGGCGGCCGACGTGCTCGCTCATGCCCCCGCACCCGCCCGGCCGGGGATGTTGGATGTCCTCCAGTTGGGGCTCGCGGGGCCGGTCATGCGGTCCGCCTCGGGGCGGTGACGGTGGCGACCGGTGCGAGTAGTTCGGTCAGCTCGCTCACCGCGGCGTTGATCTTCTGCCGCAGGCCGTGGTCGAGCAGCGGGACCGGCGTCCAGCTGCCGTCCGGCCGCTGTGCCGCGTGCAGTGCCCGGTCCGTGCGGTCCACCCAGCTGTCCACCTCGGCCAGGTTCGGCAGGCGCGACGTCAGCAGCGGGCGCAGCACGGTCAGCACGGCGCGGGAGCCGTCGAGGTTGGCGAGCGCGGTGGCGATGTTCGTGCCGCTGCCGTAGTCGGTCTTGGCGGTGAGCTCGAACCGCAGCGTGTTCTCCATGATCTCGTGGGCGCGCAGCCCGAGGTCGTTCGGGTCGATCTGCTGGTCGGGGAAGGAGTCCCGCAGCCCGCGCACGTCGGCGTCGAGCCGGTCGGCGACCGGGGTGAGCGCGGCCATCGGCTCGTCGTGCCACAGGCCGTACTCCAGCCGGTGGAAGCCCGTGAAGTCCGGGTCGCCCACGCCGCCGGCCAGGCTGTCCGCGGTGCCGTTGATCGCCCCGTCGCTGTCGCCGAAGGCGCCGTAGGCGGCGCCGAGCCGCTCGTAGGACAGGTGCGCGGCCGACCACGCGGCCCGGCTGCCCGCACGGTCCCCGCCGCGCACGACGGCGGCCAACGTGCCGGTGAGGTTCGCGAGGGTGGCCAGCCCGCCGATGACGTGGTCGCGGTACTCGCGCACCGGCACCAACAGGTCGTTGGCGGTCACGGGCACGACCGCGGGACCGGACCCGCCGTGCGCGCCGGTGACGCGCACGCTCGGACCGACGAGCGCCCCGGTGTCCTCCACCAGGCACCGGAAGGCGTAGACGCCGTTGCCCAGCCGCACCCGCAGGGTCCCGGTGGTCCCCGGCCCGAGGCCCTCGACCTCGCCGTAGATCGCGCCGGTGCCCGGGTCGATCAGCTCCACCTCGGCGGTGGACACGCCCGAGTTGCGCAACTGGAAGCTCTGCCTGCCCGGCTTCGGGTCGGCCCACCCGCGCCCGCACGCCGACCGCGACACGGTGATCACCGGATCCGGCGAGGCGCCGGCGCGTTCCGGCGATCCGTCGAGGGCGAGCAGGGTGCCGCCGGTGGCGAGTACCACCACGGCGCCCAGCGCCCACCACGTCCGCGAGCGCACCACCGAGCCCGCTCCCATCGCTCGACCGGATGACCTCCGCAGCCTAGGCCGTCGGAAAGAAACAATCACCCTCCAGCGCTGGGGCATTCTTGATAATGAGCAATGAGTTGAATGTGACGAAGGTGGCCTTCGTCTGGTTCTCGCTCAGGCTCGCCGGCGCGGCGGTGTGCTGTGGTGATGTGGTCACAACGCCCAGGTCAACACGCGGTGACGGCCGAACGGACTGCTATCGTGGTGCCAATGCGACAGCCCGGGGTAGTGAGCGATCTCCGTCGCCTCGGCCTCCACGATCACGTGTGCTGGGGCTTCGACGACGACGTCGCCTTCAGGGCGGCGGCGGTGTCCTTCCTCCACGCGGGGCTCGCGCTCGGGCAGCGGGTGCGGTACCTGGGTGAGCGCGAAGACGATGTGGCCGCGCAGCGCTTCGGCGCGACCCTCGTGCTGCGCGCCGACCAGCCCGTGCCGCGCCGGCTGGTGCGGTTGCCGGGCTGGGAGACCGTCCGGGTGGAGGTGGCCGCATGAGGACCGGAGCCGCCGCCGGGCACACCGGCTACTTCCACGAGGCCGTCTACTACGCCAGCGACCAGGAGCTGCTCGCGGTCGTCCTCCCGTTCGTGCGCGGCGGCGTGGCTGCGGGCGAACCGACGGTCGTTGCGTTCGGCGAGCGGCACGCCGAGCTGGTCCGCGCCGCCCTGCCCGCCGAGGACGCGAGCAGGGTGCTGTTCCAGCCGGGCGGCGACATGTACGCGCGACCCGCCTCCGCCATCCGCTCCTACCGCGCCATGCTGGCCGACTACACCGCGAGCGGCGCGCAGCAGATCCGGATCATCGGCGAGCTGCCCCCGACCGAGCTGGGTGCCACCTGGGACTGGTGGGTCCGGTACGAGGCGGCCGTCAACCACGCGTACGACGAGTTCCCGCTGTGGAGCATGTGCGCCTACGACACCAGGACCACCCCGCCCGCGGTCCTGGCCGACGTCGCGCGCACCCACCCGAGGGCGGCCGCGCCCGGCGACCGGCACATCCCGAGCCCGGACTACGTCGAGCCGACGTGGTTCCTCCGCAGACGCACCCCGGTCGCGCCGGACCCGCTCCAGCTGACCCCGCCGCCGTTCGAGCAGAAGGACCCGCCTCCCGGCGACACCCGCACGGCGATCCAGCGTCTCAACGAGACGGTCCCGGGCGGCATCCTGCCCCGGGACAAGCTGGCGGACCTGCAGATCGCCGCCACCGAGGCGATCGCGAACGGACTCGTCCACGGCCGTCCACCGGTCGTCGTCCGCTGCTGGGCCGGCACCGACCGCATCGTGGTCACCGTGACCGACCGCGGCGACGGCCCCATCGACCCGTTCGCCGGCCTCCAGGCCGCCGCACACGCCCCGAACGGCGGCTTCGGCCTGTGGCTCGCCCACCAGCTGTGCGACCACGTAGCCATGGACCGCACCGACGGCGGCTTCACACTGCGCATGATCAGCGGCAACCCCCACCACCGCGTCGACACCCCGCAGCCAACCACCGACTGAGCCGGACCACGGTGCCGGGCGGTGTTGCCTGGCGGCGGTGCCGGAGCGCATTGCCGGACCGCGTTGACGTTGACGTTGACCTTGTCGGACCGTGTTGACGTTGCCGGACTGCGTTGCGCGATGGCGGTGCTGGGCGGTGTTGCCCGGCGGCAGTGCTGGAGCGCGGGTGCTGGGCGGTGCTGGCGGAGCGCGTTGCCGGCGGTGTTGCCCGGCCGCCGAGTGTGTCACCGTCCGGGACGCAAGATCACCTACAGCCGGTTCATCGTCAACCGGGTGCCGTTCGCCGCCGCGCGGTGGGGGCTGGGGTGCGATGCGGCGGACGCCACAGACATTGTCAACAATTGTGAATTCAATCTTGACCACGAAGTTGTGAACGCGTACATCTGGTACGCGACGGTCCCGTCGAGCAGGGGGAGTCATGGCAGCGCACTACGTCGTCCGGTCGGTCGAACGCGCCGATGCGGGGACCATCGCGGCTCTGGGTGAAGCGGGGGTCGCCACCGCGCACGAGGTGGCGGGCCGGGTGGGGCTGCTCGGCCCCGAGGTCCGGCCGCGGCAGGACGGGGCCGTGATCGCCGGGTCGGCGATCACCGTCTCCTGCCATCCCGGCGACAACCTGATGATCCACGCGGCGGTGGAGGTGTGCCGGCCCGGCGACGTGCTCGTCGTGACCACGACCTCGCCGTCGACCGACGGCATGTTCGGTGACCTGCTGGCCACGTCGCTCATGTCCCGGGGCGTGCTCGGCATCGTCATCGACGCCGGGGTCCGTGACATCGCGTCCCTGCGGGAGATGGGGTTCCCCGTCTGGTCCAGGGCCGTGCACGCCCAGGGCACGGTGAAGGCCAGCCCCGGTTCGGTGAACGTGCCGGTCGTCGTGGCGGGGCGGCTCGTGCGGCCCGGCGACATCGTCGTCGCGGACGACGACGGCGTGCTGGCACTGCCCGCCGCGACGGGTCCCGCGGTGGTGGCCGCGGCCGCCAGGCGGACGGAGAACGAGCGGACCAAGCGCGAGAAGCTGGCCGGCGGCACGCTGGGCGTCGACCTGTACGACCTCCGCCCGCTGCTCGCGAAGCTCGGCGTCGAGTACGTCGACCGGCTTCCGGAGGGCGGTGGCGCGTGACGGCCGGCATTTCAGACGGCGGCGTCCGCTGCATGCGGATGCGGGGCGGCAGCTCGAAGGGCGCCTACTTCCTGGCCCGGCCGCAAGCTGTTCGACGGGTTCGTGTGGCCCCGCGGTGGACAGTGCAGTGGAAAGGAACCGCATGAGCCCTGACCCCCTCCTCACGCACGACCCGGACAGGCGCAGGGACATCGCCCACGTCGGGCCGGTCGAGCTGTACACGCCCGTGCTGGCCGCCTCCCGCGACTTCTTCGTCGACCACATGGGGCTACGCGAGGTGCACCGCACCGCCGACTCCGTCTACCTGCACACCTGGGACGACTACCAGTCCTGGACGGTGCGGCTCGTCCAGCGCGACAGGGCGGGCATCGGCCGCACCTACCTGCGTGCCGCGAGCCCGCAGGCCCTCGGCCGGCTCACCCAGGCGGTCGACGGCGCCGGCTTCGGTCGCGGCGTGGTCACCGACGTGCGGGGCCTCGGCCCGGTCCACCTCTTCGCCGACCCCGACGGCCACGAACTGGGCCTGTACTGGGACGTCGAATGGTACCGGGCCGACGACACCGACCGCCCCGCGCTGAAGAACCAGGCCGCGCGCTACCCGGGCCGGGGCGCGAACCTGCGCCGCCTCGACCACGTCAACTACCTCACCGCCGACGTGCCGGGCACCGCCGACTTCCTGCGCGACGTGCTCGGCGCGCGGTGCACGGAGCAGATCGTCTCCGACGACGGCAGCCCGCAGGCGATCTGGTACAACCTGGGCAACAAGTCCTACGACCTCGTGTACACAGAGGACTGGACGGGCAGCCGGGGTCGCCTGCACCACGTCGCGTTCGCTACCGACACCCGCGAGGAGATCCTGCGCGCGGCGGACGTGTGCCTCGACGCCGGGATCCACATCGAGACCGGGCCGCACAAGCACGCCATCCAGCAGACGTTCTTCCTCTACGTGTGGGAGCCCGGCGGCAACCGGATCGAGCTGTGCAACGCCGGCGCCCGGCTCATCCTCGCGCCCGACTGGAAGACGATCAGCTGGACCCGCGAGGAACGCGCGAAGGGCCAGGCGTGGGGGCTCAGGACGATCGAGACCTTCCACACGCACGGCACGCCGGTCGTGGACTAGGGGGCGCCACCGTGATCATCGACTGCCACGGCCACTACACGACCGCGCCCGCCGCGCACACCGGCTGGCGGCTCGCGCAACAGGCGGCGTACGAGTCGGGAGAGCACCCCCCGCCCTACCCGGCGATCTCCGACGACGAGATCCGCACGTCCATAGAGGACGGTCAGCTGCGGCTCATGCGGGAACGCGGCGTCGACGTCACGATCTTCTCGCCCCGCGCGTCCGCCATGGGCCACCACTTCGGCGACGAGGCCACCAGCGCCGCCTGGTCCCGCGCCTGCAACGACCTGATCGCCCGGGTCGTGTCCCTGTTCCCGGGCAGCTTCGCCGGCGTCTGCCAGCTGCCGCAGTCCCCGGGCGCGCCGATCGAGGGCGCGGTCGGTGAGCTGCGCCGCTGCGTCGAGGAGCTGGGATTCGTCGGCTGCAACCTCAACCCCGACCCGAGCGGCGGCCACTGGACGTCCCCGCCGCTGACCGACCGCCACTGGTACCCGGTCTACGAGGCCATGGTCGAGCTGGACGTCCCCGCCATGGTGCACGTCTCCGCGGTCACCAACCCGAACTTCCACGCCACCGGCTCGCACTACCTCAACGCCGACACCACCGCGTTCATGCAGCTGCTGCAGGCGGACCTGTTCACGGACTTCCCCGGCCTGCGGCTCGTCATCCCGCACGGCGGGGGAGCGGTGCCCTACCACTGGGGGCGCTTCCGCGGGCTCACCGACATGCTCGACCGGCCCCCGCTCGCCGAGTCGGTGATGCGCAACGTCTTCTTCGACACCTGCGTCTACCACCAGCCCGGCATCAACCTGCTCTTCGACGTGATCGACGTCGACAACATCCTGTTCGGCTCGGAGATGATCGGGGCCGTGCGCGGCATCGACCCGTCGACCGGCCATCACTTCGACGACACCCGCCGTTACGTCGACGCCCTGCCTCTTGGCGCCGAGGATCGGCGGAAGGTGTACGAGACCAACGCCCGCCGCGTCTACCCCCGCCTGGCCGCGGTGCTGACTCCCTGAACGAGGAGACGAGACTGTCGCGCGGTTGGAACGATCGGCACATCTCGCCGCAGGACACGTGCGCATCGTGAAGGGCAAGCTGGTGATCTGACTCGTTGCGGCTTTGCGGCACTCATTCGAGATTTCGGAGGGGGCTTCTTTGTTTGCTTCGTTTTCGGTGTTCGGTGGGTGCGTGGTGCGTGTTGAGTCCTCGGTGTTCGGTGGGTTCGTCCGTGCGCGTTGGGTCCTAAGTGGTCGTTGGGGTTGATGGTGTGCGCTGTGTCCTAAGTGTTCGCTGGGTTCGGTGGTGTGCGCTGCGTTCTGGGGTCCCGTGGGCTTGTGGTGCGCGCCTCGTTCTCGGTGTTTGGTGGCTTGCCGGATCTGTTGGGTCCTGGCTGCTCGGTGGTTGGTGGTGCGCGCTGCGTCCTCGGTGTTCGGTGGTGGCGGCGGGATTG
>NZ_JBJMIE010000690.1:0-9378 GCF_045807065.1 Actinophytocola sp. | reverse complement strand
GGTGCTGGACTACGGGGGGGTCGCCGGGGAGATCCGCGCCGACCTGCCCGAGGAGGACTTCGCCGAGGCATACGCGAAGGGCCTGACGACCACGATGGACACCATCCACACCGCGACCGACCAGGCCCTCACCCCCCGACCCGCGTGTCCAACGCAACCGACCCGCGTGTCCAACCGCCACGACCGGTGAGTTCGACATTCGCGTTAGCCGCCCGGCTAACGCATTTGTCGAACTCACCGGTCCGATTCGTTGGACACGCGGGTTCTGGGCGTTGGACTCGCGGGGTCAGGTGCGTTTGCGGAAGGCGTGGACCGCGAGCGGGCCGAAGACCGCCAGGAAACCGGCCGCCCACGCCAGTGCCTGCAGCACCGGGGTCGCTACCGGGCCCTCGACCAGCAGACCCCGGATCGCGTTGGCCACGATCGTCACCGGGTTCACGTCCACGAACGACCGCAGCCAGCCCGGCATGGTGTTGGCCGGCACGAACACGTTGCTCACGAACGTCAGCGGGAACATCACCGCGAACCCGAACACCATGACCCGTTCCGGCTCCCGCACCAGCACCCCGACGAGTACCGAGACCCACGAGAACGCGAGCACGACGGCCAGCAGCACGCCGAACGCGCCGAGCACGGCGGCGACGCTCGTGCCCACCCGGAAGCCCATGATCGCGCCGAGGCCGAGGAGCAGCGCCATGGCCCACGCCTGCTTCACGATGTCCGCCACGATCCGCCCGGTCAGTGGCGCCCACCTGGCGATCGGCAGTGCGCGCAGTCGGTCGAACACGCCCTTGGTCAGGTCGTTGCACATGCCGACTCCGGTGTTGAGCGTGCCGAACAACGCGTTCTGCACGATCAGCCCCGGCAGGGCGAAGGTCAGGTAGTCGCCGGTCGAACCGGCGATCGCGCCGCCGAACACGTACGTGAACAGCAGCAGGAACATGATCGGCTGGAGGCTGAAGTCGATCAGCTCCATCGGGTTGTGCTTGATCTGCACGAGCGTGCGCCACGACAGCGACGCGCTCTGGCGCAGGCCTTCCGACGGCCGCACCCGCGGGGCCAGGGCCGCGTGCGACGCCACTGCGGCGGTCATGCCGGCGTCCTTTCCAGGTCAGGTGTATTGGTTTCCTCGAGCTTGTGGCCGGTGAGGCTCAGGAACACCTCGTCCAGGCTGGCGTCGCGCAGTGCCAACCCCGTGACGACCACCTCCGCGTCGTCGAGCCGGCGCACCAGCGCCGGCAGCAGCGCGGGGTCGGTGACCGAGGCGGTGACCGAGGTGGTGTCCACGTCGGGCGTGCGGCCGGTCAGGTCGCGCATGATCGACGTGACAACCGGCAGGTCGGCCGGGTCCGCCGGCCGCACCACGAGCGGTTGCGCGCCGGTGCGGGCCTTCAGCTGTGCCGGCGTGCCGGTCGCGATGACCCGGCCCTGGTCGACGACCGCGATCTGGTCGGCCAGCTGGTCGGCCTCCTCCAGGTACTGGGTCGTGAGCAGGACCGTCACCCCGTCCGCGACCAGGTCGCGGACGATCTGCCACAGGTCGAGCCGGCTGCGCGGGTCCAGCCCGGTGGTGGGCTCGTCCAGGAAGAGCACGCGTGGCCGGCCGACCAGGCTCGCCGCCAGGTCGAGGCGCCTGCGCATGCCGCCGGAGTAGGTCTTGACCGCCCGGTTCGCGGCGTCGCTCAGCTCGAACCGCGCGAGCAGCTCGCCGGCCCGGCTCTTCGCCTCCGCCCGCGACTGGCCGAGCAGCCGGCCGATGAGCAGCAGGTTCTCCGCACCGGTCAGCATCTCGTCGACCGAGGCGTACTGCCCGGTCAGCCCGACGAGCTGGCGGACCCGGTGCGCCTCGCGGACCACGTCGTACCCGCACACCGACGCGTGGCCGGCATCCGGTTCGAGCAGCGTGGCCAGGATCCGGACCGCGGTCGTCTTGCCGGCGCCGTTCGGTCCCAGCAGACCCAGGACGCTGGCGGCGGGCACCGCCAGGTCCACCCCGTCGAGCGCCCTGGTCTCGCCGAACCGCTTGGCCAGCCCCTCGGCCAGTACGGCGTTGTTCATGGTGGTTGTCCCCCTTCGGGTGGAACGTTGTCGAGGCAGACGATCCGGGGCGGGCTGATACGGGGCTGAGATCTCGCTGATCCGCTCTGATACGGCGCTGACACCGGGGCCGACCACCGAGGACTAGGCTTTCCGCCATGTCGACGACCGTCTCCGCGACCAACCCCGCGGCCTTGTCGAAGCGCCTCGACCGGGCGCGGGCCGCCGCCGCGAACGCAGGCGTGGACGCCCTGCTCATGGCGCCCGGCTCGGACCTGCAGTACCTCCTCGGCGCCGGCGGCGGCTCATTCGAGCGGCTCACCTGTCTCGTCGTGCCGGCCGACGCCGCGCCGGTGCTCGTGGTGCCCAAGCTGGAGGCGCCGGGCTACGACGCGGTCCCCATGGGCGAGCTGGGTGTCGAGCTGGCCACCTGGGTGGACGCGGAGGACCCGTACGCGCTGGTGGCGTCGCTGCTGCCGAAGGCACGCCGGGTCGCGGTCGGCGACATGATGGTCGCGCTGCACGTCCTGGGCCTGCGGCACACGCTGCCGGCCGTCGAGCAGGTGCTCGCCGGGCCGATCGTGCGTGAGCTGCGGATGCGCAAGGACGCCGAGGAGATCGCGGCGCTGCGCAAGGCGGGGGCGGCCATCGACCGCGTGCACGCGCGCATGGCCGAGTTCCTGCGGGTCGGTCGCACGGAGTCGGCGGTGGGCGCGGACATCGCCGCCGCGATCGTCGAGGAGGGGCACGCGGTGGCGGAGTTCGTCATCGTCGGCTCCGGCCCGAACGGCGCGAGCCCGCACCACAGCCTGTCCGACCGGGTGGTCGAGGCCGGTGACGTCGTGGTGATCGACATAGGCGGACCGGTCGCGGAGGGCTACTGCTCCGACAGCACCCGCACCTACGTCATGGGCGAACCACGCGATACAGACGTATTGGAAACCTACGCGGTCCTCCAGCGGGCGCAGCAGGCCGCCGTAGACGCGGTCCGCCCGGGCATCGCCGCACAGGACGTGGACGCCGCCGCCCGCCGGGTGATCGCGGACGCCGGGTTCGGCGAGTTCTTCATCCACCGCACCGGGCACGGCATCGGCCTGGACGTGCACGAGCACCCGTACATCGTGGCGGGCAACGACCTGCCGCTCGAGCCGGGCATGGCGTTCTCCGTCGAGCCGGGCATCTACCAGCCGGGCCGCTGGGGGGCGCGGATCGAGGACATCGTGGTGGTCACCGAGGACGGCGTCGAACCGCTGAACACCCGGCCCCACGACCTCGTGTCGCTCCCCGCATGAGCACGCCGTCGGAGCTGGAGCCGATCGACCAGGCGATCTCGCGTGAGCTGGCCGCGGACGGCCGGTGCAGCTTCACGGACCTGGCCGAGCGCGTCGGGCTGTCGGTGTCGGCCGTGCACCAGCGGGTGCGCCGGCTCGAACAGCGCGGCGTGATCCGCGGGTACCACGCGCAACTCAACGCCGAGGTGATCGGGCTGCCGCTGACCGCGTTCATCTCCCTGACGCCGATCGACCCGGCCGCGCCGGACGACTATCCGCACCGGCTGGAACACATCCGGGAGATCGAGGCGTGCTACTCGGTGGCCGGCGACGAGTCCTACATCCTGCTGGTCCGGGTGGCCTCCCCGCACGCGCTGGAGGACCTGCTGCGGCAGATCCGCGAGGCGGCGAAGGTGTCCACCCGGACCACGGTCGTGCTGTCGACCCCCTACGAGGGCCGCGGCCCGGCGATCTAACGGACCGCGACCAGCACGTGGTCGTCGCCGAACTGCCACACGGGGCCGGCCTCGGCGAAGCCGGCCTGCCGGAGCAGCTCCGCGTGCTGCCACACCGTCAGGCCGTTGTCCCCGCTGTGCGCGATGGCCATGTTGGACCGGGCGTCGAGCAGCGGCGCCAGGTCGTCGTCCTGCTGGAGGGCCTGCCACCAGGCGCCCCACTCCTCGTTGCCCTCGGTGCCCGCCCGGCGCGTGCGCGCGTCGCGGATCGCGTCGGCGATCGTGTCCAGCGTCGGCCGGCCCAGGCCCATGTGGTCGGCGTTGACGAACACGCCGCCGGGGCGCAGGTTCGCGGCGAGGGTCCGGTACAGCTGACCGAGATCCGCCGGGCTCAACCAGTGCAACGCGGTGCTGGACACCGCCGCGTCCCACGGCCCGGGCAGGCCGGTCGCGTCGGCCCAGCCCGGGTTGGCGAGATCGGCCTCGACCAGCCGGACGCGCGGGTCGGTGTTCGCGCGGCCGAGGCCGAGCAGCAGCGGGTCGGCGTCGACCCCGACCACACGCACCCGTGGCAGGGCCTCGGCGAGCCGCCGCGACAGCGACCCGGGACCGCAGCCGAGGTCGACCACGCCGGCCGGGCCGCCACCGGTCACCTCCCGGACCACGTCGATGACCACCCGGAACCGCTCCTCGCGGTCCGGGATGTACCGCTCCTGCTGGGCGTCCCACCGTCGGAGCCACCGGGTCGCCGTGTCCGCCGCCACCGTCTGCATCACAAGTCCTCCGTAACTGGCGTTAAGCTTGACGACAGTGACGCCAACTTGGAGGGGAGTAACTGGTCAAGTGGAGTTCGACAGTCACACGAGTGACACGGTCGAGTACGCGGTCCGACTGGTCAACAACGTGACACCCGGCCAGCGGCATGGCCGCCCGTTCCCGGCGCCCACCGGCGACGAGCTGGTGGCGGCCGTCCGCGACGCGCTGCCACCGTCCCGTACACCTGACCTGCCAACCCCCGCCGACGCGGCCGAGCTGGCCGTGTGGGCCGGCCGGCTGCGGCACGTCGTCGAGCTGGTCGATACAGGTGACCTGGATTCGGCGTGCACCGAGCTGAACCAGATCATGCGCGAGGCCGGCGCGGTCCCGACCCTGTCGCGGCACGACGGCGAGCCGTGGCACCTGCACTTCCACGCCGAGGACGCCGGGTGGGCACCGAGCTGGGCGGCACCGATGGCGACGGGCCTGGCGGTGGTGCTGGGCAACCCCGTGGTCGACCGGCTGGGCCTGTGCAACGCGCCGGCGTGCGACCGGCTCTACGTCGACGTGTCCCGCAACGGCACCCGCCGGTTCTGTTCCACCACCTGCCAGAACCGGGTGAAGGCCGCTGCCTTCCGCGCACGGAAGGCAGCGGAGGGCTGACCGGCCCACCTCAGCGACGCGACCACGTGACCTAGTCGGAGCTGGTAGCGGCGTGCAGGTTGCCGTCGTGGCCGGAGAGGCAGGCCGCGGCCTGGTCGGTCGTCGTGAGGAACTCCGACAGGCACCTGCCGAACTGTTCGTGGCCGGCCGCGTTGGGGTGGAAGGACTCCTGCAGGGCGTGCGTGGCGCGGTCGTCGCGCTGCAGGTCGGTCCAGTGGACCGCCAGGCGGCGGAACCACTCGCGGCGGGGGTTCCGCTCCGACGAGCACGCCTCGCGGCCGGCACCGGCCCTCGACAGGTCCAGGAACCGGGCGCCGACGTTGTTCGCCGCCTTGCGGACGCCGGCGGTGAGCACCGGTACGGCGTCCTTCTCCACCCACCGCAGGTCCTTCGACAGGAACGGGCACCCCGACAGGTCCTGCAGCCCGTGTGCCACGTCCGGGCCGACCGGCGCCGCGTAGGACTGCACGACCAGTTGGTAGTCCGACCGCTTGTACCCGGCGTTGGCCATCACGGTCTGGATGTCGCGCAACGCGCTGGTCACCTTCGGGATCATCCGGTTGATCCGCCGCGACCACTGGGGCCCGACGGTCGCACTGCACGACCGTTCCTCGCCGAGCCACGCCCGCACGCACGCGTCCAGCACGTGCGAGAACGAGGGGTCGTCGTTCGCGCCCGAGGCGACCACCACCGCCACCACGCGGTCCCGCGCCGCGATCCTCGCCAGCTGCGAGGCCTGCGACCGCTCCGTGTACTGCTCGACCTTCCCGAGCCCGACCTGCGCGGACGGCGCGCCGGAGCACGCCAGGTTGTACGCCTTCACCACGTCCGGCAGCTTCACCTGGTGGATCGAGGCGTTGGGGGAGCGGTGGCACCAGTCGCCCTTCTCGCCGTTCGTGCCGCGCTCGTAGTCGCCCGCGCCCTCGCCGGAGATCGTGCTGTCGCCCATGGCGACGATGACCCTCGGCGCGTCCTCGGGTGGACCGGGCAGTGCCTTCGGCGGGGGGAAGAGCCGGTCGCCGGCCAACCCGAGCGTGGCCACGACGAGGACGAGGAAGAGGACAAGCCATCCCGAGGGTCGCATCGGGAGCAATTCTAGGGTGACCCCCTACAGCGGCCGGCGCTCCAGGTCCGGGTTGCGGGAGTCGAGGACCGCCGACCGGTGGACCGCCACCCCCGAGACGCCGGCCCACCGCAGGACCGTCGCACTGGCCGCCGCCGCGTCGGCGGGCGCCAGCCTGGCGATGTTCGCGCCGTGGTTCGCGCCGGGAGCGGTGTAGATGTGGGAGTCCCTGTCGCTCGGGTGGAACCGCTCGGCGCTCCACGGATCGTTGGAGCCGTAGACGAACAGCATCTGGCTCGCGCTGTTGGTGACCCAGTTGTCCACGTCGATCATCGCCGACGAGCTGTACTTCGACCGCAGCTCGGGCGGCAGGCTCGAGTTCGCGACGTAGAGGTTCGGGTAGTGGAGCAGGTCCTTCAGGTACCGGAACTTCGGCTGCGCCCAGCCGAGCTGCGTCGCCGCCTGGTAGAAGTACGGCGCGTACGGCAGGATCCCCTGGTCGGCGTAGAAGTCGAGCCCGTCGATGCGGTTGATGAACGCGAAGATGTCGTCGCTCGACGCGGTCACCGGCGGCACCGTCGGGCACGCGGTCTCCAGCGAGTACTGCCAGAACGCCCAGGCCAGGTCCAGCACGGACATCTCGAACGCCTTGTCCGCCGTGCCGAACACGCGGTCGAAGGTCCAGCCGTTCGCCCGCGCCAGCGCCTCGTACCGGTTGACCATGTCCGTGCGCCGCGCGAGTGCCTCGTGCTGGATGGCCTCCAGCGAGTCCTCGCAGGCGGGTGTGCTGCCGACCGAGGCGAAGAAGTCGTCGTACGCGCTGTCGTCGGCGTTGTCCACGTCGTTCGGTGCCACGTAGGCGACCACGCCGTCGACGTCGCGTGGGTAGAACCGGCGGTGGTAGACCGAGGTCATGCCGCCCTTGCTCGCGCCGGTGGAGATCCACTTCTTGCTGTAGATCGGCTTGAGCGCCTGCACGATCCGGTGGTGGTCGGTCGCCGCCTGCCAGATGTCGAGCTTGCTCCAGTCCTCGGGGTTGGGCCGGGACGGGGAGAAGAACCGCTCCTCCACCGAGATCTGGTTGCCGTCGACGAGCGTGGTCGGCTCCGAGCGGAAGTAGTACTCGGGCATGTTGTAGCCGGTCGTGTGCAGCACCATCGGCCGGTCGACGTCGCGGTGCAGCAGCTGCAGCCGCTGCTGGAAGGTCGGCCCGTTCCGCTTCGTGTGGTCGACCGGCTGCCGGTAGCTGAGGAAGAAGAACCGGTAGCCCGGCTCGGGTGGCGGCTGCTCGGACACCGTCATGCCGGGGATCGCGGCCAGCTGGTCCGCGATGTCGGCCGGCGCGGCCTGGGCCGGCAGGGCCGGCAGGGCCGGCACGAAACTGATCACGGTCGCCGCGACCGCGGCCGCCACCGTGCTTCTCCCGATGCGCATGCGCAGGACTCCCAGGTCGCAGGGTCAACCCAAGGCGGAATTCTCGTTGAGTAACCGTACGGGCACAGCCGCCGATCAGCCGAGTCCGCCCGGCCGTGTCGCCGGGGTACCGGCTCGACCTGCGGCGCCGCGGCGGCACCACCATCGGGAGCGTCGAGGAGTTCGTGCGTGATCGCGTCGGCGTGGGTATCCCGTTCGAGGAGGCCGAGTGGTGCCGCGCGCGGGCGTGGCGCCGACGATCATCCCCTGATTGGAGTGTGCATGGCAGTCCCCGAGGTCACCCTGAACAACAAGGTCGAGATGCCCCAGCTGGGCTTCGGCGTGTTCCAGGTGCCGGACGACGAGACCGAGGCGGCCGTGACCGCCGCCTTCGAGGCCGGCTACCGCAGTATCGACACCGCCAAGATCTACGGCAACGAGGCGGGCGTGGGCGCGGCGATCGCCAGGTCCGGCATTCCGCGCGACGAGTTGTTCATCACGACCAAGCTGTGGAACGGCGACCAGGGTTACGACTCGACGCTGCGTGCGTTCGACGCCTCGCTCGGCCGGCTGGGGCTCGAGCAGCTCGACCTGTACCTGATCCACTGGCCGACGCCGAAGCGCGACAGGTACGTCGACACCTGGCGCGCGTTCGAGAAGCTGCTGGCCGACGGCCGGGTCCGGGCGATCGGCGTGTCCAACTTCCAGCCCGCGCACCTGCGGCGCCTGCTCGACGAGACCGACACCGTGCCGGCCGTGAACCAGATCGAGCTGCACCCCTACCTGACGCAGGAGGAGGTCCGGGCGTTCGACGCGGAGCACGGCATCGCGACGGAGGCGTGGAGCCCGCTGGCCAAGGGCGGCGACCTGCTGAAGGAGCCGGCGGTGACGTCCCTCGCGACGAAATACGGTCGTACTGCCGCGCAGGTCGTGCTGCGCTGGCACCTCCAGCTCGGCAACGTGGTGATCCCGAAGTCGGCCACCCCGTCGCGGATCAAGGAGAACTTCGAGGTGTTCGACTTCGAGCTGACCGACGAGGACGTGGCCGCGCTGTCGTCGCTGGACCGCGGTCTGCGCACCGGCCCGGACCCCGACACCTTCAACTGAGCCACCCGCGGTGTGCCCGGTGCGGCTCGCGCCGGGCACACACCCGCGTCAGCTCGGCGCGCCGGGAGTGCTCTGGTAGCCGCGCCACCACTGCTGGCCGATCTCCGGCAGGGTGGCGATCGGGTCGTAGTACGGGTACTGGCGGGTCAGCGCGTCGGGGTCCTGGCGCTCGATGCCCGTGCGGTAGTTCTTCGTCCAGTAGGAGATGCCGCGTTCGCGGTCGTACTCGGTCACCTGGTGGACCCACCGCTTCCCGACGTAGGGCACGTCGCAGATGATGCGTGGTGTCGCGTAGCCCGGCAGGTACCCCATGATCGCGTGCTGCAGCTGCTGCGCCTCCCACACCGCCACGCGCCAGTGCTCGGCGTTCGGGATCATGTCGCACATGTAGAAGTAGTACGGCAGGATGTTCGCCTCGCCCTGCAACGCGAAGCACAGGTCCAGCAGGTCGTCCGGGGTCGCGTTCACGCCCCGCATCAGCACGCCCTGGTTCCGCACGTCGCGCACGCCGACCTCGAGCAGCATCCGGGCCGCGCGGGCGACCAGCGGCGTCAGCGAGTTCACGTGGTTGACGTGGGTGTGCACGGCCAGGTTGACGCCGCGCCGCTCGGCG
>NZ_JBJMIE010000689.1:0-7507 GCF_045807065.1 Actinophytocola sp. | reverse complement strand
GTGTCCATGGCCTCGGCCACGCCGAGGCCATGGCGCCACAGGTGGTGCCGGAACGCGAGTGTCGCGTCCCAGTCCAGCGCCGCCGGCGCCCCGGGCACGTTCTCCGCCAACGGGTCGGCCACCACGTGGGCGGCGGCGTAGGCGATGCGGCTGGTGGCCGGGGTGCGGCCGGCGCCCACCACTGCACCGCCCCGCAGCTCGTAGCGCTCCCCACCGGGGAGCACGATGGAACTCATCGGAACAGCTCCGGTACCTCTATCCGCCGGCCCTCACGGGCGGCCCGCAGCCCCAGCTCGGCCAGCTGCACACCCCGTGCGGCGGCGGCGAAGTCCCACGGGAACGGCTCGCCTCCGTAGACGTGGCGCAGGAAACGCTCCCACTGCACGCGGAAACCGTTGTCGAAGGGCTCGTTGTCGGGGACCTCGGCCCAGTCGCCCCGCGCGTCGGCGCCCGCCGGCGCATCCGGGTCCCACACCGCCATCGGGGTCGCCACCCGGGACTGGGCGCGGCAGCGGCGCAGCCCCGCGACCGCGGAGCCCGCCGTGCCGTCCACCTGGAACTCGACCAGCTCGTCCCGGAACACCCGGACGCACCAGGAGGAGTTGAACTGGGCGATCACGCCGCCGTCCAGCTCGAAGATCGCGTACGCCGCGTCGTCGGCCGACGCCGTGTACTCCTCGCCGTTCTCGTCCCAGCGCTTCGGGATGTGCGTGCGGATCGTGGCCTGCACCGCGCGGACCGGGCCGAACAGGTTCTCCAGCACGTAGTGCCAGTGCGGGAACATGTCCAGCGCGACACCGCCGCCGTCCTCGGCCCGGTAGTTCCACGACGGCCGCTGCGCGCGCTGCCAGTCGCCCTCGAACACCCAGTAGCCGAACTCCGCCCGGACGGACAGGACCCGGCCGAAGAAGCCGCTGTCGACGAGGCGCTTGAGCTTTCGCAGGCCGGGCAGGAAGATCTTGTCCGCCACCACGCCGTTGCACACCCCCGCCGCGGTCGCCGCGCGCGCGAGGTCCAGTGCGCCCGCGACGTCCATGGCGAGGGGTTTCTCGGTGTAGATGTGCTTGCCGGCGTCGATCGCCGCCTTGATCGCCTTCTCGCGCCGCTGGGTGGTGAGCGCGTCGAAGTAGATCTCGACGTCGTCGCGGGCGAGCGCGGCGTGCAGATCCGTGGTCCAGTCGGACAACCCGTGCTGCCCGGCGATCTCGGCGAGCTTTCTCTCGTTGCGGCCGACCAGCACCGGCTCCGGCCAGAGCACCGTGCCGTCGGGCAGCGGGAGGCCGCCGTCCGCACGGATGGCCAGGATCGAGCGGACCAGATGCTGGCGGTAACCCATGCGTCCGGTCACGCCGTTGAGGACGATGCCGATCGACCTGCGGGACATGTGGTTCTCCTATTAGTGAGACTCGTGTGCGCCGAGAAGTTCACGGATCTCGCGGGTGAGCGCGCCGAACCGGGTGTCGGTCATCACCTGCGCGTACTCCCGTTCCCGGGGCAGTTCCACCGGCAGCGTGCGCATCAACCGGCCCGGGCGCGGGCTCATCACCTCCACCCGGGTGCCGAGGAACACGGCCTCGGCGATGGAGTGCGTGACCAGCAGGATGGTCGTGCCGGTCTCCCGCCAGATCTTGTTCAGCTCGGCGTTGAGCTGCTCGCGGGTCAGCGCGTCGAGCGCGCCGAACGGTTCGTCCATGAGCAGGACCGGCGGCTCGTGCAGCAGCGCGCGGCACAGCGCCACCCGCTGCTGCATGCCGCCGGAGAGCTCGTGCGGCAACGCCTTCTCGAACCCGGTGAGACCGGTCAGCTCGATCAGCTCGTCGGCACGCCGCCCGGCCCTGGCCCTGTCCATGCCGCGCATCTCGGCCTGCAGCAGGATGTTCTTGCGCACGCCCCGCCACTCCAGCAGTGCCGCGCGCTGGAACGCGAAGCCGATGTTCCGCTGTGGCCTGGTGACCTCGGTGCCGAACAGCGAGATCGTGCCCTCGGTCGGCCTCACCAGCCCGGCGACCGCCTTGAGCAGGGTGGACTTGCCGCACCCGGACGGGCCGACGATCGAGATGAACTCGCCGGCCTCGATCCGCATGCTGACGTCGTCGAGCGCGGTGGTGGTGGACCGCTTGGAGCGGAACCGGACCGTCACGTTCTCGATGTCGACGGCGGTGCCGGTCATAACTGCGTCACCGCTCACGACGTCCCCTCGCAGGCTCGGTGACGCCGTTCGTCGGCGCCGTGCCCATGGTTTGCTCCGCAAGCTCCGCTCACGCCTGTCATGATCCGTCGGCCTTCGCGAAGCTGCCGTTCCAGTACTTGGACGGCTCGCCCGGCTCCTTCAGCCCGGCGTTCTTCGACATGACGTCAATGGTGTCGCTCCACTGCTTCTCCGTGTTCACCCCCGGCGCGCCGGCGGTCTTCAGCTGCAGCAGCGTGATCGCCAGCTTGAGCTGCTTGACGAGGACCTCCTGCGGCGGCTCGTTCTCGGCCAGGTCGACCATGACCTTCGCGGCGTCCTCGGGGTGCTTCGCGGCCTCGGTCCACGACTTCTGGGTGGCCCGCACGAACTTGCCGACGAGGTCCTTTTTGGACGATAGCGTATCATCGCTGGCTACGATGCCGAGGCCGAGCATGTTCAGCCCGGAGTCGGCGAACAGCAGGTGGTCGACCTTCTTGCCGGTCTTGTTCTCGATCGTCGGCCCCTGGTCGTGGAAGAAGCCCATGATCGCGTCGACCTGACCGGCCGCGAGCTGCGCGATCTTGTTGGCGGCGTCCATGTTCACGACGGTGACGTCCGACGGCTGCATGCCGTTCGCCGCGAGCAGCGCGGGGAACGACGCGTACATGGCGTCGCCGGGGGTGCCGCCGACGGTCTTGCCCTTGAGGTCCTTGATGGACTTGATGTTCTTCTCCGCCAGGAACTCGATCGACGCCGGTCCCTTCTGCAGGAACACACCGACGCTCTTCACCGGCATGCCGCTCGAGATCGCGTTGAGCAGCGGCGGGGTGTCCGCCCAGCCGAACGTGGTCTGGCCCTGCGCGACCGCCTTGATCGTGGTGCCGGAACCGCTGCCCGGCTTGATCTGCAGGTCGATGCCCTCGTCGGCGTAGTAGCCCTTCTCGATCCCGTAGTAGAACGGCGCGTGCTCGCCGTAGGGCACCCAGTTGAGGGTGAAGGTGACCGTCTCCTTCGGACCACTGCTGCCCGAGTTCGTCGAACCCGAGCCGCTGTTGTTGTTCTGCCCGCTCGGGGCGCACCCGACGAGTAGTGCCGCGGCGACTATGCCTGTCAGTAAACGCTTCATTGAGATGTCCCTTCGGAGCGGAGCTTGCGGGTGGCCCGGCAGCTCAGGAGGTCGTGAGTGGGGTGGCGGCCCGGCGGCTGGCGTGCCACGGGATCAGCAGGGCCTCGAGCACCTCGACGGCCACGAACAGGAGGATGCCGATGAGCGACATGAGGATCAGGGCGGCGAACAGCAGCGGCGAGTCGAGGTTCCCGTTGGCGATCATCAGCTCGTAGCCGAGCCCCTCGCTGGCCCCGACGAACTCGCCGACCACCGCACCGACCACGGCGAGCGTCACCGCCACCTTCAACCCGGCCATGAGATGGGGCAGCGCGTTGGGGAAACGGATCTTGCGGAACGTCTGCCACCGGCTGGCGCCCATGGTCGAGGACAGTTCCAGCAGCTCGGGGTCGGTCGAGCGGAGCCCGGCCACCCCCGAGACGACCACGGGGAAGAACGCGATCAGCACCGCCAGGATGATCTTCGAGGCGAGACCGTTGCTGAACCACACGACGATCAGCGGTGCGATCGCGATCTTCGGGATCACCTGTGCGAACAGGACGATCGGGTAGAGCGTCCGCTCCATCGTCCTCGAGTAGGCGATCGCCACGGCCGTGACGAGGCCGAGCACGCTCGCGAGCAGGAAGCCGACCACCGTCTCGTAGAAGGTGACGTAGGAGTGGTACATCAGCGACGACCAGTCCTGGACGATCCGGTCCCACACCGCCTTCGGCGTCGGCACCAGGTACGGCTGCACCCAACCGGCCGCGGTGATGATCCACCACGCCACGAAGATGAGCCCGAGCAGCAGCGCCGGCCGCCACAGCGAGTCGAGGAGCTTCACGACGCGCGTGCCCATCGTGGCACCCGGCATCGGTTCCGGCGTGGGCCTCGCCGGTTTCGGCTCGGCCCGTGCTTCGTTTGAGGTCACCATGCTTGACACCTAATGCCGCCACCTTCTCATTCTCAAGCGAACTCGAACCAGTCGAGGTTGAACAGGTCTCCGGTGCCGCCCCTGGCCACGAGGAACAGCTCGTGCGTGACGCCGGGGTCGGTCACCGGTGCCGTGACCACGGTCCAGTTCTGGCCGCCGCCGGTCACCGGTACGGCGGCGCCGCCCAGCAGCGGGCCGTCCGGGTTCCCTTGCCGTATTTCGATCGTGCCGCCGTTGGCGCTGCTGGCGACGCGGAACCTGAGGCCGGTCACGCCCTTCAGGTTCACCGGGGTGAAGCTCAACCAGTCACCGTTCGAGATGCCGCCGACCAGGCCGGCGCCGTTGCCCTCGCTGTTGTTGACGACGCGGGTGCCGCTCTGCCGGCTGTAGTGCTCGGCCTCCTTGTGCCGCGGCTGCAGCGTGACGCGGTCGGTCGCGGTGAGCGCCGGGGTGCCCGTGTCGGTGTAGCTCGCGTCGAGGACGTAGGTCAGGTTGTCCTTGGGCTCGTGGCCGGCGACGATGGTCGGGGTCAGTTCGCCCGCGCAGCCACGGTTCTGGCTCACCGGGTGCACCTGCCGCAGGTGGCCGACGCCGCCCTTCGTCAGCGGCAGGTCGCAGTCGACCGCGCCGTCGGGGTCGGTCACCCGCAGCGTGTACGGGATCGGCACGCCCCAGTCGAAGACCTGGCCCTCCACCGGATCCGTGATCCTGACGGTCGGTGCCGTGTTGCCGACCGTCACCCTGACGGTGGTCGCCGACCCGCGGCCCGTCGGGTCGGTGACGACGAGGCGTGCCTGGTGCGTGCCGTCGCTGGTGAACGTGTGGGTCGGGTCGGCGTCCGTCGAGTCGGTCCTGCCGTCACCGTCGAAGTCCCACGCGTACGTGAGTGCCTGGCCGTCCGGGTCCGTCGACTGGCTGGCGAGGCGGACGGTCAGCGGGCCGTGGCCGGAAGCCGGGGTCGCGGTGGCCCTGGCGACCGGCGCGCGTTCTCCCGGGCGGAGGTAGTCGAGGCGGTAGATGCCCGAGTCCCAGTTGGGGTCGCCACGGCCGGAGCCGCCGTAGTTCGTCCCCCACTCGATCACGTACAGCGCGCCGTCCGGGCCGATCTCCATGTCTATCGGCCGCAGGAACGTGCTGTGCGGCAGGAACCTGTTGAGGGACAGGGCGTTCCCCGCGCCGTCCTTCTTCACCTCGAAGACGGCGTTGCGCGTCCAGTCGGCGATGAACGTCGTGCCGTCGTAGTACTCGGGGAGTTTCGTCTCCGAGTCGAGGTCGGGGTTGTAGTGGTAGGTGGGGCCGCCGACCGCGAGGCGGCCGCCGGTGCCCAGCTCGGGCCACTCGTCACTGACCCGGTACGGGTAGGGCAGCCAGGCCGGTTGCACGGGCGGGAGCCGCGTGAGGCCGGTGTTGTTCGGCGAGTTGTTGGTGGGGCCGCCGTCGCAGTCGTACGGCTGGCCGGGGGTGCCGGTCGCGAAGTCGTACTCGATGTACGGGCGGTTCTTGCCGATGCACAGCGGCCAGCCGAAGTTGCCGGGTGCCTTCGCGATGTTGAACTCGTCGTAGCCCATCGGGCCGCGGGTCGGGTTGTCGTCCTGCGCGTCCGGGCCGACCTCGCCCCAGTACACCCAGTCGTTGGTGGGGTCGACGTGCAGGCGGTACGGGTTGCGCAGGCCCATCACGTAGATCTCGGGGCGAGTCCTCGCGGTGCCGGGCGGGAACAGGTTGCCGTCCGGGACCGTGTACGTGCCGTCGGGTTCCGGGTGGACGCGGAGGATCTTGCCGCGGAGGTCGTTGGTGTTGGCGGCGGTGCGCTGGGCGTCCTGGTTCTCCCGGCCGGGGCGCTCGTCGATCGGCGCGTAGCCCTCGCAGCACGGGTCCGTGTTGTCGCCGGTGGCGAGGTACAGGTTGCCCTTGCTGTCGAAGTCCATGCCGCCGCCCTCGTGGGCGTTGATCTCCCGCTGGGAGAAGAACTCCAGCAGGACCTTCTCGTTCTTGACGGTGTTGGTGAACTCGTCGAAGGTGACCCGCGACAGGCGGTTCACGTTCTTGGTCCGCGGCGAGTAGTAGACGTAGATGTAGCCGTTCCTGGCGAAGTCCGGGTCCAGCGCGAAGCCGTGCATGCCGTGGGTCTGCAGGACGAACGCGTCGAACCTGCCGGCCTCGTAGGTGTGGCCGACCCGCGGGTCGTAGACGTTGAGCTGGCCGGCGCGCTGGATGTAGAAGACGCGGCCCCGGTTGTCGACCTCGAGCTGCAGCGGGTCGTCGGTGTCGCCCTCGAGGAGGGTCTTCCGCCAGCGGTCGTCCTGGGTGGGTCCGCAGTCGCCCTTGGCCGCGCCGGCCGCCCACTCGATGCCGCCGAGGATGTGCGCGCGGAAGTTCTGGTCGCTGTACGCGCTCACCTCATGGCCGAGACCCGTGTACCAGGAGCGGCCGCCGTCGAAGTCCTGGCACCAGGAGATGGGGTGGTCGGCGCCCATCGTGTGGCCGGTGTAGCTGCGGGTGTCATAGCTGGCGAGGACGTGCACGCTGCCGCGGGGGTTGGTGCGGAAGTCGTAGGGCTCCTCGGTCCACGCCCAGTCCTGGGGCAGGTCCCTCGTCGACGGGTGGACGCGGTCGTCGACCTGCACCCTGAGCGGCTGGACGGCCGGGTGCTTGTCGAAGAAGGCGCCCACCAACTGGCCGTACCAGGGCCAGTCGTACTCGGTGCCGCTGGCGGAGTGGATGCCGGCGTAGCCACCGCCGCCGCGGATGTAGCGTTCGAACGCGGCACGCTGGTCCGCGGTGAGGATCGCGCCGTCGCGGCTGTTGGTGTTGTTGAAGACGACCGCCTGGTAGGGGGCGAGGCCGGCGTCGGTGAAGACGCTCGCGTCGTCGGTGACGGTGACGCCGAAGCCGTGCTCGGCGCCCAGCTCGACGATCGCCTGCTGACCGGCGGGGATCGAGTCGTGGTGGTAGCCGTTGACCTTGGAGAAGACGAGCACTTCGAACCGGGCCTGAGCGGTCGCGACCGGTGCCGCCATGGTGCCCACGACCAGCGACAGACAGAACGCTGCGACGCAGCTCCGGGTTCTCACGAGTTCCTCCCGCCATGGGCGACTCTGCCAGGCAAGCGCTTTCCCAGGACTCTATTTGTCCGAACCTGGTCGCGGCAAGGGCTTTCCTATGATCAACAGTAACGGTATGTATCGGTCCCGCAGCGGTCAGTCGTACCGGTAATTGTCGAGGAGCCCGCACATGCCCAGGCGACCCCGCTCGTCGGGCCCGGATTTCGCGTTGACGCGAGATCGCCGCAGGTGGC
>NZ_JBJMIE010000688.1:0-16069 GCF_045807065.1 Actinophytocola sp. | reverse complement strand
GCCGAGGCCTTCAGCTCGGCGGTCTGCCGCGGTTCCAGCACCGGCGAGGAGGACTCCTCGATGATCTTCTGGTTGCGCCGCTGCACCGAGCAGTCGCGGACGCCGAGCGCCCACGCGGTGCCCTGGCCGTCCGCGATGACCTGCACCTCGACGTGCCGGGCGCCGGTGACCAGGCGCTCCAGGAACACGATGCCGCTGCCGAACGCGCGCGCGGCCTCCTGGCTGGTGCGCTCGTAGGCGTCCTCCAGCTCCTCCGCGCTGCGGATCACGCGGATGCCGCGCCCGCCGCCGCCCGCGGTCGCCTTGAGCATCAGCGGGTAGCCGATCCGCTCGGCGGCCTCCTTGGCGGCCTCGAGGGTCTCGACCGCGCCGCGGCTCCACGGCGCGACCGGCACACCGACCTCCTCGGCGATCAGCTTCGCGCCGATCTTGTCGCCGAGCTTGCGCATGGCGTCCGGGTTCGGCCCGACGAAGGTGACCCCGACCCGCTCGCACAGCTCCGCGAACGCCGGGTCCTCCGCGACGAAGCCCCAGCCGACCCAGGCCGCGTCCGCGCCGGTCTCCACCAGCGCGCGCTCCAGCACCTTCAGGTCGAGGTACGGGCGCGCGGACGCGGGACCCAGGTCGTAGGCGATGTCGGCCTCGCGCACGAACGTGGCCGTACGGTCGACGTCGGTGTGCAGGGCGATGGTTTCGATGTGCTGCGCGGTCTCCGCGGCCAATTCCCGAACGGCGTGGATGAGCCGCATGGCGGACTCTCCACGGTTGACGATGGCGATTCGACTGAACACTCGACCGGGCCCCTGCGTGTGAGTGGATGGTGACCCGCTGAGTGTATTGGCCGCGGTACTCGTCCCAGTTGAACATCGGTATAGCCCTGACCAAGTAGTGTGGCGGTACGCGCCAGTACCACGCCCGGGAGGGGACGGACGATGCAGAGGTTGGTCAAGCCGGTGGTGCGGTGGGGGGTGACGCACGGGCTGCCGAGGGCCGCGTTGCTCGTCGCCGCGCGGCGCGGTGACCTGCAGGCCCGGCTGTTCGTCGAGGGCGCCACGACGCCGACGCTGCGCCTGACCGGGCTGTTCGACGAGGTCCGGGCCGGCGGCCCGCTCTCGCGCGGCGCGTTCGGCTACCTGACCGCGAGCCACGCGGTGGTGCGGGAGGTGCTGGGCGGCAACGACTTCCGCACCGGCATCGGGCCGGCCGCCGGGGTCTGGGGCCGGCTGGCCCAGTGGTCGGCGGCCGAGTACCTGCACCCCATGGCGCCGCCGTCGCTGCTGGTCACCGAGCCGCCGGACCACACCCGCTACCGCAAGCTCGTCACGCGCGTGTTCACCGTGCGGGCGGTGGAGAACCTGCGCGGGCGCACCGAGGAGATCGCGCACGAGCTGCTGGACGCCCTCGACCCCGCCGGCCCGGTCGACCTGGTCGAGGCGTACTGCGGGCTGCTGCCGGTGACGGTGATCGCGGAGATCCTGGGCGTGCCCCCGGCCCAGCGCCAGCGGGTGCTCACGCTGGGGACGGCGGCGGCGCCGAGCCTCGACATGGGGTTGCCGTGGCGGCGGTTCCGGCGGGTGCACACGGCGCTGGCGGCGTTCGACCGGTGGTTGGGCGAGCACCTGGAGCACCTGCGCGCCCAGCCGGGTGACAACCTCCTGAGCCAGCTCGTCGCGGCCCGCGAGGACGGCGTCGGGCTGACCGACCTCGAGCTGCGTGCGACCGCGGGCCTGGTGCTGGCGGCCGGCTTCGAGACGACGGTGAACCTGCTCGGCAACGGGATCGCCCTGCTGCACGACAACCCCGACCAGCTGGCGGCGCTGCGTGCCGAGCCGTCGCGGTGGGCGAACGCGGTGGAGGAGGTCCTCCGGGTCGACCCGCCGGTCCTGCTCACCGGCCGGATGAGCGCGCGGGACACGGAGGTGGCGGGTGTGCCGGTGCCGGCGGGTGCCCTGGTGACCACGATCCTCGCCGGCGCGAACCACGACCCCGCGGTGTTCGCGGACCCGGACCGGTTCGACGTGCGGCGGACCAACGCGCGTGAGCACATCGCGTTCTCGGCGGGCCGCCACTACTGCCTCGGGGCGGCGCTGGCGCGGATGGAGGGCGAGGTGGGCCTGCGGGTCCTGTTCGACCGCTTCCCGAACCTCCGGCTGACGCCCGGTGCCACCCACCGCGACACCCGGATCCTGCGCGGCTACGACCGGCTGCCGGCTCTGCTGGGCTGACCCCGTCAGCCCACGCTCTGCCGGTCGGGCTCGATGAGCGCGACGACCCGCTCCTGGTCACGCGAGTAGGGGCCGCCGATGTACTTCGCCGCTATCCGGTCGACGACCTCCCACGCGGTGTCACCCTCGAGCCACTCGACGACCCGGCCGCGGATGACGACGGGCTGGAACGGGTTGTCCGGCGGCGTCAGGGAGAGCGCGACACGCGGGTCGCGGCGCAGGTTGCGGGCCTTGCGCGAGTCCGGGCCGGTGAGGATCGCGATGTGGTCGCCGTGGGTGCCGACCCAGAGCGGCACGGAGTGCGGGGCGCCGTCGGGGAGCACGGTGGCGAGGTGGGCGATGGGGGTGCCGTCGATGACACGGCGCACGTCGGGGTTGAGCATCGTTGCGTCTCCTAGCGTTCGATCTCGTAGTGGAGGTGGGTGACACCGGGTGCCGGGACGGCCTCGACGAGGCGCAGGCGCACGTGCCCGGGGAGCGACCGGAAGAAGGGGCGACCGCCGCCGAGCAGGACCGGCACCTGGTGGAGCACCACCTCGTCGACGAGCCCGGCCGCCAGCGCCGAGGCCAGGACGCCGCCACCCATGAGGCCGACGTCCTTGCCGCCGGCGACCTCCTTCGCGGCCGCCACCGCGTCCTCGATCCCCGTGGTCACGAGGGTCTGCGCCGCGGTGATCGCCGGCGCGGGCCGGTGGCTGAGGATGACCGCCGGTGCCGTCGGGTGCGGGCTGCCGCCGCCGAAGTGGCCGGCGTCCTCGTAGGTGTTGCGCCCGGTCACGACGGCGCCGACCCGTCCGGCGAGGGCGTCGAAGACGCGGGCGCTGGGTGCGCTGAGCGCGAACCCGCCGAACGCCTCGCTGGGCGTGTCGCCCGTGAAGTACCAGTCGAAGAGCACGCCTCCGTCGCCGAGCCCGCGTCCCGGGCCGGAGTCCCGTCCGGTGATGTAGCCGTCGACCGAGACCGCGTGGGCGCTGAAGACCTTGCTCATTCGTCCGCTCCCTGTGAGTTCCTTCAAGAGACTCCATGACCGTAGCAGGTGGAGTTTCCTCAGGGAACCCCAAGGGTTAGGATCGGTCGTATGCAACGCACGAGTTTCGGCGAGATGGCGTGCTCCATCGCCCGCACGCTCGACGTCATCGGCGAGCCCTGGTCACCACTGGTCCTGCGGGACGTGTGGGTGGGGTTCAGCAGGTTCGAGCAGATCCAGGCCGACCTCGGCATCTCGCGCAAGGTCCTGACCGAGCGGCTGAACCACCTCGTCGAACGGGGTGTCATCGAACGCCGGCCCTACGACCGGCGGCCGAGGTACGAGTACGTCCTGACGGAGAAGGGTCTCCAACTGGTCGACCTGCTCATGGTCATGGCCGGCTGGGGCGACAGGTGGCTCGCGGGCGAGGCCGGCCCGCCGGTCCTCTACCGCCACCACGCCTGCGGCCAGATCAGCGACGTCGACCTCCGCTGCACCCACTGCGGCGAACCCATGCACGCCCGCGACGTCGACCCGTTGCCCGGTCCGGGCGCGGCCGTGTGAGCGCGTTCCCTTCCCGGCCGCCAGCGGCTACCTTCTGACTAGAACGCGTTCTAGTTGAGGTGGTGTCGATGAGGTTCGGGGTCGTGCTGTTCACCAGTGATCGGGGGATCGCGCCGGCCGCGTGTGCCAGGGCGGCCGAGGACGCCGGCTTCTACTCCTTCTACGTCCCCGAGCACACGCACATCCCCGTGCGCCGGGAGGCGGCGCATCCCCGGACCGGCGGCGCGGACCTGCCCGACGACCGCTACCTGCGCACCCTCGATCCCTGGGTGTCGCTCGGGATGGCGGCCGCGGTCACCTCGACGATCCGGTTGGGGACGGCCGTCGCGCTGCCCGTGGAGTCCGATCCGATCACGCTGGCCAAGACGGTCGCCACCCTGGACTTCCTCTCCGGGGGGCGGGTCACGCTCGGGGCCGGGTTCGGGTGGAACACCGACGAGCTGGCCGACCACGGCATTCCCGGCGGGTTCCGGTACACCGCGCTGCGTGAGTACGTCGAGGCGATGCGTGCCCTGTGGACCGAGGACGTCGCCGCCTACGACGGGCGGTTCGTCTCCTTCGGCGCCAGCTGGGCCTACCCCAAGCCCCGTCAGCCGCACCTCCCGGTCCTGGTCGGGGCGGGTGGCACCGAGCGGACGTTCGCCTGGATCGCGGCCAACGCCGACGGGTGGCTCACCACCCCGCGCGACATCGACATCACCGACCAGGTCAACCTCCTGAACAAGCACTGGGCCGAGGCCGGCCGCGACGGCAGGCCCTACGTCGTCGCCCTGGGCGGGCGGGCCGATCCGCAGCGGGTGGAGCGCCTCGCCGCGCTCGGGGTGGACGAGATCCTCATCGGCGTGCCCGACGCGGACGAGGACACGGCACTGGCGTTCATCGCCAAGATGGGTGGCCGGCTGCAGCCGTAGGTTCTCCCGCCAGCCCAGCGGCCGGGCGCGCGCACCCCTACGCTCGGGGGCATGGTCCGTCGCTTCGTGTTGGTGTTCCTCGGGGCGGCGGCGGTCTGCCTCGTGCCGTGGATCGTCTACCTCGCGCACACGCTGCCCGACCGCCACGATGCCGGGCAGTGGCGGGTGGCGTGGGTGGGATTCGACGTCGCGTTGGTGGGGTGCTTCGCCGGGGCCGCGTGGCTCGGGTCGCGGCGGCGGCGCGCCGCGGTGCCGTTGCTCGCCGCGACGGCCGCGCTGCTGTGCTGTGACGCCTGGTTCGACGTGTTGCTCGACTGGACCTCGGCCGATCGGTGGACCAGTGTCGCGCTCGCCGCGTTCGCGGAGGTGCCGATCGCGGTCGCGTTGCTCGTCGCGGCACGGCGGTTGCTCACCGGGGAGATGCGGCACCGGGACCTGACCATCCGGGACATCGAGGTGCAAGACGACCCGCTGTACCAACGGCTGCTGCGGGTCTCCGCCACGACCGAGGAGCTGGCCCGCGCCGGCGTCGCCGACGTCGAGGAGTGTCTCGGGCGGCTGGCGGCGGACGGGTTCGTCCGGCGCCAGCGCGACGGCCGGTGGGTCGGACTCCCGCAGTCCCTGCGCGAGCCGCGGCCGGACGACTTCGGTGAACCGCACCGCACACGCGTGGCCGCCTACCTCGACCAGCTGTACCACCGCGAGCTGGCGCTTCTGTCCTGGGCCACCGCGCACCGCGCCGAGTTCGGGCCCTGGAGCCGCGCGCAGCGGGCCTCCGCCCGGCTCACCGAGTCCGAGCTGCGCGCGTTCGAGGCCGAGTACCTGGAGCTGCTCACCCGGTACGTCCGCCTCCGCAGCGGCCCCGCGCCGGGCGTGCGGCGGTTGGCCGTCCGCTTCTACGCGTTCCCCAGCCCGTAGGCGCGGATCGCGGGAACGGACGCGCGGGAACGGACGCGCGGGGTCAGATACGTGTGACCGCCGGATGCGCACCACGCCGATCGCGGGCGAAACCGCGGACGGCTTCGCCGCGATCGGCGTGGTGCCTCCTTCACCCGGGAGCGGTCAGAACGTGAACGCCTGCAGCTCGGCGATCCGCACGGTCTGCGCCACCGTGGGGTTGCCCGTCGTGCAGTCGCTCGTCGAGCGCGGGTCGTTGTCCTGGTCGCCTGCGTAGTCCGGGCCGCCCGTGCACTGGTTCGCGACCACCCGGATCATCAGGTGGGTGGCCACCGTCGGCGCGATCCGGAACGACCGCGTCGACAGGTCGGGTGCCGTCGGCCGCGGCACGTCCGCCGGGAACGCGTTGCGGGGACTGGTGAACACGCGCCGGTAGTTCGCCGGGTTCGCGCAGTCGGTGCCCCGTGCCGCGTCACAGGAAAGGACCTCGAACTGCCGCAGCGCCGTGAACCGGTTCTGCGTGCCGGGATCGGGGTCCCCGGTGATCGCCGGGCGCAGGTAGGCACTCACCTGGACCCGCGTCACGAGCTGCGGGTGGTCGCCCGCGAGGTCCACCGTGACGCTCTTGCCGGCCACGGGGGACCCGACCGACGCCCAGTTCGTGGCCTCGGTGTCGTCGATCAGCCTGTTCAGGTTCACGCCGTCTCCGCTGGCGGTCGCGCCCTGTCCCTGCGAGGCCAGGTTGGTCTGCAGCAGCGGCCGCACCGCGGCGTGCTCGCCGGCCCGGAACGAACGCTGGAACCGGCTGCTGCCGAACCCGTCCGCCACGACCACGAACGAGTACCTGCCCGGCGCGATCTCCACCGTGTCGGGCAGCGGGGTGCTCGGGTCGGTGTCGGCGATCGGCACCGCGCGGGCCTCGTAGTCGCCGACGTAGAGCCGGGCCGGCGCACGGGACCCGGTGGGGGCGAACCGGAGCGTCGCGTTGTGGCCGGACGCGGACGCGAAGCTCGGCGTCGGGTCCGGGTCGTTCGGCCCGGCGCTCGTCGCGTCCCGGCCGAGGCCGTTCTGGGCGAACGCGTCCTGCAGCAGCGCCACGTCCGCGCCGCCGTAGCGGACCTCGTTGGCCGCGAGGATGGCGTCGCGCATGTCGACGAAGCTCACCGCGCCGGAGGCGCTCAGCAGCAGCGCGTCGAACGACTGCTGTACCCAGCGCCGGTTGCCGGGGCACTGCTCGACCGGCACCTTGCCGTCGGCGCAGGCCCGCTGCAGGGCCGGGGTGCCGAGGCCGTACCGGTCGACCATGGCCTGGCGGAGGTCGAAGTTGACGGCGTTCCAGATCTCGCCGTCGGCGTGCACCTCCGCGCCGACGATGTCGAAGCCGACGTCGCTGTAGTTGAGCGGGTTCCTGCTCAGGTCGTAGTCGCGGATGCCCGCCTTCAGGTCGCCGGTGACGTACCCGCCCGTGACGTACGGCGTGTCACCGCGCGGCCGGAACCCGTACTCGTACAGGTACTCCATGGCGTACTGGTCGGAGGTCGACTCGTTCATCGCGCCGGCCTGCGCACCCGACCAGCCGAGGTCCGGGCCCGCGATGAGCCGGCCGCTGATCGCGTGGGAGTACTCGTGCCCGATCACCGTCATGTCGTAGTCGCCGTCGACGCACGGCGGGTAGAAGCCGCCCGGCGTCGGCTGCCACAGGTACATGTTCGTGGTCGGCGGCACGCCGTCCGGCGGGGTGATCTGGTTGGCGTTGTTGCGGGACGCGAAGTCCGGCGGCGCGCCACCGGCCCGGCCGCCCGCCTGGGCGTTGCCGCGCTCCGCGTCGCCGCCCAGCCCGCCGTTCGTGCCGTTGGACGCCTGCATGTTCCAGGTGTCCTCGGTGAAGCCGAGGAAGTAGGACCAGTCGTGCATCCGGTTGTGCATGGCGAACAGATTGGTCAGCGCGGCGTCGATGTCGTTCTGCTGCGCGGTGGCGAAGACCGCGGGGTCGCACTTGGTCTGGTGCCACTGGTTCGTCCACGGGTAGGTGTACTCGCGGGTGGGGCTGGGCGTCGCGGTCCTGGTGCCGACCGTGCCGCTGGCCAGGTCGTCCCACTTCTGGGTGGCCTTCTCGGCGTTGCCGGCGGAGGTCAGGCTCGGGGCGCCCGTGGCCGGGTCGATGTCCCAGGCGAGGCCGCCGTCCGCGGTGCGGACCGTGCGGACGCAGCCCCGCTCCGCGGTGAGGCACCAGCGCTGCCGGCTGTCGCGCGAGGAGTAGTCGGCCGGCGGGTTCGCGGGGAAGACGTCCCACTCGGGGTTGTCGGTGTCGTGGTCGACGAGGTCCTCGCGGAGCAGCACCGCACCGGTGCGGGCGTCGACGTAGGTGGTGTAGCCGGTGTCCTGGCCGGCCACGAGGACGACCTGGTAGGCGCTGCGCGGTGCCGCGCCGGGCATGGGAACCGCGCCCAGCCGGACACGGGTGGTGCCCAGGGCGCTCTCCGGGATGCCGGCGTCGGCCGCGGCCGCGGTGAGGGCCGCTTCCGGGGCGATGGTGGGCTGTTCCGGCGCCTTGCGCTCCGGGCTGATGGTCGAGCTGAGGTAGACGACGCCGCCGTCGCGGATGCCGACGGCGGCGAGCCCGTCGACGATCGAGGGCAGGTCGCCGAACCGCTGGCGCAGCAGGACGTAGGCACCCTGGCCCATCGGCCGGCTCACCAGCACGTCCATCTCGCCGACGCCGGCGGCCGAGAGGCCGAACGCCTCGCGGTTGTCGGTGAGGAAGCTCCGCGCGATCGCGACGGGATCGGCCGCGGCGTCGCGCCGCTGGCGGTCGGTGCGGGGCAGGAGCGTCCCGGGCGTGCCGTACCTGTTCCACCGGACCGTCGTGCTGCTCTGCCCGGCGAGCGCGCGCTGCCGCTCCGATGGTTGCGCGGCACCGCCCCGGTTGTCGACGTCGCGCGACGGTGTCGCCTGGTCCTGACCGGCGGGGTCGGGCGCGGCGGGGGCGCCGGAGGCGGTGCCGATGGTGAGTGAGCAGGTCAGGACGGTTGTGGTGACGAGCGCGAATGTTCTTCGGAGATGGTGTCTCCGCATCTGTCCACGCCTTTCGTTGCAGGGAAGGAACGGTGAACGTCCTCAGCCTTCCCTCGCACGGCGCGGAAAGATAGGTCCGATCGAGAAGTCCGCGGCAGGCGGCGCAGCACGGTCGGCGTGATCTTGCGGTACGCCTTGGGGTTCACCGGGTTCAGCCAGTGCGCGGCCCGGACGGCGGCGGGGATGTTGACGTCGAGGTCGCCCAGCACCTCATCGACGTTGTGCATCGAGAACGGGATGATCTTCGTGCCGCGGCAGTGGTGCGCGTCGGTGGCCTCGTCCATGAAAGCCAACTGCGCCACCACCGCCTGGCGCATGGTGTCCTCGTCCGGCAGCGGCAGGGCACCGGCGAGGTCGGCCGCGATCCACACCGCCGCCATCTCCGCGTTGAGCGGGCTGAAGAACGACGAGTTGTACCCGTTGAAGTACAGGCCCGGCACGCCGACCGGCCGGATCTGCCGGTACAGCAGGAAGTTGCCGCGCTCGTCGAGCAGCCGCTCCTGGACCTCGGCCGACAGGAACGGCACGCCCTGGGTGAAGCCGGTCGCGCACACGACGAGGTCGGCCGGCAGCCGGCTGCCGTCGCTCAGCTCCGCGTACGGGCGGCCGTCCGCGAGCAGGCGGGTGATGGTGGTGTCGCGGTGCACGGTGATGCTCCCGGCGGCGACGCCCTCGAAGAACCCTTCCGTGGCAAGGCCGATCGCGCCGCGGACGATGTCCTCCATGCGACCGGCCGGGACCAGGCCCAGCCGGCGCAAGCCGAACTGCCGCACCGAGACCGCGCCGATGGAGTTGATCATGTCGCGGCGCAGGCGGTTCCCCGGGCCGTGCAGGAACCGCTCGAACCCGCGCGGACGCAGGTAGCGGAACAGCGCCTCGCCCATCCTGGTCAGCAGCAGCATCTTGAAGTTCAGGAACCCGCCGACCTTGCGCGGCACCTTCCACAGCGCCTGCCGGGCGATCACGTCGGTGCTCGCCGCGACCGCGCTGACCGGCACCGTCACGTCGCACGCCGACTTGCCGTAGCCGACCACCAGCACGTGCCTGCCGCGTGCCTCGCCCGCGTTGTGGAACTCCGTGCCGGCGCACAGCCGCCCGCCCGCCGCGGTGAACTCGGCCAGTCCCGGGTAGGACGGGACCGCGGGCTCGCAGAACACGCCGTTGGCCACCACGAGCCGGTCGAACCGCTCGGTGGTGCCGGCGGCCTCGACCGCCCAGCCGCCGTCGCTCGTCGGGGTGGCCGCGGTGACCTCGGTGCCCAGCCGCAGCACGCGGTCGACGCCGAACTCCGTGGCGTAGGCGAGGAGGTAGTCCTGGACCTGCGCACCCGTCGGCCACTCCGGGAAGTCCTTCGGCATCGGGAAGTCCGAGAGCGAGTACTGCGCCTTCGGGCTCTGCGTGGTCAGGCCGGGGTAGCGGCGCGTGCCGCTCCACACCCCGCCGACGTCGGGTGCCTTCTCGTACACGAGGACGTCGTGGCCGGCCTGCAGCAGGACCTTGGCGGTGGCGAGGCCGGCCACGCCCGCCCCGATGATCGCGACGCGCACGGTCAGCTCACCTCGGGCGGCAGCCGCAGCTCGATGCCGAAGTCGGCCATGATCTTCCTCATGACGCCGATGTCCTTGGGGCCGGGCGGCAGGTCGGCCAGCGCCTGGTAGTACCGCTCCAGCCCGGCCGGCGAGACGACGGAGATCACGCGCGACTCCTCGGCGTAGGGGTTGCGGAACGCGTGGATCACCTCGCGCGGCAGGAACATGTAGTCCCCGTGCTCCATGGTGAAGTCCTCGCCGCCGAGGTGGACGTCCAGCCGCCCCGACAGGCAGATGAACGACTCGTCCTCCCGCGTGTGCACGTGCGGGGGCGGGCCGTCGGTCTCCGGCGGGATGGCGTACTCGAACAGCGAGTACGCGTCCTGGGTCGACTTGCCGTCGGTCTTGAGCGTGATGCCGAGCCCGATCGCGGCGATCTGATGGCCGTCGCGTGAGGGGAGCAGGTATCCGCCGCCAAGAGTCATCGTCGTCTCCGTTCGCCTTCGGGGGCGAGCACAGAGTGGGCTCGACGGCACACAACCGCAAACCTCGGTCCCGCTCACCGGGACTAGCGGCGGGTGGAGTAGGCGCGGGAGGCCGCGGCTGCGGCCAGGCGGACGGCCGGACCGATGCGGTCCGCCTTCACCATGCCGGTCGGGCCGGTGACCGACAAGGCCGCCACCACCTCACCCAGCGGGCCGAAGATGGGGCTGGCCACGCAGCTGACGCCGATGTTGCCCTCCTCCCGTTCCAGCGCCCACCCGCGGTCCGGGACGGCGGCCAGCTCGCGCCGCACGGCGACGGGGTTGGTGAGCGTGCGGGGTGTGCGCCGCGGCAGGTCGGTCTCCAGGACGCGGTCGACGACCTCCGGGGCGCAGTAGGCGAGGATCGCGCGGCCCAGCGCGGAGCAGTACGCGGGGACCGTGCCGCCGACCTGGGACAGCATCGGCATCGGCCGGTGCCCGGTGATCTTCTCCACGACCAGGATCTGCGTGCCGTCGAGGACGCCGAGCTGCACCGTCGTCTTGGCCGCGTGGTACAGGTCCTGCAGGAACGGCAGCACCGCCTCGCGCAGCTCGTGCCGGATCGGCGCCAGGCCGGACAGCTCGAACAGGCGGTTGCCGATCCGGTACCGGTCCTTGGGCTTGTCCAGCCACCCCAACCGGATCATCTTCTCGGCGGTGCGGTGCGTGGTCGACCGCGGCAGTCCGCTGCGCAGCACCAGGGTGGCCAGCGTCAGCTCCCGGTGCGCGGCGTCGAACGCGGAGAGGATCGCGGCGGCGCGGTCGAGCCCACCCGTCGCGCCGTCCCGCTCAGCGGGACTCATCGTTGGCTCGGCGGAGTCATGGCCGCCAGGCTAACCCCATGGCCAGCAGGACCGCACTCATCGGTGGTGGCGCCACCGGCATCGGGTACGCGACGGCCGAGGCGCTCGCGTGGACCGGCTACCGGGTCGTGATCACCGGTCGCCGGGCGGAGCCGCTGGACGCCGCGGCCGCGCGGCTGCGCGACGACACCGGCGCGGAGGTCCGGTCCCTGGTGCAGGACATGGCCGACCCGGACCTCGCCGGGCTGCCCCCCACCGACGTCCTGGTCCTCAACGCCGGCGGTCCGCCGCCCGGACGGATCCTGGACGTGCCGGAGGAGGTGTGGCGGGACGTGACCGACCTGCTCCTGCTGGGACCGCTGCGGCTGGCCCGCCACGCGTTGCCGCGGATGGCCGAGCGGGGGTTCGGGCGCGTGGTGTTCGTGACGTCGACGGCCGTGCGGCAACCGCAACCCGACCTCGCCACGTCGGTCGTGCTGCGCTCGGCCGTCACCGCGGCCGCGAAGCTGCTGTCGCTGGAGCACGCGGACCGGGGGGTGACGGTCAACTGCGTCGCGCCCGGTGCCACGGACACCCGGCGCCGCCGGGAGATCCTGGCCGGCCGCCCCGGTGACGCGCAGCGGCGCGACCTGGAGACGATCCCGGCCGGGCGGGCAGGGCGCCCGGAGGAGATCGGCGCGGCCGGGGCCTTCCTGGCCTCGGCCGCCGCCAGCTACGTGAACGGGACCGTGCTCACGGTCGACGGCGGCAGGACGGAGACGATCTGATGGCACAGTCCGGGCCCGACTTCAGCGTGACCGAGTTCCTCGGCGCGCTCTCCGACACCGTGCGGCCGAGCACGGCGCGGCCGATCGTCGTGCGGGCCGGCGAGCTGGAGACGCTGCCGGCCGACCAGGTGCACAACCCGACGACGCTGTCGATCGCGGGCCGGCTGCCCACGGCGACGTTCGAGATCTTCCGGCAGACGATCCCACCCGGCGAGAGCTCGGACATGCAGCGCCACCACCACGAGACCGTGCACTACGTGATCGCGGGCACCGGGCACAGCGAGGTCGAGGACGAGACCGGGTCCTGGTCGACCGGCGACTTCGTCTACACCCCGCCGTGGACCTGGCACCGCCACTACAACGACTCCACCGAGGAGCCGGTCGAGTTCCTCACCATCGAGAACTCCCGCCTGCTCGGCCTGCTGGGTGTCGGGCGGCGGCAGAGCGCCGGGCTGGTGACCGTCGAGCAGGCACGGGCCCGCTTCGAGGAGGAGACGACGTGAGCGGCGTGACCGTATGGGCGGAGCTGTGGGATACCGACCACGAACTGTCCCATGTGGACGTCGCCGGCGTGCGGACGCGGGTGCTGCGCGCCGGTTGCGGGCCGGACCTGATCCTGCTGCACGGCACCGGCGGACACCTGGAGGCCTACGCCCGTGACATCGCCGGGCTCGCGGCGGACTTCCGGGTGACGGTCTACGACATGGTCGGCCACGGCTGGTCGGCGCTGCCGGACCGGCCCTACACGGTCGACGTGCTCGCCGATCACCTGGTCGGGCTGATGGACGCGCTGGGGATCGCCTCGGCGCACCTGTCCGGGGAGTCCCTGGGTGGCTGGGTAGTCGCGTGGACCGCCGCGCACCACCCGGACCGGGTCGACCGGCTGGTGCTCAACACGCCCGGCAACATCGCCAACAAGCCCGAGGTGATGGCCAGGGTGCGGGACAGCACGATGGCCGCGGTGCTGGACCCGAGCGCGGCGACGGTGCGGCCGAGGGTGGAGTTCCTGTTCCACCACAAGGAGATGGTGACCGACGAGCTGGTGGACCTGCGCCGGGCGATCTACTCGCGGCCGGGCTTCGTCCAGGCGATCACCAACACGCTCGTGCTGCAGGACCCCGCGGTGCGCGGGGACTTCGCCTGGGAACCGGGCTGGGTCGGCAGGATCACCGCGCCGACGCTGTTGCTGTGGACCGAACACGACCCGACCGGCGGCCTCGACGAGGCGGCGTTGCTGCTGGGCTGGCTGCCCGACGCCCAGCTGCACGTGATCGCGGACGCCGGTCACTGGCCGCAGTGGGAGAAGGTCGACGAGTTCCTGCGTTGCCACCGGAACTTCCTGCTGGCGGAACGGAACGGCCGTGGCTGAGATCGTCGGGTTCGTCGCGATGTCGCACTCGCCGTTCGCGACCCTGCTGCCGCCGGCGGACCCGTCCGGCCCCGGCGGCGTGTTCCTCGCCGACGCCGAACGCGTGGCGAAGGCCGTGCGGAGGCTGGCACCGGACGCGGCCGTGGTCATCGGTCCGGACCACTTCCACGCCCATTTCTACGACGTGATGCCGCCATTCGTCCTGGGTGTCGAGGAGGCCGTGGGCTTCGGCGACTTCGGCAGCCGTGCCGGCCCGCTGCCGGTCGCGACGGACCTGGCCTGGTCGATCCGCGACGGCGTCGCCGAGGCGGGGTTCGACCTGTCGCTGTCGTACTCGCTGACCGTCGACCACGGCGTCGTGCAGAGCTACGAGATGGCGTGCGGGAGTGAGCTCCCCGAGATCCCGCTGGTGCCGCTGGTCGTCAACACGGCGGCGCCGCCCCTGCCCGGCCTGGCCCGCTGCGTCGAGCTGGGACGGGCCCTCGGCGAGGCGATCCGCGGCGCCGCCTTCCCCGGCCGGGTCCTGGTGGTGGCCAGCGGCGGCCTGTCGCACTGGCTGCCGTCGAACGACCCGCGCGACCCGTCGGTGGTGGGGGAGCGGCGGGCGGCGATGATCCACGGCCGCAAGGACGCCCGCGCGTTCGCCGCGGCCCGCGAGCCACGCGTGCGTGCCATGGGCGGCAACCACGACACCCGCGTCAACGCCGAGTGGGACGCGTGGTTCCTCCGCCAGCTCGCCACCCCGGACCTGGGGCCGGTCGTCGCCCTCGGCCACGAGGGTCTCGAGGCCCTCACCGGCACCGGCGGGCACGAGATCCGCACGTGGCTGATCGGCCACGCGGCCACCGCCACCCCGTTCACCTGGACCAGCTACGAGCCCGTCCCCGAGTGGATCACCGGCATGGGCATCGGCACCACCTTCGACGTGGACTGAACCGGCGCACCCCACCGGTGCGGATCTGGTCCAGGTTCCGTCCAGGTGCGGCGGGCATCCTTCGCACCGATGCGAATCTTCGTGAACTACCGAACCAGGGA
The DNA here is from genome assembly GCF_045807065.1 of Actinophytocola sp. GTDB lineage: Bacteria > Actinomycetota > Actinomycetes > Mycobacteriales > Pseudonocardiaceae > Actinophytocola. Next base: position 1,403 of record NZ_JBJMIE010000688.1, on the reverse strand, counting down.
CGAGGCCGGTGCGGCGCAGCTCGTCTACCGCCACCTGTCCGAGCGGATCGGCAAGCGGAACGTCTTCCTGGACGCCCAGTCCATCGAACCCGGCACGCTGTTCGACGACGAGCTGCTGAAGAACGTGTGGCGCAGCGACGTCATGGTGTCGATCATCGGTGAGCGCTGGCTCGACTTCCGGCAGCCGGCGGGCGGCCGGGCGATCGACGACCCGCGGGACTGGATCCACAAGGAGATCCTCGAGGCACTCACCCATCGGGTCCGGGTCGTGCCGCTGCTGGTCGGGGCCGCGCGACTGCCCGGGAAGGACGACCTACCCCCGCCACTGCGGGATCTGGTGCGCCACCAGTACGTGGCGATGGACCCCCGGATGCCGGAGGCCGCGTTCGCCCGCCTCGACGAGGTGCTCGACCTGCCCTCGCCCGCCCAGCACGGGGACGAGGGCGAGCCCCGGGCGCGTGCTCGCCAGTCGGGCGGGATCGGGGTGGCCAAGGGACACGACAACATCAACGTCACCGACGCACGCGGCCCGGTGCACATCGGCGACCGGATCGATCGCCGCAAGGGCAAGCGGTGACCGCGCCCGACCCGCCGGACGACCGGGCGCCCGACACCTGGGCCGGCGACGACCGTGACAGCGACAGCGATGACTGGGCCCGTGACGACGGGGACGACTGGGAGGGTGCCGACCAGGACGCCGAGGATCCGGACGCAGGGGATCCGGATCCCGACGAACCCGTCGGCCAGGCCGGCGGGATCGGCACGGTCGGGGGACACCACAACGTCAGCGTCACCGACGCGAGCGGGCCGGTGCACATCGGCGACCGGGTGCGGTTGTACCTCCAGTCCGTCGCGGCCGAAGCGGGCACGGCGCGGCCGCCGCGGCTCGTGCCCGAGGACATCCTGACCGACCTCGACCGGCGGTTCGTCATGCCGCCGGGTTACGGCGATCTGGTGGCGCGCCTGCGGAATCCCGGTACGGTCGTCGTGGCGGGTGCGCCGGGGTGCGGCAGGCGTTCGGCCGCGCTCATGGTCCTGAAGGACTCGGGGGAGGGCGCGACCCGGTTCCGCGAGCTGCCGGACGACGACGCGGACGGCCGGTTCGTCCTCGACGCCGCCTGCGTCGAGCCCGGCGAACGGCTGCTGCTCGACCTGTCCACCGTCACGATCTCCCGAGAGATGCTCGGGAACCTGCGTGCCTACCGCGCCGCCGTCGCCGAGCGGCAGGCGTACCTCGCGGTCGTCCTGTCGGCGCGCGTCGAGTACGTCGCCGCCGAGATCGGCGTCGAGACCACGCTCGTCGCGCGACCCGACGGCCGCGCCGTGTTCCGCCGCCACCTGAGCGCTCTCGGCATCGAGGCGAGCGAGGAGCAGTTGGCGGACGGCGCACTCACGGCGCTCGT
>NZ_JBJMIE010000687.1:0-5840 GCF_045807065.1 Actinophytocola sp. | reverse complement strand
CGCGCGGCCACCGACCCCGCGCCCGACGACCCGTACCGCGGCCTGTACCTGAACCCGGACGCGGTGGAGCGGCTGCTGTCCCCGCCGGCCCGGCCACTCGCGTTCGAGGCGGACGACCCCGAGCCGGACTCCCGGCTGGGGACGCTCGCGCGGCGCTTCGGCCTGTCCCCGCTGGACGTGGAGTTCCTGCTCGTCGCACTGGCACCGGACGTGGACACCCGCTTCGAGCGCCTGTACGGGTACCTCAACGACGACGTTACCCGCCGCCGGGCGACCGTCGGCCTCGCACTGGAGCTGTGCGGCGAGCCGGCCGCCGGCCCCGCCCGGTTCCGCCTGGCGGCCAACGGACCGCTGATGGTGGGCGGCCTGCTGGAGGTGCGGGAGCCGCAGCTGCCCGCCCTGTCCCGGGTGCTCCAGGTCCCGGACCGCGTGGTGGCCCACCTGCTCGACGACGACACCCCCGACTCCGCGGCAACGGAGATCGCCAGGGTGACAACGGCGGCCTGCCCCCGAGAGAACGAGTTCGCCACCCGGCTGGGCGCCTTCCTGACCAACCTCTTCCCCCAATCCCGCCCCGCCCCGAAACGGCCGGTGTCCCGCGAGCCCCCCGAATTGTCGGTGTCGCGTGGGACGATGGAACCGGGGGCCGGAGGCCGCCCCCTCGACAGCACACCCGTCTACCTGCGTGGCGCGGACGCCGGCCTCGAGGCCGTGGCCGCACTGGCCGAGGCCGGCCGCGAGGCGCTGGTGGTCGACGTCGTGGCGCTCGCCGACCTGGACGACCCGCCGGTCGACGCCGTGGTCCGGGAGGCCCGTCTGCGTGGTGCGGGCATCGTGCTCGGGCCGCTCGAAGCTCTGCCGCCGCAACGAGCCCGGCTGCTCAGGCGGTTCGCGGCGGCGGACGTGCCGGTGGTCTTCCACGGCCAGCAGTTCTGGGATCCGAGGTGGACGGACGCGGTGACGGTCACCGTGCCCCCGCTGGACCCCGGCCGCCGCTCGGCGCGCTGGGCGACGGCACTCACCGGGGCGACCGGCGCGCCACCCGCTCCGGACCTGCTGGCGGCACTGGCGGGCTTCCGACTCGGGGTCGCCGAGGTGGACCGCGCGGTCGCCGTCGCCGTCCGGCTGGCCGCGCTGAACCGGCAGCCGGTGACCCTGACGCACGTGCGTGCCGGCGTGCGCGCACAGAACGGCGCCGGGCTGGACCGCCTGGCGCGCCGGATAGTCCCGTCCGTCGGCTGGCCCGACCTCGTGCTGCCGGACCCGACGCGCCGGCAGCTCACCGAGTTGGTCCGTCGAGCCCGGTACCGCGAACGTGTGCTGGGGGAGTGGCGGATGCGCCCCGGCGGCGGCAGGGGCCGGGGCGTGGTGGCGCTGTTCGCCGGCGAGTCCGGCACCGGCAAGACGATGTCCGCCGAGGTGGTCGCCGCCGAGTTGGGCATGGACCTGTACGTGGTCGACCTGTCCACGGTGGTCGACAAGTACGTCGGCGAGACGGAGAAGAACCTCGAACGGATCTTCACCGAGGCGGCCGGCGTGCACGGCGTGCTCCTGTTCGACGAGGCCGACGCCGTGTTCGGCAAGCGCTCGGAGGTCAAGGACGCGCACGACCGCTACGCCAACGTCGAGTCGGCGTACCTGTTGCAGCGCATGGAGTCCTTCGACGGCATCGCCGTGCTCACCACCAATCTGCGGTCCAATGTGGACCAGGCGTTCACCAGGCGGATCGACGTCATCGCGGACTTCCCCGTCCCCGACGCCGAACAGCGCCTCGCCCTCTGGGACCGTTGCCTGGGCACGGCCATGCCCCGCGCGGACGATCTCGACCTGTCGTTCTGCGCCGACCGCTTCGAGCTGGCCGGTGGCTCGATCCGCGCCTGCGCGGTCACCGCCGCCTACCTGTCCGCCGCGGCCGACCGGCCCGTGACGATGGCCGACGTCGTCGACGCCGTGCGCCAGGAGTACCGCAAACTGGGCCGACTCGTCCTGGCGAGCGAGTTCGGCCCGTGGCTGACCGGACCGCACCCGAGTCCGAGCGAGCCGCGGTCCGCGCCCCCGGCGACCTGAGCACCCGGTGCACCTCACGCGAAGCGCCTCGGGCACCGGCTGCCCCGAGGCGCTTCGGCCCGCCCGGCGCCAGCTGCCTTTTCGGGCAGCGGACTGCCCTCGGCCGGAGTCGCGCGGACCTGCCCCGGCGGGCCGCCACACAGCAGGCTTGTGGTGGCAGAGCGGGAAGATGACCAAGGAGCGAGTATGCCGCAGTACCTCTCCCCAGGCGTGTACGTGGAGGAGGTCCAGTCCGGAGCGCGACCGATCGAGGGTGTCGGCACGGCGGTGGCCGCCTTCGTCGGGTTCGCCGAGCAGGGACCCTTCCACCAACCGACCCTGGTGGCCAACTGGAACCAGTACGTGCAGAACTTCGGCGGGTTCACCGACGGCGCCTACCTGCCGCACGCGGTGTACGGCTATTTCACCAACGGCGGCGGTGCGGCCTACATCGTGCGGGTCGGCGGGGCGGTGTCCGATGCCGAGCCGGCCGCGGGAGAACCGGTGCGGCTGGGCGGGTTGCGGGTCGCCGCGCTGCCCGGCGCCGGCTCGGACGTCACTGTCGAGGTGACCGATGTGGACGGTGAGAACCCGCCGGAGGACCGGTTCCGCCTGGTGGTCCGCCAGGGCGATCGGGTCGCGGAGACCTACGACGTGTCCACCCGCAAGAACGTCCGGAACTTCGTCGTCACCCAGGTCTCCGCGCAGTCCAAGCTCATCACCGTGGCCGAGCAGGGCAACGGTGCGCTGGCCAAGCCGGACAAGCAGTCCGTCACGCTGCCGCCGCCCACCACGTCACCGGCCAGGGTGGACGCCCAGGAGTACCTCGGCGACGCCGAGGCGCGGACCGGGTTCGGTGGCCTGGAGAGCATCGACGAGATCACCATGGTCGCGGTGCCCGACCTCATGAGCGCCTACCAGCGCGGCATGATCGACCTCGAGGGCGTGAAGACCGTGCAGCTGGCGGTGGTCGCGCACTGCGAGCAGATGGGTGACCGCGTCGCCGTGCTGGACGCGCCACCCGGGCTGTCCGCACAGCGCGTGCGTGCCTGGCGCCAGGACGAGGCGGGCTACGACTCCCGGTACGCCACGCTGTACTACCCGTGGCTGCGGGTGTTCGACCCGACGTCCGGGCGCAACACCGTCGTGCCGCCGTCTGGCCACGTCGCCGGCGTGTGGGCGCGCAACGACGCCGAACGCGGTGTGCACAAGGCACCGGCGAACGAGGTGATCCGCGGTGCGGTCGACCTGGACTACCAGCTGAGCAAGAGCGAGCAGGACCTGCTGAACCCGGTCGGCATCAACTGCGTGCGTGCCTTCCCCGGTCGCGGCATCCGGATCTGGGGTGCCCGCACGCTGTCCTCCGACCCGGCCTGGCGCTACCTCAACGTGCGGCGGCTGTTCAACTTCCTGGAGGAGTCGATCCTGCTCGGCACCGAGTGGGTGGTGTTCGAGCCGAACGACGACCGGCTGTGGTCGAGCATCCGGCGCAACATCTCCGCGTTCCTCACCGAGCAGTGGCGGCAGGGCGCGTTGTTCGGCCGCACCGCCGCGGAGGCCTTCTACGTCAAGTGCGACGAGGAGAACAACCCGCAGGAGTCCATCGATCTCGGCCAGGTGGTGTGCGAGATCGGGGTGGCGCCGGTGAAACCGGCGGAGTTCGTGGTGTTCCGGCTGGCGCAGTTCTCCGACAGCACCAGCCTCGTGAGTGAGTAGAAAGGCAAGCGATCATGGCAGAAGGCGACGCTCTCGCCACACACATCTTCGGCGTCCAGCTCGGCGGGTACATGGTCGAGTCGCTCCAGGAGGTCAGCGGGCTGACCGTCGAGGAGGACGTCGTCGAGATCTACCAGGTGACCGCCACCGGCAAACCGATCATCCGCAAGCAGCCCGGCGCGCAGAAGGGCGGCGAGGTCACGATCACCCGCGGCCTCGACAAGAGCTCCGAGTTCAGCAAGTGGCTCAAGGAGACCCTGGAGAACGGCGCGGTCAACTCGGCGCGGCAGAACATCACCATCGAGGTCAAGGACACCGAGGGCAACTCGGTGCGGCGCATGCAGCTGACGAACGCGTGGGCCAGCAAGTGGGAGGGCCCGTCGCTGAAAGCCGGCGAGTCCAGCGCCGCCACCGAGAAGGTGACCCTCACGTTCGAGGAGATCAAGGTCGAATGAGAAGGAGGACGATCGGCCTCGACGCGCTCGACGAGCTGGTGGAGGCACCCAGGCCCGCCGTCGACGCGTCGCGGCTCCGCACGGAGTTTGAGTTCGAGCTGCCGAGGGGGTACGTGGACGCCGAGGGCGTGGTCCACCGCCACGGCAGGATGCGGCTGGCCACCGCCCGCGACGAGCTGCGCCCGCAGATCGACCTGCGCGTCAAGGAGAACCCCGGGTACCTGAGCGTGGTGCTGCTCAGCCAGGTGATCACCGCGCTGGGCACCGTGCCCGACGTCCGCGTCGAGGTGGTGGAACAGATGTACGCCACCGACATCGCCTTCCTGCAGGACTTCTACCGCCGCATCAACAGCGAGGGCCACACGAGGGCGGGCGTGTCCTGCCCGTCCTGCGGGACGGCGTTCGAGGTCGACCTGGCGGGTGGGCGCCTGGGGGAATCGTGACGTACGCGGCCGGCCGCCTGCTCGAGGAGGTCGCGTACGTGGCCTACCACTTCCACTGGCCACGCGCCGAGATCCTGGACCTGACGCACGGTGAGCGGCAGCAGTGGGTCCGGGAGATAGCCAACCTGAACACGAGGATGAACGACGGGAGGTGACTGGAGTGTCCTTCCTGGACAGATGGCGCCACCGGCGCCCGGACCCGCCACCACCCTGGGACGGCGGCTGGCGCACGCTGCCGCCGCTCACCGGGGTTCTCGGCGCCGTCCCGACCATGACCGCCGGCTTCCGCGAGAACCTGACGTCCTGGCAGGACAACCGGTTGAGCGGTCCGCTGGGTCATTCGGTCTCCGCGGACGCGCCGGCCGGTGTGCTGCACGGCGTGGCGCGTCCAGTGCCTGATTCCGTGCGGCGGGGTGACGTGCGGCCGGTTCAGCGTCTCACCTCGCCGGCCACTGCCCGGCGACCGTCGGTGCCCGATCCGGGGCGACGAGTCGAGGAGGAACTGGCGCTTGCTCCGCATGCCCCGCTTCCGCCGGAGAGGGCGAGCCGGAACCGGCGATCCGTCGTGCCATCGGGGGGCTCGGCGCGCCGAGTCCCTGACGTGGCTGGTGGTGGGGTGCCGGCGACGGCGGAGGCACGGCCGGCTGGACCGGCTGCGGGCTCGTCTGGCCCGTTGGTACCCCGAGTGAAGGGCTCCGCTCAGAAGGCTTCGGGGTCGGGCGCCGGTTCGTCTGGTTCGGTGGTCCAGCGGGTGGCGGAGCCGGGCGACGGGGTTTCGAGGTCGGGAGGTGGGACGGCCGCGGAGTCGTCCGGTGCCGGTGTTGAGCGGGTTGCTGAGGTTCTGGGTGTGGAAGGTGGGTCGGCCGATCCGGGGGTTCAGCGGGTGACCACCGGGGTGTCGGGGTCGGGGAGTGTGCCGCGCAGTGGGGTGGCCGCGGAGCCGTCTGGTTTCGGTGTTGAGCGCGTTGTCGGGGTTCTGGGTTCGGTGGGTGTGGAAGGTGGCCCGGCCGGCCCGGTGGTTCAGCGGGTGACCGCTGACGTTGGGGGGTCGGCGGGTGTGGGGCGGGGTGGGGTGGCGGTCCAGAGGGCGGTGGAGTCGGGTGGCGGGGTTTCGGGGTCGAGAGGTGGGATGGGCGCGGAGTCGTCCGGTGCCGGTGTTGAGCGGGTTGCCGGGGTTCTG
>NZ_JBJMIE010000686.1:0-5092 GCF_045807065.1 Actinophytocola sp. | reverse complement strand
GAGCCCGTGAGCGACGCGAACCGCCGAGCGGCGAAGGGCGGGAAGACGCCGGGTAAGGGCCCGCGAACGCCGAGCGGAGCGAGGCAGTTCGGCGCCGCCGAGGCGTTCGTCGCGGGACGGCTCGTCGAGCGGGAACGCGACAGGCAGGCCGCGGCGCGCGGGCAGTGGCACGAGGCGTACGAGGAGGTCGAGCGCTGCGCGGTGGAGCTACTCGGCTAGCCGCTTCGCCGCCGTCTCGACCCGCTCGTCGGTGGCGGTGAGCGCGACGCGGACGTGCTTGTCGCCGGTCGGCCCGTAGAACGTGCCGGGAGCTACCAGGATGCCGCGGGCCGCGAGCCAGTCGACCGTGGCCCAGGCGTCCTCGCCGCGGGTGGCCCACAGGTACAGGCCCGCCTCGGAGTGGTCGATCGTGAAGCCGGCGGCCTCCAGCGCCGGGCGCAGGACCGCGCGGCGAGCCGCGTACCGGGCCTTCTGCTCGGCGACGTGCGTGTCGTCGGACAGCGCGGCGGTGATGGCGGCCTGGACCGGGTGCGGGACGATCATGCCGGCGTGCTTGCGGACGGCCAGCAGCCGCGACACGAGCGCCGGGTCACCCGTCACGAACCCCGCCCGGTAGCCGGCGAGGCACGACGACTTCGACAGCGAGTGCACGGCCAGCAGCCCGTCGAGCGAACCGCCCGACACGGACGGGTGCAGGATCGAGACGGGCTCCGCCTCCCAGCCGAGCGTGAGGTAGCACTCGTCGGACACCACGACCGCGCCGCACGAACGGCCCCACTCGACCACCTTCCGCAGGTGCTCGACGGGCAGCACGCGGCCGGTCGGGTTGGACGGTGAGTTGAGCCACACCAGCACGGGCCTGGCCGGGCCGGCCGCGACCGTGCTGTCCGTGCGCAGGATCGACGCCCCCGCCAGCCGGACGCCCACCTCGTAGGTCGGGTAGCCCAGCGGCGGGATCACCACCAGGTCACCGGCACCCGCGCCGAGCAGCGTCGGCAGCCAGGCGACCAGCTCCTTCGACCCGATCGTGGGCAGGACCGCGTCGGGTTCGACGTGCACGCCGTGCCGCCGCGCCAGCGCGTCGACCGCGGCCTGGCGCAGGGCGGGGGTGCCGTGGGTGGCGGGGTAGCCGGGGATCCACGCCGCGCCCGTCAACGCCTCCTGGATGACGGCCGGCACGGGGTCGACGGGCGTGCCGATCGACAGGTTGACGACCCCGTCCGGGTGCGCCCGGGCACGGGCACCGGCGTCCGCCAGGGTGTCCCAGGGAAAGTCGGGGAGCTCTGCTATCACTCGTCGTGCTCGACCGGCGGGAGGTCCTTGATCCACTGCGGGTCGTTGGAAGTCTTGCCCACCTTGGCCGCACCGCCCGGCGAGCCCAGCTCGTCGAAGTAGTCGACGTTGGCCTTGGTGTATTCCTTCCACTGGTCGGGGACGTCGTCCTCGTAGTAGATGGCTTCCACCGGGCACACCGGCTCACAGGCGCCGCAGTCCACGCACTCGTCGGGGTGGATGTAGAGCATCCGGTCGCCCTCGTAGATGCAGTCGACCGGGCACTCTTCGATGCACGCCTTGTCGAGCAGGTCGATGCATGGCTCGGCGATCACGTAGGTCACTGCGTCTCCCGTGTGTGTCCAGCGTTCCAGCAAGGCTGAGGTTACCGGCCGCCGCTAGTATCCCTCTCGGCTGTCGGCTCAGAGAGACGGCCCCAGTGTGGTAGCGAGCACCCGGCCGAGCACGATCGCGGACGGTAGGGAACCGCAGGCGAACAGCAGCAGCGACCGCCAGTCCGCCACCAGCACGAGGTCGTTGCCGGGGCCGAACATGCCGAACACGGCCACCGCGAGGATCCACCCGACCAGCGGCGCGGCCGCGATCAGCAGCTTCGGCGACAGCCTGCCCGCGACGCTCACCAGCCACGGCGTGGTCAGGGCGGCCACCAGCGCGCTCACCGGCACCGGCACCCCGCCCAGCGCGAACGGCAGCAGGTACCCGTCGAACCGCAGCGGCAGGAACAGCAGCTCCACGACCGCGAGCACGACCGCGTCCACCACGAGCACGGCCAGCACGAGCCAGTTCCGGACGGTCAACCGCGATGGTTCGGTCACGCCAGCCCGCCGAACAGGTCCGTCTCGGCGCCCTCGCCCGGTCCGCGGCCCAGCACGTAGTACTCGGCGGGCGGGATGGGCTGCGCGATGCCGTTCGACAGGGCGTAGGCCCGCTCCCCGTCGCCGCCGTGCCAGACGGTGATCTGCGTCGAGTGCGCCGCCATGGCCCGCATCTTGACGGAGAGGACCTCGGCGGTGTCGATGACGGTGGTGATCTTCTCGTCGTCGGTCACGGGCAGCTCGTCCGGCTCGGGGAGCCGGAAGGGCAGGTCCGCCACCGCGGCCAGCTCGGCGACACCCGCCTCGGTGGCCCGGCGCGAGGTGACGGCGAAGAAGAGGCGGTCGACGGAGTCACAGGCCGCCACGGTCACCTCGTGCGCGCGGACGTGGTCCGGGTGGCCGTAGCCGCCGTCGGGTCCGTAGGTGACCACGACCTGGGGCCGCACGTCCGCGATGACCTCGGCCAGCGCGTCGGCCTGCGCGGCCAGGTCGCCGCCGGCGAACGCGCGCGGGTGGCCGTTGGCCGGCACCCCCGCCATGCCGGAGTCCCGCCAGCGACCGACCCCGCCGAGCCAGCGGTGGTCGGAGACCCCCAGCGCCGCACACGCGGCCCGCAGCTCGCCGATCCGGTACCCACCGAGCTGGTCGGCCGCGTCGGCGGCCAGCTCACGAAGGCTGTCCGGGATGATCTCGCCCTCCTCGCCCAGCGTGCACGTGACCAGCGTGACCTGCACACCGGCGGCCGCGTACCGGGCGATCGTGCCGCCCGTCCAGAGGCTCTCGTCGTCGGGGTGCGCGTGCACGAGCAACAGTCGCGGCGCGGCGGTGAGCGTCATGATGCATTTGTCCGTATCCGTTGGGCCAACAGACGGTCAGGATATCGACGCACTCACGCGATCGGGTGGCGAACCCAAGACATGGCCCAGACGCCGCGGGCCTGTGGTTGGCGGAACCACGCGGCCAGGATCTCCAGTGTGATGCCGGGCACGACCTGGATCAGCACCGCCACGAGTGCCAGGCGCAGGGTGTTCGGGCGCGGCCTCCGCGAGCACGTCGACGATCGGCCGCCGGTGTCTCAGGCCGACGCCCAGGTGCCCCGTCGCCAGGTTCGCGACGAGGTGGACGTACCTGAATCACCAGCGGCCGGTCGAGCGGGCACAGCTCGTCGAGGTTCCTCCCGCGCCGACGGAGACCTCCCCAAGCCCCCGGGGTGCCTCCTAGGCGCGTACCACCTCGCGGAGCGACGCGAAGTGGCAGGACGCCTGGTGGCCCTGACCGCCAGGGACGTCGTACAGCGGCGGGGGCTCCTCGATGCACCGGCGCTGGTCGGACTCGGACAGCTGCTCGAACTTCCAGCAGCGCGTCCGGAACCGGCAGCCCGACGGCGGGTTGGCCGGATTTGGCACGTCGCCGCGCAGCACGATGCGCTCGCGCCGCCGTTCCAGGTGCGGGTCCGGGATCGGCACGGCCGAGATCAGCGCCTGCGTGTACGGGTGGTGCGGCCGGTCGAACAGGTCGTCCCGGTCGGCGATCTCCACCACGCTGCCCAGGTACATGACCGCCACGCGGTCGGCGATGTGCCGGACCACGGACAGGTCGTGCGCGATGAACAGGTAGGTCAGCCCCAGCCCGTCCTGCAGGTCCTCCAGCAGGTTCACGATCTGGGCCTGGATCGACACGTCCAGCGCCGACACCGGCTCGTCCAGCACGATGAACTTCGGGTTCATGGCGATAGCGCGGGCGATGCCGACGCGCTGGCGCTGGCCGCCGGAGAACTCGTGCGGGTAGCGGTCCGCGTACTCCTCGGCGAGGCCCACGGTGTCCAGCAGGTCGCTGATGGTCTTGCGGGTCACCTCCTGGCCGAGCAGCCGGTACTTCTCGGCCAGGATCTGGCGGATCGTCATGCGCGGGTTCAGCGACGCGTACGGGTCCTGGAACACGATCTGCATGTCCCGCCGGGCCCGGCGCAGGCCCTGCTTGTCCAGCCCGGTGATGTCCAGGCCGTCCAGCGTGGTCTGGCCCGCCGTCGGCTCGATCAGCCGCAGGATCGCCCTGGCGGTCGTCGACTTGCCGCAACCGGACTCGCCGACCAGCGCGACCGTCTGGCCCCGCTGCACGTGGAGGGTGACCCCGTCGACCGCCTTGACCTGGCCGATCGTGCGCTTGAAGAACACGCCGGAGCGGATGGGGAAGTGCTTGACCAGGTTGTCCACCTGGAGCATGGGCTGGGTCGCCGGCTCAGCCGTGCCAAGTCCACCCTGTTCAGTCGCCTGGGTCACCGCCGCGCCTCGCCCTCTCCTCGCAGGCTCCGAGTGGCCGGGCGACGGTCGTGCGCCCGGCGGTTCACCCCGCAAGCTCCGTTCACTGGGCAACCCTCTCCTCGTAAGCCATCGCCACCCGGTCGCTGTGCACGCAGGCCGCCCGGTGCTCCGTGCCGTCCACCGGTTCCAGCGGCGGGACCTGCGGCAGGCAGGCCTCGGTCGAGAACACGCAGCGGGGGTGGAAGGGGCAGCCCTGCGGCACGTTCGCCAGTGACGGCGGGATGCCCTTGATCGGCTGGAGCCTGGCCTGCCGGCGCTGGTCCATCCTCGGCAGGCTCGACAGCAGGCCGAAGGTGTAGGCGTGCCGCGGCGAGTAGAAGATCTCGTCCGCGGTGCCGGCCTCCACGATCCGGCCCGCGTACATCACGTTGATCCGGTCCGCGTAGGAGGCGACCACGCCGAGGTCGTGCGTGATCAGCACGATCGCCGTGTTGCGGTCCTCCTGGAGCTTCTCCAGCAGCGCCATGATCTGCGCCTGGACGGTCACGTCCAGCGCGGTGGTCGGCTCGTCGGCCAGCAGCACGTTCGGGTCGTTGGCCAGAGCCATGGCGATCATCGCGCGCTGGCGCATGCCGCCGGAGAACTCGTGCGGGTACTGGCTGGCGCGGTCGCGCGGCTGCGGGATGCCGACGACGTCGAGCAGCTCCACCGAGCGCTCCCAGG
>NZ_JBJMIE010000685.1:0-8531 GCF_045807065.1 Actinophytocola sp. | reverse complement strand
CCACCCCAACGGATCACCTGTGGATGGCTTTTGCCTACACGGCATGGAGATTGCCGTCGGCGCCGGCCAGGCACTGCGCCGACGAGCGACCGGAGTTGACGAACTCGGTGACGCACCGGCCGAGCTGTCCATGCCCCTTCGCGTTGGGGTGGAAGGACTCCTGCGCGAGGTGGATGCCGATGGCGTCCAGGCCGCCGGTCACCAGGGCCCAGGGGTCGACGGTGATCCTGTTCTCCCATTCGTTCGCGGTGCTGGCACCGCCGCTACAGGCCTCGTGGCCCTCGGTCGCCCGGGAGAAGTCGAGGAACTTGGCGCCACTGCTCGTCGCGACGTCGCGCAGGGTCGCGGCGAACTGCGGAACGGCCTCGGTGCGTGCCCACCGGCCGTCGGCCAGCTTGAGCGGGCAGCCCTGCGGGCCGTGCAGCGTGGGATCCATGTGCTCGGTGAACGGCGAGGCGTACGAGGTGAGGACGAGGTTGTAGGAGCCGTTCGCGTAGCCGGCCTGGGACATGGCCGACTTCACGTCAGCGAGCGCGGCCCGCACGCGGGGTGCCATCGCGGCCAGCCGCTGCGGCCACTGGGTGCGCAGGTAGGAGTTGCAGCCGGAGCTGAACGGGTTGAACCACTCGCCGATGCAGTCGAGCACGGTGTCGGCGAAGGCGGGCTCGTCGTTGGCGCCGATCTGCACGATCACCGTGGTGACCCGGTACTGCTGGGCGACACCGATCAGGCGACGGGACTGTGACCCTTCCGTGTAATGGGTGGTGTCGGCGAGTGACACGTTCGACGAGTCGGCGCCGGAGCACGCGAGGTTGACCGTCTTGGTGGCGACGGTGGTCCTGTGGACCAGGGCGTTGAGTGAGCGGTGGCACCAGTCACCGTTCTCGCCGCGGGTGCCCGCTTCGTAGTTGCCGGCGCCCTCGCCGGAGATGGCGCTGTCCCCGAGGGACACGATGGCGGTCGGCCGGTCGTCGGCGCTCGCCGGCGTGGCGGTGGCGAGACCGACCGTGAGTAACGCGGCCGCGAGTAGACCGATCCTCGTTGATCGCATGACCTGACTCCCCGAGCAAACGTGCTGGTTAGGGCGCGCTCACACTATCCAGCGGGAACCCGTCTGGCTATAAGCCGAACGGGGTTCACGTTTGCCCGGGGAGCGCTCGGCTCAGGCGAGGACGACCTTGTCGCCCTCGACCTTGACGTTGACGGTCTGCAGGGGCGCCGCCGCGGGGCCCTTCTTGACCGAGCCGTCGGTGGTGGAGAACTGGCTGCCGTGGTTCGGGCAGGTCGCGACGCCGTTCTGCGGGGGGTTGACGGTGGTGCCCATGTGCGTGCAGGCGGCGTTGTACGCCTTGACCTCGGTGCCGGTGCGCACGACGAGGACCTTGCCGCCGCCGGGGTTGTCGACGATGAGGCCGCCGCCGTCGGGCACGTCGGCGAGCGCGGTCAGCGCACCCCCGCCGGCCGACGAGCCGCCGCCGGCCGTGTTGCCGCCGCCGGTGTTGCCGGTGTTGCCGCCGGTGGAGCTGTCCGACCCGTCGGAACAGGCGGCGACCAGCGCGCCAGGCGCGACGAGCGCGACCATCAGGCCACACAGGACATCGCGGCGCGACCGGTGCGCGGTCGCGGGGGTGCTCGCGGGCGTGGTGGGTTCGACAGCAGTCAAGCCGGGCCTCCGTGGTGTCTCGGCTGTCAGTGGGACACCGGGCCTTACGCGGCCGCACGCCGAATGGTTCAGCGCGTTTCCACCGGTCGGCGGAATGTGATGTGACTCAACGTGACGCGGCGTCGTCCGCGTTGGCCTCGCGGCGCAGCCGGCGGAGCTCCCGCATGGCGGCGACGGCATGCTCGCCGTCGATGGCCTGGACGGCCAGGATCGGGACGTACTCGTCGGCGGGCAGTTCGAGCCGCGCCCAGGGCGAGCCGTCGGGGAAGCTCACCGACACGATGTCCGACCAGCGGTAGTGGTGGGTGCCCAGCATGTTGCGGACCTCGACGCCCTCGTGGTCGGCACGCACGCGCGGGCGGGCGAACCACAGCGCGCCGGCCGCCAGCACGAGCCCGATGCCGGCCATCGCGACCTGGTCGGAGGCGTAGAAGGTGACGCCGGTGGACGAGCTGCGCAGCAGCACCGCGACGACCACGAACACCACGACGAACAACACCGCGACGGCGATCGCCGCCACCCGTGCCTTGTGGGGGCGTGCCTGAAAGGTCATTCGAAGCCCCGTTCCATCCACGGCTGCCGCAGCCCGCGCACGACCATCGCCGTGTCCAGGGCGGCGACGGTGGCCTCGAAGCCCTTGTCCTCCGCGGAGTCGGGCAGGCCGCAGCGGGCCAGCGCCTGCTCCTCGTCGTTGACGGTGAGCACGCCGTTGCCCACAGGCGTCGACTCGTCGAGCGAGACGCGGGTGAGGCCGTAGGTGACCGCGTCGCAGACGTACTCGAAGTGGGGCGTGCCGCCGCGGATGACCACACCGAGGGCGACCACGGCGTCGTGGTGCTTGGCCAGCGCCTGGCAGACGACCGGCAGCTCGACGGCCCCGGGCACCCGCACCACGGTCGGCTCCCTGATGCCGGCCTTCTTCGCCGCCGCGAGCGCCCGCTCCAGCAGCGTCGAGGTGATCCTGTCGTGCCACCGGGTGGCGGCGATGGCGAGGCGGATCCCCTCGCACTCCTGCACTTCGACCTCGGGCCGGCCTTCACCACTCACGAACAGCAGTATCCTCCCCCAGCCTGGACGCCACCCAAGGAGGCCTTCCGTGACCTACCAGCTGAACCCCATCGGGCACGTCGAGTCCCCGCTCACCGATCGGGCACGTGCGCCGAAGCAGGGTCGGGAAGGCGCGCCCGACGCCTGGCTGGTGTTCCGCCCGGAGATGGCGACGGGCCTCGGCGACCTGTCCGTCGGCGCCGACATCATCGTGCTGACCTGGCTGCACCAGGCCGACCGGAACGTGCTGTCCGTACACCCGCGCGACAACCCGAAGAACCGGCTGACGGGCGTGTTCGGCACCCGCTCCGCGGACCGCCCCAACCCGATCGGACTGCACCGCGTCCGGATCGTGGCAATGCAGATACCCACGACCGAGACGACCGCCCACCCGGGTTTCCTGACCGGGCGCCCCCGCATCCGCGTCAGCGACCTGGAAGCCGTCGACGGCACCCCGATCGTCGACGTCAAGCCCGCACTGAGCGACCGCTAGACCTGGGTCGAGCCCTCGAACAGGTCCAGGTCGCCCAGTTCGTGGCCCATGCGGTCGCGCTTGGTGCGCAGGTAGCGCAGGTTCTCGGCGTTCGGACGGATCGGGAGGGCGACGCGGTCGACGATGGTCAGGCCGTAGCCGTCCAGGCCCACGCGTTTGGCCGGGTTGTTGGTGAGCAGGCGCATCGACTTGATGCCCAGGTCCACCAGGATCTGGGCGCCCTGGCCGTAGTCCCTGGCGTCGGCCGGGACGCCGAGGGCCAGGTTCGCGTCGACGGTGTCGTGGCCGTCGTCCTGGAGTTGGTAGGCCTGGAGTTTGTGCATGAGGCCTATGCCTCGGCCCTCGTGGCCGCGCATGTACAGGACGACGCCGCGGCCCTCGGCGGCGACGGCGGCCAGTGCGGCCTCCAGTTGGGGGCCGCAGTCGCAGCGCAGGGAGCCGAAGACGTCGCCCGTCAGGCACTCCGAGTGCACCCTGACCAGGACGTTCTCGCCGTCTTCCAGGTCGCCGTAGACCAGGGCCACGTGTTCGATGCCGTCGAGCTTGGAGTCGTAGCCGACCGCGCGGAACGCGCCGTGCGGGGTGGGGATGCGGGCCTCCGCCACCCGGACCACCTGGACCTCCTTGCGGCGGCGGTAGTCGATGAGGTCGGCGATGGAGATGATCGTCAGGTCGTGCTCGGCCGCGAAGACCTCCAGCTCCTCGCGGCGGGCCATGTCGCCCTCGTCCTTCTGCGACACGATCTCGCACAGGACGCCGGCCGGGCGCAGGCCGGCCAGTACCGCCAGGTCGATGGCCGCCTCGGTGTGGCCGGGGCGGCGCAGGACGCCACCCTCCTTCGCGCGGAGGGGAACCACGTGACCCGGACGGGTGAAGTCGCCGGCCTCGGACGTGGCGTCCGCGAGCAGGCGGATCGTGCGGGCCCGGTCGGCGGCGGAGATGCCGGTGGACACGCCCTCCTTCGCGTCGACCGTGACCGTGTACGCGGTGCCGCGCCGGTCCTGGTTGGTGTGGAACATGGGCGGCAGGTTCAGGCGGTCGCAGTCCTCCTCGGTCAGCGGCACGCAGATGTAGCCGGACGTGTAGCGGACCATAAACGCGATCAGCTCGGGCGTGGCCTTCTCGGCCGCGAAGATCAGGTCGCCCTCGTTCTCGCGGTCCTCGTCGTCGACCACGATCACCGGGCGTCCGGCGGCGATGTCCGAAACCGCCTTCTCGATACCCTTGATGTCACTCATGACAGGGCCTCCTCCGCCGTGACCCCATTCTCCTCCGGCGCGGCCGGGTTGCCGGCGAAGTGTGGTGCGGCCAACCTCTCCACGTACTTGGCGACCACGTCGACCTCCAGGTTCACCCGGTCCCCCGGGGTGCGGATGCCGAGCGTGGTGGCACGCAGGGTCTCCGGGATGAGGCTCACGCTGAACTCCGCGCCGGACGGAGTGTCCGACACGTCCACCACCGTGAGCGAGACGCCGTCGACGGTGATCGAGCCCTTCTCGACCAGGTAGCGGGCGAGCTTGGCCGGGATGCCGATGCGGACGAGGTCCCAGTGCGGGCTCGACTCGCGCGACAGGACCACCCCCGTCCCGTCGACGTGGCCCTGGACGATGTGGCCGCCGAACCGCTTGCCGACCTCGGCCGCGCGTTCCAGGTTCACCGGCTCGCCCGGCGTGATCTTGTCAAGGCTGCTGCGGACGAGCGTCTCGCGCATGACGTCGGCGGTGAACGCGCCGTCGGCCACCTCGACGACCGTCAGGCACACGCCGTTGACGGCGATGGAGTCGCCGAGTCTCGCGTCGCTGGTGACGAGCGGTCCCGCGATGGTGACGCGCGCGGCGTCCGGCAGGTCCTGGACGGCGACGACCTCGCCGCGTTCCTCGACGATCCCCGTGAACACCCCTACATCGCCCTTCTGGCTCGTTCCCGCAACGCCTCGACCGCCCTGGCCGGGTCGTCCGCGCCGTAGACCGCGGAGCCGGCGACGAAACAGTCGACCCCCGCCGCCGCGGCCTGCTCGATCGTGTCGGAGTTGATGCCGCCGTCGATCTCGACCAGCACGCGCAACTCGCCGGCGTCCACCAGCTGGCGGGCCCTGCGGACCTTGTCGAGTACCTCGGCCATGAACTCCTGTCCCCCGAACCCCGGTTCGACGGACATCACGAGCAACGTGTCGTAGTGCTTCAGCAATTCCACGTACGGCTCGAACGGTGTCCTCGGCTTGACCGACAGGCCGGCGCGCGCACCCGCTGCCCGCAGGTCGTGGGCAAGCTTGACCGGGTCGGCGGCGGCCTCGACGTGGACGGTCACGTTGTGCGCGCCCGCCTCCGCGTAGCCGACCGCCCAGCGGTCGGGGTCCTCGATCATGAGGTGGCAGTCGACGGGGATGCCGGTGCTCCTGAGGATCGCCTCGACCACCGGCAGGCCGAGGGTCAGGTTGGGGACGAAGTGCCCGTCCATGACGTCGACGTGCAGCCACTCCGCGCCCTTGACCGCCTCGGCCGCTTCGGCGAGCCGCGCGAAGTCGGCGGCGAGGATGCTGGGCGCGATCATGGGTTCTCGTGACACCTCACGAGCCTATTACCTACCGGTAGGGCGCTGCTGCCTCACCGGTAGAGATCGAACGCCTCGGTGATGGTCTGCCTGTCCGATCGTGCGGCGAGCAGGAGCGTGAGCAGTACCCGTGACTTGGCGGGATCGAGGAAGCCGGACTGGATGAGGCCGCGGTCGAGCAGGTCGCGCTCGGAGCCCGGGTAGCCGTAGGTCTGCCGCAGGACCGAGCCGGCGCCGGTCCGGGTGGAGAGGACCACCGGGATCCGCCTCGCCTGCTCGGTCACGACGGGCACCATGGCGACCGGGACGTGCCCGGCGCCCAGGCCGGCGATGACCAGGCCGTCGAAGAGGTCGCCCGCGCGCTGGAGCAGCGCGCCGTCGTCCCCCATGGCCACGGTGATGAGCCGACACGGACGCCGGTGACCGACGGGTCGGCCGGGAGCGTGAGACCGGTGCGCGCGACGCCGCGGATGCGCGGGTCGCCCTCGACGACCAGGCCGAGGGGCCCGAAGCCGGGTGAGACGAACGCGCCGGTGCTGCTGGTGTGGTTCTTGCGGACGAACCGGGCCCCGTGGATCTCGTCCGACATCACGACCAGCGTGCCGAGACCGCGGGCGCTGGGCGAGGTCGCGACGCGGATGGCGGCGTAGAGGTTGGCCGGGCCGTCCGGGCCGGCGGAGTTCGGGTGGCGCATCGCACCGGTGACGACGACCGGCGCGTCGGCCGGCACGGTCAGGTCGAGGAGGAAGGCGGTCTCCTCGATCGTGTCGGTGCCGTGGGTGATCACGACGCCGGTGGCGCCGGTCGCGATCTCCTCGTTGACCCGCGCGGACAGCGCGACGAGGTCCGCGAAGCCCAGCGAGGGGCTGGGCAGGGACCGCAGCGACTCGGTGGTGATCTTCACGTCCAGCTCGGCGAGCCTGGGGACGGCGGCGACGAGGTCGTCGGCGCCGAGCGAGGGCACGATCCCGCCGCTGGCACTGGGTGCCATCGCGATGGTCCCACCCATGGAGATGACGGCGACGCGGCCCCGCGCGGAGATCGACACGTGCCGAGACTACGACCGCATGCCCCGAAGGCGCCCCTGAGGACGCCCTTCGGAGCAGGTCAGGCGCGGACCTGCGCCAGGGCGATCCTGGCCAGCCGCGGCCACTCGGCGGACTGGGCGACCGGGACGGCGACCCAGTCCTTGAACGGGCGGCCGCCGCCCGACGGGTCGAACAGGCGGGCGCCGGGGAGGTCGAGGGCGGCGCCGTGGTCGGGGGTGCCGGCGCCGAGGCGGAAGGCCAGGTCGTCGCCCTTGAGGCAGGCGAAGGCCTTGCCGTTCGCCTTCAGTGCGCGTTTGCCGAACATCGCGCCGGCGGTCGCGTCGGGTAGGTCCGCCGCCAGGGTGTCCAGCAGGTCGTCCGGGGTCACGCGGGCTTCCTCATCAGTGCGCAGAACATCGCGTCGGTGCCGTGGCGGTGCGGCCACAGCTGCACGTACGGGCCGTCGCCGAGGTCGGGCATGTCGGGCGGGAACGCCTCGCGGGTGTCCAGCGGGGTCACGCCGGTCTTGCGGACCACGTCCGACACGATGCCGACCGTCTCCGACAGGTGCGGCGAGCACACCACGTACCCGATCACGCCACCCGGACGGGTCAGCTCCACGGCCGCCAGCAGCAGCTCGCGTTGCAGCTTCGTCAGCTCGCCGACGTCCGACGGCTGCCGGCGCCACCGCGACTCCGGGCGCCGCCGCAGCGAGCCGAGGCCCGTGCACGGCGCGTCCACCAGGACCCGGTCGAACGTGTCCGCCGCCAGGCCCAGCGCGGCCGGCGACCGGCCGTCGCCGACGTGCACCACGATCGGCAGCCCCTGGGTCGACTGTTCCACCAGCCGCGCCCGGTGGGGGGCCTTCTCCACCGCGTCCAGCCGGCCGCCCTGGATGCCCACCAGCGCGCCCAGCAGCGCCGACTTCCCGCCGGGACCCGCGCACAGGTCCAGCCAGTGCTCGTCCGCGCCCTCGACGAGGGGCCTGGTCAGCGCCACCGCGCACAGCTGGCTGCCCTCGTCCTGCACCGACGCCAGCCGCTCCCGCACCGGGTCCAGTCCGGCGGGGTCACCGGCGCCGGCGGCGAGCCGCACCCCGTACGGCGAGTACGGCGCGACCTCGCCGCCGGTCATGGCCGCCAGCTCCTCCGCCGTGATCTCGCCCGGCCTGGCCACCAGGTGCACGGCCGGACGCTCGTTGTCGGCGGCCAGCGCGTCACGCAGCTCGTCGCCCGTCGAGCCCAGGGCGTCGGCGAACGCGCGCGCCACCCACCGCGGGTGCGCCTCACGCATGGCGAGGTTGCCGATCCGGTCCTTGGCCGGGTCCGGCGCCAGGTCCGCCAGCCACTCCTCCTCGCTGCGCTCGGCCACCTTGCGCAGCACCGCGTTCACGAACCCGCTGCTGCGAGAGCCGTGTTCGGCGCGCACGAGGTCCACGGTGGACGCGACGGCCGCGTGCGACGGGATCCGGGTGCGCAGCAGCTGGTAGCACCCCAGCCGCAGCACGTCGAGCAGCGCCGGTTCCACCTTGACCAGCGGGCGGTCGACGCACGCCGCCAGCACCTCGTCCAGCAGGCCGATGCACCGGCACGCGCCGTAGGCCAGCTCGGTCGCGAGCGCGGCGTCGCGGCCGGTGATCCGGCGTTCCCGCAGGATCTGCGGCAGGAGCAGGTTGGCGTAGGCGTCGCGGGCGCGGACCTCGCGCAGCGTGTCGAGCGCGGCCTGCCGGGCAGGGTCGTCGACCGGCGGT
>NZ_JBJMIE010000684.1:0-5942 GCF_045807065.1 Actinophytocola sp. | reverse complement strand
GGAAAGCGCCAAAGCTGTGGTGCGTCTGGCGACTCTCGACGTGGACGGTCCGACAGGGACCTTCCAGGACGAGACCGGGGAGCTGCCCTGGTAGGCGCCTACCAGGGTGTGATCCGCGTCCACGGGTTGTACGAACTAGCCGGCACAGAGTGCGACGGCCACTTCGGCGGCGAGGGTGACGTTCGACAGCACGAGTGCCACGTTCGCGTCCAGGGACACGCCGTCGCTCGCCGTGTGGAAGTGCTCCAGCAGCACCGGGGTCACGTCGCCGCCCCGGACGCCCTTCTCGGCGACGCGTGCCATGCCCTCCGATAGGAGGCGGTCGTGCAGCTCACGGGCCATCTCGGCCTCGGCCGGGATCGGGTTCGTCAGCAGGACGCCCGAGGCGAGGCCCTGCGTGCGGTGCGCGGTGATGACGGCCGCCGCGTCCGTGGGGGTGTCCACGCGCCACGACAGCGGGAAGCGTGACTCCCTGCGGTAGAACGCCGGGAAGAAGTCGGTCCGGTAGCCGAGCACGGGCACCGACCTGGTCTCCAGCACCTCGATGGTCGCGCCGATGTCCAGCACCGACTTCACGCCGGAGCAGACGACCGTGACCGGGGTGCTCGACAGCACGTCCAGGTCGGCCGACACGTCCCAGGAGAGGGGGTCGCCGGGAGGCGGCAGGTGCACACCACCCAGACCACCGGTGCCGAACACCCGGATGCCGGCGGCGTGCGCGATGACCGCGGTGCCCGCGATGGTCGTCGCGCCGTCGCGGGACAGGGCGATGGCCGGGCCGAGGTCGCGGGCGGACAGCTTCGCGAAGCCGGAGTCCGCGGCGCACAACCGGTCCAGCTCGGCGTCCGTGAGTCCGACGCGGATCTGGCCCTCCAGCACGGCGATCGTGGCCGGGACCGCGCCCGCCGCACGCACGGCGTCCTCGACCTCGGTGGCCACCTTTCGGTTGCGACCCGGCGGGAGGCCGTGCGCGAGCAGCGTGCTCTCCAGCGCCACCACCGGGCCGCCGCCGGCCAACGCGGCGGCGACCTCCTCCGTGATCCGCATGTGTTCCCCGCTCACTGTGCTATCTGCTCCGGACTCGTGTCGGCCAGTGGTGGCAGTGGGCAGTGCAGCAGCGCGCACACCGTGCGCAGCAGCTCGATCTCCGCCACGGTCATCACGCCGTCGTTCCCGATGACGGTCACCATGCCGCCCACCAGGAACTGCTTCTCCGGCCCGTCCAACCCGTCGAGCACCGGCCACACGCTCTCCAGCGCGACGGGCGGCACCGGGGCGAACGGCAGTGCCGCGCCGGGCACCACCTGTGCCAGCCCAGCACGATACGCGGCGGCCGCGGCGTTGCGGTCCTGCTGGCCGGCGTCGGCGAGCACCGAGAGCAGCGTCGCGGCGGCCTGGTTGACGGCCTCCCGCGGCGCGCGGCGGCCCTGCCACGGCGTGGTCCGGTGCATGGACTCGTACAGCTCGCGGTACAGCAGCCGGGACAGGCAGTACTCGTGCAGGTCCACCTGGCCGTCGGCGTGGACGAGGGCCTGGATGGCCGCGAGCACCGCGTCCTGCTGTGGCCGCGGCCGGCGGCGCAGTACGGGGAACGCCAGCTCCGCGAGCGGCAGCCGCAGCACCGGGTGCAGCGACGCCAGCGCCTGCGCCTCCTGCCCGGCGGTGTTCGCGACGGCCGGGCCGAACCGGCCGGCGATGAGGTGCTGCTGTGCGGCGCGGGTCCGCGGGTCGACGGCCATCAACAGCCCGAACACCAACGGCAACACGGCTTCCGGGTGGCGGGCGCGGTCCAGGAACGGCGCAGGGATGTTGTCGAGGATCGTGCCGGCCCGGCGCTGTGCCTGCGGTGGTGTCGCGGTACCGATCGACTGGATCACCTGGCTCGGCAGCACGGGCACCGCGGTGTTGGGCGGCGGCAGCTGGCTGGGTGGTGCGAGGCCCAGCGACTGGTCCTCCAGCAGGCCGTTCGGCGGCTGCTGGCGCCACCGCTGCGTCAGCGCCGCCAGCTCGGCCGGGTCGAACGTCGGGTCGAGCTGGCGGATCCGCTGCTCCAGCGGCGGGTGGGTGGCGAACCAGGACGTGAACCGGGAGAAGCCCTCCCCGAACAGCATGTGGCTGACGTCCTCGGACCGCTTGTCCCGCAGCCGCGAACCGGCGTCGAGACCGCCGATCTTCTTCAGCGCGCCGGCGAGGCCCGCGGTCTGCCGGGTGTACTGCACTGCCGACGCGTCGGCCAGGTACTCGCGCTGCCGGGACACCGCGGCCTTGATCAGCCGGCCGAAGAACACCCCGACGTAGCCGACGATGATCAGCACGAGCCCGATCAGCGGCAGCGGGTTGCGGTCACCGCGGGTGTTCACCAGGATCCGGCCGACCACGGCCAGCCCGAGCAGTCCGAACAGGACACCCATCAGGCGGATGTTGAGCCGCATGTCGCCGTTCACGACGTGGCTGAACTCGTGCGCGATGACGCCCTGCAGCTCGTCGCGGTTGAGCGTCTCCAGCGCGCCGTGGGTGACCGCGACCGCCGCGTCGGCCGGCGTGAACCCGGCGGCGAACGCGTTGATGCCGTTCTCGTGCGGCAGGACGTACACCTCGGGCACGGGCGTCCCGGACGCGATCGCCATCTCCTCGACGACGTTGCGCAGCCGCCGCAGGCGCGGGTCCGCGGTGTCCTCCGGCACGCGGATGCCGCCGAGTGACCGGGCGACCTTGCCGCCACCGCCGCTGCGCAGGGACAGGGTCCGGAACAACGAGGTCAGCCCGATCACGAGGATCAGCAGCACGGTGACGGCGATCAGCACGTCGAAGATCGCGGACGCGGTCTGGTGGCCGAGCCCGAGCGCGACGAACGCCACCAGGTCGACGACCGCCACCACCGCGATCACGGCGGCGGTGAACAGCAGGACCAGGCGGCGGGACAGCTTGCGGACGTCCTGCTGCCGCTGGAAGAAGTTCACTGCTCGTCCCGGCCGAGGCTGATCTGGGGCGCGGCCCGTTTGACCGGGTCGTCCAGTTCCAGGTAGGCGGCGGGGCCGAACGAGAACATGTTCGAGATGACGTTGGACGGGAAGGTGTCCTGCTTGTTGCGGTACACCATGACCGCGTCGTTGTAGGCCTGCCTGGCGAACGCCACCCGGTTCTCCGCGGAGGTCAGCTCCTCGGCGAGCTGCCGCATGTTCGCGCTGGCCTTCAGCTCGGGGTAGTTCTCGCCGACCAGGAAGAACTGGCCGATGCTGCCGGTGAGCGCGTTCTCCGACCGGGCCAGCGCGGCCATGGCGGGCGCGTTGCCGGGTGCCGCGCCCTGCCTGGCCTGGACGGCGGCCGCGCGGGCGTTGGCGACGGCGGTGAGCGTCGCCTGCTCATGCCGCATGTAGGCCTTGGCGGTCGCCACGAGGTTGGGTATCAGGTCGTGTCGGCGGGTGAGCTGGACGTCGATCTGCGCGTACGCGTTCTCGTAGTTGTGCCGCGCGCGGACCAGCGAGTTGTACATCCCGATGACGGCGCCGACGACCAGCACGACGACGGCGACCACGACCACCAGAAGCCACAGCACGTGACGCCCTCCCTCCACTGCGGTCCGCACAGGATACGCAGGTGGGAGGTGGGAACAGCGCTTGTCCGGAATGTAACCGGCGTGCTTGGCCGGGTGCGGCTACTCGTCCCCGCCCGGCGGGAGGTTGTTGTAGATCCGCTGGCACTCGGGGCAGACCGGCGAGCCGGGCTTCGGCGACCGCGTGACCGGGAAGACCTCACCGCACAGCGCGACGACCACCGAGCCGGTGACGGCGCTCTCGGCGATCTTGTCCTTGCGGACGTAGTGGAACATCTTCGGCGTGTCGTCACCCGTGCTGTCCCGGGTATCGACTTCTGGCAACGTCTGCGTACTCACGGTGCAATGATGCCTGAAACGGCGTCGCGCCCGCTCACCTGCTGGCAGTATGCCGCTCATGTTCCAGAAGGTGATGGCCAGCTTCGGCCAGGGCGGCGCGACGGTCGACGCCCGTCTCCTCGACCAGCACGTCCGTCCCGGCGGGACACTGCACGGTGAGGTGATCCTCCTCGGCGGTCAGGTCGACCAGGAGGTCGAGTCGCTCGCGGTGACCCTGCTGGCCAGGGTCGAGGAGGGCGCCGAGCGCGCGACCGTCGACCTGCCCTTCCAGAACATCCAGCTGGCGGGGCACGAGCTGGTCAAGGCCGGCGCGCAGATCAAGGTGCCCTTCGAGGTGCAGATGCCGTGGGAGACGCCCGTGACCACGGTGTTCGGCAAGTACCTGACCGGCATGGCCGTGGGGCTGCAGACGAACCTGAACCTCTCCCGCACGGTCGTCGACCCGCAGGACGTGGACGCCATCCCGATCGAGCCGCTGCCCGCCCAGCACCGGATCCTGGACGCCATGACCCGCATCGGGTTCCAGTTCCGCAACGCCGGGCTGGTCAAGGACCGGATCGACGGGGTCGACCAGCAGCTGCCGTTCTTCCAGGAGGTCAGCTTCGCGCCTTCGCCGGCCTTCGCCACCGTGTTCAACGAGGTGGCGGTGTCCTTCCTCGCCCGGCCCCGGGACGTCCAGGTGGTGCTGGACGTGCAGAAGCGGGTCCGGGTGCTGAAGGGGGGCGGGCTCGGGTCGCGGGCGCAGTCCCGGCTGGGGTCGTTCGTGGTCGAGTACGCGGCGATGGGCCGGACGAACTGGGAGCAGCAGATCGAGGGCTGGCTCCGGGAGGCCGCGAAGCCGCGGGCGATCTTCGACTAGGAGTCCGAGGCGTGCCTCGCCTCGCGGGGCGCCTCGGCCTGTTCCACCTGGCCGTTCGTGTTCGGCCCCTGGTCCACCGCCCTCTGGTCCGCCGGCCCCTGGTCCGGCGGTGCCTGCTCCGGTGCCGCCTGCGGGTCGGTGGCCGTGTCCTTCTTGGCGCCGCCCGCCGCCCTGGTCATCTCCAGGCGGCGCCAGCGGCGGCGTTGACGTTTGGTCATCCTGGCCGGATACATCTCCTGGATGGCCGCGTTGAAGTAGGCGCCGAGGACGATCGCCAGGCCGATGAAGAACGCGAACAGCAGGAACGCGATGGGCGTGGCCAACGCGCCGTAGGTGTAGCCGGTGGTCGTGATCCACGAGATGTACAGCCGCAAGCCGATGCTCGACAGCAGGAACACGATCATCGCGAGCACGGCGCCCGGCAGGCCGCGGTAGTAGGGCAGTTTGCGGGGCAGTGCCAGCTTGTACAGGGTGGCCAGCGCCAGCACGAGCATCACGCCGAGCGCCGGGTAGTAGAACGTGTCGACCCAGTACGCGATCTCATGTCGCCATGCCACCGGGAACAGCTTCGGCAGCACGTCCGGGCCCAGGGCGAGGATCGGCAGCCCGATGACCAGCAGGATCAGCGCGGCCATGTAGAGCAGCAGCGCGAAGATCCGCTGCCACACCTCGTTGCGCACGCCGTACTGGTCGTGTGCGACGGTGATGGCGTCGACGAACGACGACATCGCCGACGAGCCACCCCACAGGGAGATCAGGAAGCCCACGGTCACGATCTCGCCGCGGCCGTGGCGCAGGATGTCGTCCACGGTCGGCTGGATGATGTCGTCGACCACGTTGTTGCTGAACGCGGTGTGCGACCACTCGATGATGGAGGTGTGCACCGAGTTGATCACGTCCTGGCCGAACCACTGGGCGACGTAGCCTAAGCTACCCAGCAGACCCAGCAGCAGTGGCGGCAGCGACAGCACCTGCCAGAAGGCGGCCTCGGCGGCCTCGGAGAACAGGTTGCCCGACCAGGCCTTGACCCAGGTCCGCCGGAACAGGCGCAGCGGACCGCGACGCGGCAGAGGGCTGGTCGCCTGCTGCGCGTTGCGCGTCGGGTGCTGCGGTTGGGGGCTCATCTCAAGACAAAGCATGGTCTATCACGCGGTGCTTGGCTCAACAGTCCTCGAGATTCGTGACGCAGGT
>NZ_JBJMIE010000683.1:0-15037 GCF_045807065.1 Actinophytocola sp. | reverse complement strand
GGCGGGCCACGTCCCGCAGGACTCGCTGAAGCAGGCGGAGGCGCCCAAGCCGGACGCGCCGAGGACCGAGGTCACGTGGGACCCGCCGGAGGGCACGCCGATCCTCCGCGAGGACCCGGTCCAGGCGATCCTCGACGACCTGAAGTGGCGGCACAGCGAGGACTCCACGGCACCGTGGTTCGACCCGGCGGCGAACAGAGTCCCGTCCGACGTCATCGCGAACACGGCGCGGTCGCTGCCGCCCGGCGGCCGGGTGCGGGGCGAGCAGGGCGGCCTCACGACGGACTCGATCATCACGCTCGACGGCACGCGAGTGGGCACCTGGCGCGGCCCGATCGCGCACGACGTCCGCACGTTCGACATCGGCGGCGTGCCGGTGCAGGACCACCACGTGAAGCTCTACCTCGACCCGGGCGACGCCACGCCCGAGCAGCTCAGGGACCTGCGGGACCGCGTGAAGGCGGGCGTCGAGGAGCTGTACAACCAGGGCAACCGCCTCCCGAACGGCCGCCAGTTCCACGTGACCGTCGACTTCACGCCGACCCGCGCCGGCGCGCACGGCGTGATCAACATCGGCGGGCCGCGCATCAAAGCGAACCAGCTCAACTGGCCGGTGAACCTGTCCGGCAAGAAGCTGGCGCACGAGATCGGCCACTTCGTCGGCCTGTACGACGAGTACTTCGAGGAGGGCCCCGACAAGCCGATCTTCCAGCACCAGGACGGCAAAGGCCGAGTCGTCGACGACAAGGGCCCGATGACCGCGAAGCTGGAGGACTCCGACGTCACCTTCAAGCCACGCAACCTGGTGCTCGTGTCGAACCGGCACCGCGACATCGGCTTCACCGTGCAACCGGCGGTCCCACACGAAGAGTTCCCGGCGCCGCCCCGTACACCCGGCGACCGCGGCCGGTCGCGGATCGGCGACCTGCCCTCGGTGCGGGAAGCCAACCGGCGCTACCACGCGCCGGACTCCCGCGGCGGGCACCAGGGCCGGGTGTCGGACGGCCAGACGAGCATGCCGTCCCGGCAGGACTTCGCCGACGCCAAGCGCGGCGGCGACCTGGCCGAGCAGCGGACGGTCGTGCCGGACGGCGGCTCGTGGTCCGGCGACGGCCCGAAGCCGGCTCGCGTGCGGGAGGCCGTCGACGTCGCCGAGTGGTTCTCGAACGTCCTGAAGGGCTACGGCCTCAAGCCGTTCCTGTCCGGTGGCGCGGCACTCGCCATGCAGCAGGGCAGCCGGGAGATCAAGGACCTCGACTTCCGGATCACCGCGGGTGAGGCCGGCTTCCTGAACTTCGACGCGCACAGGGCACAGGGGCTCGTCGAGCACATCAACCGGGCCGCGCAGCAGCTCCAGCAGGAGTACCAGACGCAGCGCAGGAACGACCCGTCGGTCCCGCACGGCGGCCAGGTCTCCCACTTCAACCCGCTGTCGGGCGCCGGTGCCTCGTCGACCATCGGCTCGCGCAACGTGCTGGGTTTCGAGGTCAGCGTCTCCGTCGTGCCGGGGGAGCGGCCCGCGACGGTGAAGCTGGACGCCGACGGCTCCGGCCGCGAGGTCGAGCTGCTCTCGCCGCACGAGCTGCGGGACGACAAGCTCAAGACGATGATCTCCCGCAAGAAGATCGGCGGCGAGAGCGTCAAGAAGGTCGCGCAGGACCTGTTCGACCTGCTCGACACGATGGACCTGATGGACTGGCGCGCCGGCCGGATGGGCGAGCACTCGCCGTTCGTGCCGTTCACCACGGCGGACCACGTCGTGGACGCGGTCGACGCGCGTGCCGAGGAGTACAGCGAGGCGAACCTCGACGGGACCAAGCTGCACTACCTGAGCAACGACGACCTGCACGAGCTGATGCTCGGCCGCGCCGTGCTGACCGCCCGCGCGCACCTGAACAACGGGCCGCGGCGCGACGCCTTCCAGAGCCTGGTGCACGGGGTCACCGAGCAGGGCCACGACGTGGCGACCATGCCGGTGGCGCAGCGCCTGGCGCAGCGGCTGAACGAGCGGCTGGAGGCACTCGCCGAGCTGCCGGTCAAGCCCGAGACCATCACCACGCTGCGGCCGTGGATGCAGCAGTGGGGCGACCCGGCGACGTTCGGCATGCCGGCGGAGTCGCAGGGTGGCGGCCGGCCCAGGGCGCACCTGGGCAACCCGGTGGGCCTGCTGCCCGACTCGGACTCCGACTCCGGGTCGCTGCTGCCGCAGCCCGCGGTCGAGGACCTGCTCGCCATCCACGCCGATGACATCGTCGACAAGGTGCGGGCGGCGCTGCCGAAGTCCACTCCGGACATCGAGCAGGTCGTACGGGTGCTGGCCTTCAACGGCGGCTTCCGGCGCCTGGGCGACATGAAGAGCGCGGCCGAGGTCTGGGAGCAGTTCCACCTGGCGCCGAACAAGTTCGGCAACGCGTTCAAGGCGTTGGACAAGGCCGGTTTCGTCACCGGCGACGAGGCCGGGCTGAAGCTGACCAAGCAGGGCTGGCGGCAGCTGGTGCCGACCAGCGGCCCGGAGCGGGTGTTCGCTCCGGACGGCCGGCCGATCGACCCGCCGTCGTCGTCGGAGGCCTCGCCGAACCGGTCGCCGTCCCCGCCGTCGTCGCCGCGGCGCAGCCCGCACCGGCCGTCCACCCCGGAGCAGCTGACCGAGATCGGCACGATGCGCGACGACGCCCGCGACGCGCTCGGCGAGCTGCCGGCGCAGGTGCGGCAGGGGCTGCGGCGCCGGGCGATCCGGGTCCTCTACGACGCGGGCTGGCAGTCGGGCCTGCCCGCCGGCCGCTTCCAGGACGCGGTGTCCATCGTCAGCCACGCACTGGTCGACTCCGACGGCCCCGCCCTCGCCCACGACATCGCCGAAGGGCTGTACCAGTACCGCAACTCCTCGGCCCCGTCACACAGCGCGCCGGCGACCGCCGCCGACTTCCCGAACACGCCCCACGCGCCCGCGACCAGGACCAACCGCCAGCTCGAAACCATCGACGAGAGTCACGAGCTGGAGTCGCTGTCCTCGGGCGCGAGCCACGACCGGCTCGGCGACGGGTTCTGGTCGGAGGACCAGGACCAGCCGAACCAGCAGAACACCCAGAGCACGCGGGGCACCACCCAGGAGACCGCGAGCACGCCCGCGCCGCCGGCCCCGCCGCCGGCGCCGGTGCTCACCGGCCCGATCACCGGGCACACCGTGCGGTCCGGGATTCCCGAGTACATGCTGGAGAACCGGGGCGCGGGCAGGTCGGAGAACCCGTCGGCGCTGACGGGCGTCAACCCCGCACGCACCATCGGCGACGCGGTGCCCGCGTTGCGCGGACACGACAAGCTCAGGCAGCTCCACCACGAGGTCACCTCGGACTACCGGCCCTTCGTCGGCGAGAACCGCAAGCCGTACCGCCTCGTCACGAGTGACGACGTCTACGAGGTGCGGCCGAAGGCCACGCAGCGGTGGGACCTGGCCGAGGTCGTCGACCCGGCCGCCGAGGCGGGCACGATGAAGCCCGGCGGCGACAACAAGACCATCTCCACCAACAGCACCTCCACCAGCCGCGACGGCGGCATCACCAAGCAAGCCAACATGTCGGCCATGCCGCCGCTGGTGGTCAACGTCAAGGCCGGGGGGACCCTCACCCCCAACGAGACCCACGAGGTCTCCGGGCAGCGCAAGACCAACCAGTCCACCGAGGCCGAGGTCAAGGCACTGCACCGGGTGCGGGTGCCGGTGGAGCTGTCCTACGAGATCGTCAACGGCAAGGGCCAGCTGGTCGGGCAGGTCACCGACTCGGCGGGCGTGGGCCACAACCGGTCGGAGACCGGCAAGGTCGAGGTGGACGTCCCGCTGAACCTCGGGCGCCGCGGCGACGACGCGTTCGTCATCGAGAAGCCGAAGACCCTCCCCGCCGCGCCGCGGATCGAGGAGCTGTTCACGAACACCAAGCGCGGCAACGGTTTCTTCGAGCAGGCCGCCAAGCTCCTGCCCAAGAGCCTCACCGAGGTCCGTTCCTCGGGCCGCGGGGACCTGCAGAACCTCGTCAGCGACCCGGGTTTGAAGTCCAACTGGCACAGGATGGCGGTGACCGAGGAGGACATCCGCCGCAACCCGGACGCGGGCTGGCAGCGGTCCCCGTCGCTGGTCAAGGGTCCGGACAGCAAGCGGTGGTCCAACAAGGCCAGCATGTTCGAGGTCCGCGCCGTCGCCAGGCGCGTCGAGGTCATCAACACCGTGCCGGACGTGAAGGCGACGGACAGCCGGTTCGTCAAGGACACGCTGACCAAGAAGGACAGCGCGGCCCGCGGCGCCGAGGGCTCCCTGATGGTGGGTGTGGGCGGCGACGTCGCCAACACGCTCTACCTCGGTGCGGGGCCCGCGTTCGGCGGCTCGATGAACTCCTCGCACAGCATGGAGCACACCGCCAAGGACCTCTACCGGACGTCGGTCGCGAAGACCGGCGACGAGGTCCGGTACCGCACCGAGCACGTGCTGCAGGTGCGGCCGCTGGGCGGCGAGATCAAGACGCTCGACGGCGACATCGTGACCTACCAGTCGACCTCGTACGACAAGGCGGCGGACGCCGGGCTGGTGCCGCCGCGCGCGGACGCCACGCCGCTGGACGCGACCGAGCAGCGGTTCCCGCCGCCGTGGATCCAGTCCAGGAGGTCGCTCGGCGGCGCGGTCGTCGACGACTTCAAGGGCGGCGACAACATCTACCGGGCGGTGGCCCAGAGCCTGCGCAAGCTGCCGGGCCGCAAGTGGTACCACATGACCCGCGGCGACTACGTCGTGGAGTTCGGCGACGTCAAGGTCGCCTCGTACTCGCGTGGGCTCAAGGCGAGCATCGAGCGGCTGCTGTCCCGCAGCGACGGGCTGCGCAAGGACATCTCGGACGAGCACCTGTCCGAGCTGGTCGACACGATGCTCACCGACCGCGGCATGAGCTTCACCGTCAAGCCGAAGGACGCGCTGCCGGGTGAGTTCGGCAGCACCGTCACCCTGAAGGCCACGCTCGACGAGATCAGGCCGGCGGGCAGGCCGGACGAGTTCACCTTCACCAGCGAGGCCAAGGAGAAGCTCTCGTCGAAGCTGTCCGGCGAGCGGTCGAGGAAGGGCGACATCGGCCTCCAGCCCAGGTTCTGGCACCCGCTCGGCGACAGCGGCCTGTCGCACGCGGGCAACCTGAACGTGGGCAAGAGCAAGCTGTGGTCGAGCTCCGGTGACATGTCCGCCAGGAGCAGCGAGGGCACGAAGCGGACCCACGGCGACGCCGCGGCCGACGGCAAGGCCGCCACGCAGAAGATGTGGCCGTTCGGCATGAAGCTCACCATCACGCCGACCGTCACGTCGACCTTCCACCCGAGCGTCGGCCTGCCGGGCAGGTCGGCGCCCGAGCGGGTCACCCAGACCCTGCCGTCGCACGAGATCCCGCTCCGCGTGCTCGTGCCCGAGCAGCTGACCTCCTCGCGGGCCAGGGAGTTCGAGACCCCGGCGCCGACGAACAGGCACACGATGGACTTCGTGCCGAAGCCCAACCAGCTGACCAGGAAGGCGCCGCGCATCCTCGACGACGTCGACGTGGTCGCGGTGTTCGGCACCGACCACATCGGCGACGCCCTGGACGAGCGGGTCCACGCCGCGTCCGGCGACCCGGTCGACGCGCTCGGCCCCGACGGCCGCGCGAAGGTCCCGCACAGCTCGCGAACCGATGAGGACCAGCTGACCCCGGACGCGCTGCGGCGCAGCAGGCGGCGTTTCGAGCCGATCAGCGTAGACCGGGACTGGAAGCGGGGCTGGAACACGCTCGAGGTCGGCTCCTCGGTGCTGATCACACCGTTCAACCCGCGGCCGGTCCCGCGCCACGAGTTCCAGGAGATCGAGAAGACCTACGGCTCCGGCAGCGGTGTCGGCCGGGCCGACAAGACGTCCTCGTCGTTCGGCGTCACCGCGGGCGACGTGGTGCTCCCCGTGAGCGGCCCGCTCGGCGAGGACCCCGTGGTTCGGTTCCGCGGCATCGTCGGCGGCGAGGCCACCCCCTTCGAGCTGCGGTGGGGCCAGGGCAAGGCGTCGGACTTCGCCAGTTCTTCGGAGACCACGGTCAAGAGCGCGCGGCTGGTCAAGGAGACCCTGGTCTGGACGGACTACACGGCCGACGTCGTGTCCGACGCGAAGTACACGAACAACTACGACAAGGCGAAGTTGTTCCCCGGCAAGGAACCGGGCCGCGCGGGTGTCAGCTTCGACCAGCCCAAGGGCATGCTCATGTGGGCGACGGACGAGCAGATCGCGGCGATGAAGGCGATCGGCGACGCCAGGGCGGACACCCGCTCCGCCGTCACCCCCGACTCGGCTTCGGAGACCAGGTCCGAGCCTGCTTCGGAGACCCGGTCCGAGCCGGCATCGGACTCGGGCTCCGAGAGCCGGTCCGAGGGTTCCCGGTCCGAGGGTTCCCGGTCCACCGGCGAGCGGTCCGAGGGCTCCCGGTCCGAGGGCAGGCCCACCCCCAGGTCCA
The DNA here is from genome assembly GCF_045807065.1 of Actinophytocola sp. Taxonomy (GTDB): domain Bacteria; phylum Actinomycetota; class Actinomycetes; order Mycobacteriales; family Pseudonocardiaceae; genus Actinophytocola. Next base: position 8,540 of record NZ_JBJMIE010000683.1, on the reverse strand, counting down.
ACTCCTTCCCCCGCAAGCCGATCACCAGGACGGCCACCGAGGACAGCTTCGCGACCATGTCGGCCAGCCAGATGTCCCGGCAGGAGAGCTTCGACTCGAATCCCGTGGAGGAGGCCGTCCCGCCGCTGCCGGCGCCCGCGTCCGTCGTCGGCGGCAAGGGCGTCTCGCTGGGCGTCGGCGCGATCACCACGACCGTCGACGTGCGCGACCGCATGCGCCACCTGCACGCCAGGCTGGCGGAGAGCCTCGGGAACGAGGGCGCCGACGCGCTGCTGCCGAAGTCCCGGTACGACGCGGAACACGACAACCACGGCATGGTCGACCACGTCCTCGCGAACGTGAACCGGGCCGCGAGCGCCGCGCTGAACGGTGCGCAGATCGCGCCACTGCGCCGCTCGCTCGGTCGCTGGAAGGGCAGGACGTACTACCTGAGCGTCGGTGCCCACTTCGTCGACACCCCGGCGTTCACGGGGATCGAGCACGTCGACAAGCTGGCGGTCAGCGACTCCGTGTCGAAGGGGGACACCAGCTCGAAGTCCTCGGGGCACACGGTCGGCAAGGCAGGCGTGTTCGCGCGGCCCGGCATCGCCATGACGGGCAAGGCCGACCCGGCCGCCGCGAACGACAAGACCGGGCACGGGCCGGCGAGCGGCGGCCTGGCGGGCGGCCTGGGCGCTGACGCGTCGCTGGGCCGCCGCGACGACGAAACCTCCCGGAGCGTCTCGAACAGCCACAAGCAGTCGGCCGAGACGTCCGGCCCGATGGCCGCCTACGCGGGCACGATCGGACTGGACATCCGGATCGAGCGGGACTTCGGGCTGGACGAGAACGGCAACGAGGTCGCGAGGGAGACCGTCGCGAAGGACTCGGCGGCCCGGCGCGACGTCACCATGCTGAAGCTGCCGGAGGAGTCGTTCCCCGAGCCGACCGGGGACAGGCTCGGCGAGGCCGACCCCGAGCCGTGGTCGGACGCGAACCCGTACCCGAAGAAGGCCACGGCCGAGCAGACCGGCCGGTGGCGGGACCAGCCCGGCCACATGGCGCTGACCGAGCAGGGCGCCGCGAAGCCAGACCTGCCGAGCTACGAGCGCGGCACGTTCATCGCCGAGCACTACTTCGGCGACATGACCGAGTTCCGCAACCGGGTCGAGCAGGCGCTCATGCGGGTACCCGGCGTCAAGGAGCTGCCGTCGCGGGCCATCGCCGAGCTGAGGTCGGAGGTGACGCTCGCCGCGGTGAAGGCCGGGACGCCCGACATGATGGCCGGCAGGTTCACCTTCCCGCTGTCGGACTTCGACGTGGAGGTCCACCTCGGCCTCGACGACGAGCCGCGGCTGTCCTCGGCGAGCGACTGGGTGGACATCGAGGCCAAGTCCGACACCACCTACACGGACAAGACCAGCTCGAAGACCGGCCACGACGCGAACGTCGCCGGCCTGCCCGTCCAGGGCGGCGGTGGCGTCACCCACCCGGGCGGCAGGAACTCGTTCACCGAGGGCCGCAACAACTTCGGGTCGGTGTTCGCGGGCACGCAGGCCAACAACGTCAGGCTCGGCGGCCACGAGAGCGTGCTGGAGGGCGAGGGGTCCAGCAAGGGCAAGGCCGCCACGCCCAAGTCGAACGAGGACCACGGCAAGATCACCCAGGTCGACCTGCACGACGCCAACTTCCTCTTCGTGGCACGGAAGAAGGGCGCGGCGGACGACGCGGGCGCGGGTGTCGCGACGATGCTGGTGTCCGACGCCTTCGCCATCCGGCACTACCCGGACGCCGCGAAGCCGCTGCCCGAGTCCCTCACCACGGCGGTGACCGCGCACGGCGAGGCCCGCAAGGCGTGGACCGACGCGGTGAAGGAGCTCGACGCGCTGCGGCTGCGCCAGCACGGCAAGGGCAATGGCAAGGGCAAGGGCAAGGCGACCGACCACGGCGAGCGCGCGGCCGCCGAGGCCAAGCGGGACCAGGCGCGGGCGAAGTACTGGGCCACCAAGCAGGAGTACGACACCCAGCTCGTTGCGGCCCGTGCCGCGCAGCCCGTCAGCGACGCCGCGCACGCCGCCGCGCAGGCGGCCGCGAAGACGACACGGGAGGCGGGCAGGGCGACCGACGCGGCCGCCGACGCCGCACGTGCGGAGGAGTTCGCGAAGGCCGCGGAACGCAACGGGCAGCCGGCGGTCGCCAGGGGCGCGCGGGCCGAGAAGGCCGAGCGGGAGCGCATCCAGCGGGAGTCCACCAACGCCGCGCACGCGGGCCCGGTCATGGCGCGCGACTCCGCGCGGGACGCGCGGCGCCAGGTCCGTCCGTCCATCATGGACGCCCGGCGCGGCGCGCAGCGGCACGTCGAGAACTTCCCCTCGCTGAACGAGGACGGGAACCGCTTCGTGCTGGACACCATGCGGGCGGGCAGCCGCATCGGGAACGACTTCGCGGGCCGGGCGCAGGACGCGGCCGACCGCGCCGAGGAGACGATCCGGTCCTTCGGCCGGGACCGCGGCGACGGCACGCCGGACGCCGACGGCGGGTTCTGGCAGGAGGACGGCCACAGCGACGGCGAGCCCACCGCGAGCAACTCGCGGATGCCGAACGCGAGACTCGCGGCGGACGGGTTCTGGGCGGATGACGAGCCGGTCGCGCCGATGAACGAGGCGCCGGCGCGGAGCCGGGGCGAGGACGCGTTCTTCGTGGCGCCGAACCGGGTCCGCGGTCTGGGCGGCATGCCCGAGGCCGCCCAGGGCGTCCACCCGGTGGACCACTCACCGAACCGGATCTCCCTCGGCAGCTTCAAGAACACCGACGACGCGGCGGCCTTCATGCGGTCCACCCGCCCGCTGGTGCCGATGGTCAACAAGCCGAGGTTCGACAAGCGCGTCCCGGGTGCCCGCACGAACTGCGCCCCCGCCACCATCCAGGCCTACAACACGATCGAGCACGGCGAGGTGCACGAGGCGGGCCCCAGCGCGCCGGTCAGGACCGAGGACATGGAGCGGGTCACCGGCCGCCGGTTCCGCCGGGTCCCGGACTTCGACGCGATCGACCGGATCATCTCGCGCCCGCAGGTGCCCGTCGGCGCGAAGGCGATGGTCTTCACCGACCACGCCAACAAGAAGGGCCACTACTTCATCGTCGAGAAGCTCCCCGACGGCCGGCCCCTCTACATCGACGGCCAGGACGGCCTGCCGGCGAACCTGGGCACGAAGCCGACGGAGATCGGCCTCATGATGCTGCCCAGGGGCGCGCGGCTCGACCCGGTCTACGCGCCGTTCACGCCGAAACCCGCCGACGCCGCCGAGCCCCCGGCGTCCGGCAACTCGCGGCGGGCGGCGGCTGGCCCGGGTGACGGCAGGCAGCAGCAGTCGCCGACCCTGCCGGCGGGCGGTGTGCTCGCCCACAGCGTCCTGAGCACCGCGCAGCAGGCGCAGCTGGACCGGCAGGGCGCGCACGCGGTCATCGCCGAGGGCGGGGCGAGCCCCGTCGCGAACCTCCTCGACGCCGTCAAGCGCAGCCTCGACCCGCACGCCCCCAGCGAGTACCGGCGGATCACCAAGGCGCTGGACGAGGCCGCGAAACGCCGCCGGGGCGGCTTCGACCTCGGCGCAGTCGCCGCCGAGACCGGGCTGCGGGTGCACGTCCTCGGCAACGACGGCGACTGGCGGTCCTACGGCCCGGTCACCGGCCGCCCGGTGCACGTGGTGGACGCGAACGTGGCCGGCGTGCCGCGGTTCCTCGGCACGAAGCAGGCCGTCGAGCTGGGCCGGACCGGGGTCGTCTACCCGGGCCCGACGAAGTCGGCCGCCGACGGCGCCGACCACCTGGAGCACCGCGGCGAGTTCGAGGTCGAGACGATCGCCGGCCAGCACTACGTGCGCGTCTACACCGCCGTGTTCGACACCGCCATGCCCGGCTCGGACCACAAGGACGTCCACCAGGACCCGACCGGCAAGGTGACGCCGTCGACCGGCAAGGCGAACGTCGCGTGGGTCTCCGGCGGGCGCCCGCTGCGTGCCGTGCAGTGGGTGGCCAAGTACCGCAACGACCAGGTCCAGAAGGGCGAGACGCACGCGACGCCGCTGCTGCGCTCCTACCTGGTGCCGCTCGACACCTACCTCGAGGCGAGCGAGAACGCCCGGCCGGAGGGTGTGGACGCCGCCCGGGACCGGACGCTGAACGTCGACCAGAGCGGCGACGTCAACCAGTTCGGCATGCGCGGCGCCGACCTCGACAACCTGCGCGCGCACGCGCTCGACGGCTCCCTGGTCACCTACGTGCCGCCGGAGAGCACCGGGCACGCCCGCCCGGACCTGTCCGGGCGCGTGGAACCGATCTCGGACCTCTACGAGCGCCTGGGCATCAGGCCGGACTTCTCCTCCACGGACCTCGGACCGGACAACGACCCGTGGTTCCACTGGAAGCGCGACCAGGACGGGAAGGTGCGCTTCGACGGGTTCCGCAACGACCCGAAGCAGCTGCGTGCCCTGGCCGCCCGGCTGCGCGAGGCGTACGTCCTGTGGACCGAGCCGGAGGTCGCGGCCGGGCAGCGCACGTCGGCCTTCTTCAGCCCTGACGAGGCGATCCCGGGTGTGGACGGCGGCAGGAAGGGCGGCCGGGGCGGCAAGGCCCCCGCGCCGCGTGCCGACAAGCTGCGGGCGACGCTCAACACGTTCGTCAACTCCTACGGCCCCACCGCCCGCAACCTGGAGCAGGTGTCTAACGCGATCCGCCGGGAGGTCGGCGGCGTCACCAAGACCCTGGTGGAGCAGGTCGCGCCGCCGGTCGACCGCGGTCGGGTGCTCACCGAGCTGGGCGACTCGCTGCGGAAGTTCGCGGCGGGCTTCACCCGGCCGGCCGAGATGATGGTGCGCGGGATGAACGGGCCCGCCGGGGCCGGCGTGCCGCGCGGCGTGGCGTCCCTGGCCGAGCTGGCCGACTCGATCCAGCACGGCAACAGCCACCACGGCAGCTTCCGCGACACCGTGGTCACCCCGATGGCGAACGCGCTGGCCGACCACGCCATCGCGGACGGCCGGTTCGCGGCGCTGGACAAGGGGACGTTCGAGAACGCGCTGCGCGACACCCTGCGGGACATCGTCGCGACGCACCTCGCCGACCACTTCACCCGGCTGGCCACCGACTCCGCGCACAGCGACGCGCTGGCCGAGCACGCCAACCGCGGCGAGACGAGCGGTTGGCTGTCCGGCCAGCGGCTCACCAGGTTCCTCGACGACGTCCTGGCCGACGTGCGGCGCGACCCCGCGCTGCGGGCCGCGGTGGCGAACGCGCCGCTGGCGATCGACACCACGGCGCTGCGGGAGATCGTCCAGGGGCCGGTCATCGACGGCGTCCGCAAGGACACCATCGACCAGGCCCTCGCCGAGAACCTGGTCGACGTCGACCCCGACACGCAGCGCCGGCTGTTCGAGGAGAAGATCACCGACGGTCTCGAGGAGTCGGTGCGCGACCGGATCAACCGCGACCCGTCCTTCGGGCTGGTCGACCCCCGGTACCGGCGCCAGCTGGCGGACCGCGTCAGCCAGACGGCGGCCTCGAACGTCGGCGACGTGCTGGAGAACCTGCCGCTGCGCCAGGTGAGCCACGCCGAGGTCGACGGCTTCATGCGCAGGCGGGTGCCGGAGTTCGCGACGATGGCCCAGATCGGCGCCACGATCGCGACCGACGCGCTGCGGAACAAGGCCGACTTCGACACCCGCGCCGGCGCGCCGTTCCCCAACGAGTTCGGCAGCTGGCGCGAGCGCTACGAGCAGGGCTACACGCAGAAGAGCGACCCAGCCGTGTTCGGCCACCACCGGGAGGTCGGCGACCGCCTCCGCGAGGTGATCGAGAGCGAGCTGACCAACCCGCGGCCGGAGTCGGCGAAGCACGTCGTGGACGAGCTGACCGGCCGGGTCGACGAGAAGGCGCGGGACTCCCACGACACCCTGGGGCGGAAGTTCGCCGAGGTCATCGCCCCGCAGGGGGAGAACAGGCAGTACCGCGCCGCTGAGACCGGCTCGCCGGTGGTCTACCACGAGCACGCGCAGATGGTGCTGAACCAGTTCCTGTCGCTGACCCGCGGCGACGACGACGGCGCCCGGTTCGTGTCCCGGGAGGCCGTGGCCAAGGCGATCCTGTTCCACGACATGGACAAGCTGAACTCGAAGAACCAGTTCGGCGACGAGCAGGCCCGCCACGACCGCGAGCCGGAGCACCGCGGCGCGGTCCGGTACATGAACCGGCACGAGGGCCTGTGGTCCACCGAGCGCGACTTCCGCCTGGCCCGCGCGATGGTCGACTCGGACCCGATCGGCGGCTACCTGCGCGGCAAGCACGACGCGGCGACGGCGTACGAGTTCATCCGGGACCTGGCGCACCGCGCCGGCAGGCCGGACGGCGGCGAGGTCACCGCGGCGGACGTGCGGAACTTCTTCGACGAGTTCCACCAGTACTACCAGGCGGACTTCTCCTCCTACTCGAACCAGTCGGTCTTCGTGAACCCCCGCACGGGCCAGGTCGAGTCCGGCAAGGAGTCCGGCCTCACCGGCCTGGCCCGTGACGGGAGGACCGGCCCGTTCGTGCGCACCCCGGACGGCCGCCACTTCGAGTACCTGGACACGGCGTCGGCCGGCAAGGACAGCTACCGGCGGAAGATCGCCGAGCTGCGCGGCCTGTTCGACCGCGACGTCGAGACGGACCCCGGGTTGGCGACGACCGGCGGCGGCCAGGTGCACGGCGTGGGCGGCATGCCGTCGTCGGCGAACGAGAAGTTCCGCGGCAGGGACGCCGAGGGCAGGTCCATCGAGTTCCGGCGGGACGCCGTGCTCAGCAGCCGGCTGGGTAGTTCCCGCAACGCCCGGGGCCTGGCGTTCGGGCCGGAGGAGCGCGCGGACGCCCTGGACGACTGGGCGAGGAACGCCCGGCGCCGGCCGACGGTGGTGCGCACCAGGCCCGGCGAGACGGCCCGCGAGGCGCTGTCGAGGATCGCGGAGCGGCCGGAGAGCGTCGTGCCGGCACCGTGGACCGACCCGATCTTCGTCGCGGTCGACGTCGCCGGGGACCGTTTCGTCCTGCAGGTGGGCGATGAGGGGCGCCACTCCGACGTCCGGGTCAGGCCGGGCGAGTTCGCCAGGGTCCTGGCCAGCAGCCCGACGTTCAAGCGGCTGTACGACGAGGCGGACGACCCGTCGATCCTGCTGGTCGCCTCCCGCGCCGACGAGGGCGAGGCCGTGGTCGAGCTGCAGGACGCGCTCGCGGGCCTCGGGTACAAGGTGGACATCCACACCACGAAGGGCGCCGTCGAGACCTCGCCCGCGGGCCACATCAGCGCGGACGGCAACGCGGGCTGGGCGACCTACGAACGCCGCGTGAAGACCGAGACGAAGTACGTGAAGGGGCTGCTCGGCAAGAAGCCCGTCAAGCAGTACAAGGCCCAGACGACCCGGGTGGTCTGGGACCGGACCGAGTACGGCGCCGCCGAGCAGGCCGCCATCGCCGACCGGGCGCGCCAGGCCGGCCGGGACCGCCTGGACGAGCAGTACCGCGCCTGGGACGGCGAGGTCCGCCGCCGCGAGGAGATCTTCCAGCGCGACACCGCGGACCGCGCCCGCCAGGAGGCCAGGCGCCGCCCGGCCGAGCCCTCGGGACAGACCAGGGGAGAGCCGTCCGACGCGGCGTCCGGTGCGCGGGCTTCGGCGTCGAGGTCGGGGTCGGTCCGCGCGGCAGGGCCGGAGCTGGAGCAGGAGCGGGACTCCGACTCGGCTTCGGAGTCCGCCACCGACGGCGATCGCGATCGCGACCGGGACCGCGACCGCGACCGGGAGTCGGCAGCCGAGACCGAGTCCGACCGCGACTCGGACTCGGACTCGGACTCGGACCGCAACGGTGAGCCCGACCGCGACTCCGAGTCGGAGTCCGACCGGGACACGGAGTCGGACCGGGACGAGTCGGACCGGGACGAGTCGGACTCCGACGGGGCGGCGGGGTCCGGAGCGAGGGCGCGGGCCGGGTCGTCGCGGACGGCGGAAGCCGCGCGGCGGGGCGGGCAGGAACCTGAGGCCGAGGTCCGGCGCCGGGCGGATGAGGCACGCCGCGAGGAAGCACGCCGACAGGCGCGGTTGGAGCGGGAGGCTCAGGAGCGGGACTTGCGGGCGGCTCGTGAGCGGGAGGCCGCGCTCCGTGAGGCGGAGTTGGCGCGTGAGGCCGAGGTTCGCCGCCGGGCGGATGAGGAGCGTCGGGCGGAGGCGCTCCGGCAGGCGGAGTTGGAGCGTGAGGCTCAGGAGCGGGACCTGCGTGAGGCTCGTGAGCGGGAAGCTCGTGAGCGGGAGGCGGCGGCACTGCGTGAGGCGGAGCGTGAGGCTGAGGTCCGCCGCCAGGCGGATGAGGCACGCCGCGAGGATGCTCTCCGACAGGCGCGGTTGGAGCGTGAGGCTCAGGAGCGGGACCTGCGTGAGGCTCGTGAGCGGGAGGCGGCAGCCCTCCGCGAGGCGGAGTTGGCGCGTGAGGCGGAGGTTCGGCGTCGGGCGGATGAGGAGCGGCGCGCGGAGGCACGCCGG
>NZ_JBJMIE010000682.1:0-4539 GCF_045807065.1 Actinophytocola sp. | reverse complement strand
CCCTTGACCCGCGAGCCTCCGCCGCCCTGGGCAGGCCCCTCCGGGGGCAGGCTGGCGCCTGCCTGCCTTGCCCCCGCCACCACCACCGAACCGCCTTGGGAGGAGGTCTGTTTCGCCACCCTGGCCACAGGTCTGGGTTCGGGTCCGTCACCTTGGGCACGGGGCTCAGGTCGCCTGCGTCACCTCGACCACGGGGCTCGGGTCGCCTGCGTCACCTTGCGATGGGGTCTGGGTTCGGCTTGGTCACCCCGCACGGGGTCTGGGTTCGGTTTCGTCACCTCCGTCACGGGGCTTGGGTCCGCTCTCGTCACCTTGGGTCACGGGGCTTGGGTTGTCTTCGTCGCTTGGCGGCGGGCTCTGGTCACGATTGGGTGCATCGGTGTTGGTGTGTGTGTTGATGTCCGCGTTTGCGGCTATACACTTCTCTCCATGCCGAATCTGCGGATCAGTGAGGCGGCGAACCTGCTCGGTGTCAGTGACGACACGGTGCGTCGTTGGGTTGATCAGGGGCGTCTTCCGGTGGTGCAGGGTGACAACGGGCGCATGGCGGTCGAGGGGAGCGAGCTGGCGGCGTTCGTGCAGCGGCAGGGGGAGGCGCCGGAGGCTGGGGTGACGGTTGCCCGGTCGGCGCGGAACCAGATGAAGGGCATCGTCACCAGGGTGGTCAAGGACGGGGTGATGGCGCAGGTCGAGATGCAGGCCGGGCCGTTTCGGATCGTGTCGTTGATGAGTCGGGAGGCTGCCGAGGAGCTTGGCCTGGAGGTGGGCAGCGTGGCTGTCGCCTCGATCAAGTCCACGCATGTCGTCGTTGAGATTCCGGAGGCGTGAATGTCTCGCTTGTTGCCCGTCGCACTGGCTGCCGTTCTGGTTCTGGCCGGGTGCTCGTCCGGCGACACCGGCGCCTCGGCACGGACCACCGCCACGGCCGGGATCACCGGGGACGTCACGGTGTTCGCGGCCGCGTCGTTGACGGAGTCGTTCACCCGGCTCGGCAAGGACTTCGAGGCCGCGCATCCCGGAGTGAAGGTCACGTTCAACTTCGCCGGGAGTTCGGCCCTGGCTACGCAGATCAACCAGGGGGCCCCGGCGGACGTGTTCGCCTCGGCCGCGGCCAAGAACATGACCGACGTGACCGACACCGGCGCCGTCACCGGCAAGCCGGTCACCTTCGTCACCAACACGCTGGAGATCGCCGTGCCGGCCGGCAACCCCGCCAGGGTCGCGGGACTTCGGGACTTCGCCAAGGCCGACCTGAAGATCGCGCTGTGCGCCGAGCAGGTGCCGTGCGGTGCCGCGGCGAAGAAGGTCTTCGGGGCCGCCGGCGTCACGGCCGCGCCGGACACCCTGGAGCAGGACGTGAAGGCCGTGCTGTCCAAGGTGTCCCTGGGCGAGGTCGACGCCGCGCTCGTGTACAGGACCGACGTGAAGGCCGCCGGCGACAAGGTGGAGGGCATCGAGTTCCCCGAGGCGGACAAGGCCGTCAACGAGTATCCGATCGCGGCGTGTGCCAAGGCGCCGAACCCCGGCGGTGCCAAGGCGTTCATCGACTACGTGCTCTCCGACAAGGGCAAGGCCGTGCTCACGAAGGCCGGCTTCGGCGCCCCATGACCACACGTGTTCGGCGGCGCGCACGGCTCCCGCTCGTCCTGCTGCTCCCCGCGCTGGTCGGGTTGGCGTTCCTGGTCGTCCCGCTGGTCGGCATGCTCGTGCGGGCACCGTGGTCCACGCTCGGTGGCCAGCTGTTCAGCGAGGAGGTCGGGCAGGCGCTGACCCTGTCACTGGTCTGTGCGAGCCTGGCCACGGTCATCTGCGTGGTGCTGGGAGTCCCGCTGGCCTGGCTCCTCGCCAGGAGTGACCTGCCCGGCCGTGGTGTGCTGCGCGCCCTGGTTACCGTGCCGCTGGTGCTGCCGCCCGTGGTCGGCGGCGTGGCGCTGCTGCTGGTGCTGGGCCGGCGGGGGATCGTCGGCCAGTACCTCGACTCCTGGTTCGACGTCTCGCTGCCGTTCACCACCGCGGGCGTGGTGGTGGCCGAGGCGTTCGTGGCCATGCCGTTCCTGGTCATCTCCGTCGAGGGGGCCCTGCGCGGCGCCGACCCGCGCTACGAGGAGGCCGCCGCCACCCTCGGCGCCTCCCGCTGGCTGACCTTCCGCCGTGTCACGCTGCCGGCCATCGCGCCCGGGGTGGTGGCCGGGACGGTGCTGTGCTGGGCGCGTGCGCTCGGCGAGTTCGGTGCCACCATCACCTTCGCCGGCAACTTCCCCGGCAGGACCACCACCATGCCGCTCGCGGTCTACCTGGCACTGGAGACCGACCCCGGCGCGGCGATCGTGTTGTCGATCGTGCTGCTCATCCTGTCCGTCACCGTGCTGGTGAGCCTTCGCGACCGCTGGATCAGCACCCCGACATGACCCTGCACGCCGACCTCGTGGTGGCCCGCGGCGCCGGGTTCCGCCTCACGCTGGACCTGACCATCGAGCCCGGTCAGGTCGTCGCCCTGCTCGGCCCCAACGGCGCGGGCAAGACCACCGCACTGCGTGCCCTGGCCGGCCTCCTGCCCCTCACCGGGGGACACCTCGGGCTCGATGACGAACCCTGGGACCAGCCGCCGGCGGTGTTCGTCCCGACCGAACGGCGGCCCATCGGCGTCGTGTTCCAGGACTACCTGCTGTTCAACCACATGAGCGCGCTGGAGAACGTCGCGTTCGGACTCCGCGCCCGCGGCACCGACCGGGCGACCGCCCGCGCCACGGCCCGGCGCTGGCTCGCGAAGGTCGGCCTCGGCGACCACACGCACACCCGCCCCCGCGCGCTGTCCGGTGGCCAGGCCCAGCGCGTGGCGCTGGCCCGCGCCCTGGCCACGGACCCGGGTCTGCTGCTGCTCGACGAACCCCTGGCCGCGCTGGACGCCGGCACCCGCGTGCACATCCGCGCCGAGCTGGACCGCCACCTCGCCGACAACCCCGGCAACACCCTGCTGGACACCCACGACCCCCTGGACGCCATGGTGCTGGCCGACCACCTGGTGATCATCGAGAACGGCGCCGTCGTCCAGCAGGGGCCGCCCGCGCGGGTCGCCCGCCAGCCCCGCACCGACTACGTCGCGCAGCTCGTGGGCCTCAACCTCTACCGCGGCACCGCGGCGGACACGGTCGTCGCCCTCGCCGGCGGTGGCCGGCTCGTCATCGCCGAACCCGCCGCCGGTCCGGTGCACGTCGCGTTCCCGCCGACGGCGGTGGGCCTGCACTCCTCGTCGCTGGCCGGCGGTCCCCGCAACAGCTGGCCGGTCACGGTCGTCCACATCGAACAGCACGCCCACACCGTGCGCGTCCACCTCGACGGCACCCCGCCGGTCCTCGCCGACGTCACGCCCGCCACCGTGGCCGAGCTGCACCTCGCGCCCGGCCAGCCGCTGTGGGCGAGCGTCAAGGCCACCGAGACCACGACCTACCCGGCTGGTTGACCGCGTCCCACCGCTCCCCGAGTGAGCGGACGGTCCTCGGCGGGGTCAGGTGAGCCGGCGCGGCGACGGACCCGGGTGACGAGTTCGGGCGCCGCCAACCCTCGACCGAGTCAACGGGTGAGTAACCAACGGAAACCGGGGTAATGCCCATGGACACGTTCTGACGTCGTTCGTCCCACCACTAGGAGGATCCGTTGGCCCCCAGCAAGCCGGGCAAGCTCGTCAAGGCGGCGCTCGAGAAGGCGGTGGAGAAGGTCGCTGAGCTGGTGAACCCGCCCATCCCCGGTGTTCCGAACAGTGAGCCGCCTTCCCTCGACGAGCCGACCGAGCCGCGCGGGCCACTCACGCCGAAGCCGGACCAGACGGGGCCGGTGACGGTGTCGCCGACGGGCGCGCCGACCGGTGCCCCGAAGCTGTCGATGGGACAGCAGGGCGAGTACCTCACCACGTCGGTGGGCCTGCGGCTGTACGACACCGACCACTCGCTGAAGGCGGGGGAGCGGGGCCCGACGCTGCTGCAGGACCACCACCTGCGCGAGAAGGTCATGCACTTCGACCACGAGCGCATCCCGGAGCGGGTCGTGCACGCGCGGGGCTACGGGGTGCACGGCGTGTTCGTCGGCTACGGCACGGCCGCGAAGATCTGCAAGGCCGCCTTCCTGGGTGACGGGGTCGAGACGCAGGTGTTCGTGCGGTTCTCCACGGTGCTCGGGTCGCGCGGCTCGGCGGACACCGTCCGCGACACCCGCGGGTTCGCGACGAAGTTCTACACGAGCGAGGGCAACTTCGACCTCGTCGGCAACAACATCCCGGTCTTCTTCATTCAGGACGGGATCAAGTTCCCCGACATCATCCACGCGGGCAAGCCGCACCCGGACCGGGAGATCCCGCAGGCGCAGAGCGCGCACGACACGTTCTGGGACTTCGTGTCCACCCACACCGAGGCCACCCACCACGTCATGTGGAACATGTCCGATCGTGGCATCCCCCGCTCATTCAGGACGATGGAGGGCTTCGGGGTGCACACCTTCCGGCTGGAGGCTGGAGACGGCAGCACGGTGCTCGTCAAGTGGCACTGG
>NZ_JBJMIE010000681.1:0-30573 GCF_045807065.1 Actinophytocola sp. | reverse complement strand
TGGTGACTCGTGACCCCACGTCAGGTCTTGCTGGGTGCCAGCAGGGTCGGGGCGCCGGGTGCGGTCGTGTCCTCTTCTGCGGTGCGGTCCATGCTGTCCGGCAGGGACGCGCGGTAGATCGGCATCGCGGCGGCGGTGGTCACGATCGCGACGGCGACGAGGATCGCGAACAGTTCCGGGGTCACCATGCCGTAGGCGAGGCCGATGTTGATGAATATCAGGATCATCAGCCCACGTGCGTTCATCAGTCCACCGACGGCGGACGCGTACCGCCACGAGAAGCCCTGGACGCGGACCACCGTCGCGCAGCCGAGGTACTTGCCGGCGAAGGCGACTGCCATGATCACCGCGAGTGGCCACCACAGGGCCCCGTCCGCGCCGAACCCGGACACCTCCGTGTTCAGGCCGCTGAACGCGAAGAACACCGGCAGCAGCAGGATCGAGTTCAGGTCGGTCAGCCGGGTCTCCAACTCCCGCCGCACGGTCGCGGACTGCGGCATCGCGAGGCCGGTGATGAACCCGCCGAACACCGAGAACACGCCGATGTAGTCGGTGAACCAGCCCGCGACGAGCACGACCAGCAGCACCAGCGCCATCATGTCGCGGCCCATCGTTCCGTCTCGCTCGACGCGGTCGCCCAGCTTGGCGAACAGTTTGCGGCCCACGGTGAGCATCAGCGCCGCGAACACCGCCGCGCCCGCGATCGTGTCCAGCGCGTCGGCCGGGCTGCCGGCCGTGCCCACCGCGATGATCACCGCGAGGATCACCCACGCCGCCGCGTCGTCGATCGCGGCCGCGACCAGTGTGAGGCCGCCGATCGGGGTGTTCGCGATCCCGCGCTCCTGCAGGATCCGCGCCAGCATCGGGAACGCGGTGATCGACAGCGCACCGCCGACGAACAGCATGAACTCCCACCTGCTGGTCCCGGCAGGGCTCAGCGAGCCGAAGAACAGCAGCGCCGCACCCGCGCCCAGCGCGAACGTCGGCACGATGCCGGAGACGGCGAGCACCGACGCGCGCCGCATGTTCGACCCGCCGGTGAGGCCGTGGTCGAGTGAGGCACCCACGAGGAACATGTAGAACGTCAGCCCGATGGTGCTCAGCACGTACAGGACGCCCTTGACGTCCGTCGGGAACAGCTGGGCCTGCGTGCCGGGCGCGACCGCGCCGAACAACGCGGGCCCGAGCAGCACCCCGGCGACCATCTCGCCGACCACCCTGGGTTGCTTCACGAGCATGGCGAGACGTCCGCACAGCGTTGTCGCGGTGAGTACGACCGCCAGCGCGGCGAACACCTTCAACGCGAACTCGATCTGGTTCACTCGGTAACCTCCTGCAGTGGGCAGCCCTGGGTGTCGTGTGTGTCGAAGTAGCGTCCGGCGAGGCGCAGCCTGCGGGCGTCCAGCACCATCCACGTGCCGAGCACGAGCTGGACGACGCTGCGCCACACGTCCTCCCACCGGTCCCGCACCCGCAGGAGCGCGCCCGCCACCGCGAGCAGTCTCGGGGACAGCGGCGTGTCCACGCGGACGAGCAGGCACGGCCCCCGGCTCGGCAGCGACCGGGTATGCGTGACGGTGGAGTGGAGCCGAAACCGTCGCAGCACTTCACGAGTCACCGCGTGGAGCGCGAGCGGCGCCAGGCGCCAGGCCGGGCAGGGCCGGTTGGTGGCCACGCCGAAGGGGATGTGGTGGGCGGTGCGGGCCGAGACGTGCTCCCAACGGTCCGGGTCGAACACGTCCGGGTTGGTGTGGCCGGAGGCGTGGTAGTCGGGGTAGCTGAAGCACAGCACCGATCCCGACGGGATGGTGGTGTGTTCGTCGAGTGTGATGTCGCCGGTCGTGATGCGGTGGGCGATGCCGAACAGCGGGTAGAGCCGCATGGTCTCGTCGAGCAGGTGCCCGAAGTAGCGGTCGCCCCCCGTGGTTCGGGCCGCCGCCTCGGGGTGTTGGGCGAGGACGAGCAGCAGGTGCGCCATTGCCTCGGACATCTGCACCACGGCGGTGTTGAAGAACGTGCCCTGCAGGTAGTGCACCTGTTCGGTGGGAGACAGGCTCGCGGGTAGCGGCTGCCGTACGTCACCGGCCGCGACCCGCCGGGCGAGGTAGCGGGTCAGTCGTGCCCGGCGGGCGGGGTGGCGCAGGCCGGTGCATTTCAGCGCGGTCGCCACGTCGTCGGCGTGTCCCACGATCAGGTCCCGTGCCGCGCGCGGGCACGGTTCGGCGAACAGCAGCTCGTGGAAGTACTCCGCCCACACCGGCATCATCAGGTCGCGCAGCCGCACCAGGGTGACCCGCCCGGGAGCCAGCTCGTCGAGCACCCGGCCGGCGCACCGGCCGGCCGCGGCCGACAGCGCGTCGCTCGGTCCGGACAACAGCGCGAGCGTCGTGCGGGCCACGTCGCCGTAGCGCGGGCCGGCCTCCAGGTGCTCCTGGTGCACTTCCGGCCCGGGGGAGAGCCAGTACCAGAACAGGTCCGACAGCGCGGCGCCCTTGCTGCGGCCGGTCGCCGCGGGATGGCCGTAGACCTCGAGAAACCGGTCCGGCCCGACCGCCGGGTTCGGGAGCGTGATCGCGTTGTCCCCGTTGACCGCCGCGAACACCTTGGCGCGCAACGCGACCACTCGTGCCGGCAGCCAGCGCGGTGCGGTCAGCACCGCGGCCGCGGCGAGCAACTTTATTGTCCGCATCGTCCGCACCCACGGGTGACGACCACGTCGCGGGTGAGGTCGGTGAGGCTCCGCCCACCGCAGAGCGCGAGGACGTGGTCGAGCTCGTCGCGCAGCACGTCGAGGACCCGGCGCACGCCGGCCTGGCCGTCCGCGGCGAGCCCCCACAGCACCGGCCTGCCGATACCGACCGCCTCGGCCCCGAGTGCCAGCGCTATCGCCACGTCACCGCCGCGCCGCACACCCCCGTCCAGCACCACCGGCAGGGAGACCGCGTCGCACACCGCGGGGAGCGCCTCGACCGCTGCGGGCACCAGATCGGACTGGCGGCCGCCGTGGTTGGACACCATGATCCCGTCGATGCCGTGCACGACCGCGAGCCGCGCGTCGTCCGGGTGGAGAACTCCCTTGAGCCACAACGGAAGCGTCGTCAGCTCCCGCAACCGGGCGAGGTGGTCCCAGGACATCGACGGCGACATCGCGATGTCCCGCACCCCGCCATGCGCAGTGCCGGGCAGGTCCCGCATGTTCTCCGCCGCGAGCCCGGCCGGCAGGTCGTGGAAGCCGTGTTCGGCATCGCGCCGGTGCCGGCCGAGCACCGGCGAGTCGGCGGTCACCACCAGAGCGGTGCAGCCCGCCTGTTCCGCGCGCCGCACCAGGCATTCCGTCACGTCCTCGTCGGGCTGGAGGTAGAGCTGGAACCACACCGACGCGGCCTCCTCGGCCGCACGTGCCGCCGCCGTGACCTCGCTGATCCGCGTCGTCGAGGCCATACCGGACACCAGGACCGTGCCCGCCGCAGCGGCCGCGCGTGCCGTCGCGAGCTCACCCTCCGGGTGGGCGAGCCGGTGGAACGCGGTCGGCGCGACCAGCACCGGCACGCGTGCGTGGCCACCCGGCAGGTCGACGCCGAGGTCGCGGTTCTCGCTGCCACGCAACACTCTCGGCAGCAGGGCGAACCGGCGGAAGGCCGCCTCGTTCTCGGCGAGCACGACCTCCTCGCCCGCACCGCCCGCGTAGTAGTCGTAGTGCACGGGGTCGAGCACCGCGCGGGCTTTCTCCTGCATTTCGGCGAGTTCCGGGTTCACCGGGCGCCCACGGCGGCGAACTGGGTGCGCAGGAACGCGATCAGCGGCGCGCGGTGCACATCGTCGCTGTCCCACTCGTTCTCGAGGTTCTCGGTGAGGTGGTGCTCACCGACGAGTTCGCCGGCGCGCGGTGTTCGATGTTCCGCTCTGCGGAAGTGCCGCACCACCGGGTGGAGGTAGCGGCCGTCGAGACCGCTGGTGTTCTCCTGGGACACCCGGCCGGCGGTGATGTCGAACGGGTTCACCTGGTCGTGGTCCGCGCCGTACTCCAGCGTCACCGTCAGGTAGGAGTCGATGTCGCCGAAGTCGCCGCGCTCGACGGCCTCGTGCAGATGGGCCACCGGCACCTCCTCGGCGTAGCGCAGCGAGCCGTCCGGGCCGGCGAGCACGGCGTCGGCCATGAACGCGAAGAGCTGCCACAGCGCCGAAGTTCGGTTCACGCGCGCGATGACGGCGTCCGCGACCGCCTCCGGGGTGGGGGAGAGGTCCGTGGCCGGCCATGCCACGCCGTGGTAGCGGTGCTCGAGAATCCGGTGCAGCGCACGGACTCCGTAGCGGAAGCCGTGGATGAAGCCGCTGGTCGACTTCTTGAAGTCACGGCCCTGGGTGATGGTGCCGGCGAAGAACAGGTCGGGCACGTTCACCGACTCCCAGGCCGCGTTCTGGTCCGGGAAGCGGTCGTTGATCGTCAGCTGGGGCCGGCACTCGGGTGCGAAGATCGAGGCGTCGAACCGGAACCCGGTCGCGAGGATCACGCGGTCGTAGCGGATCTCCTTCACCCGCTCGGCGACCCGCGCGAAGCTGACCGGCACCACGTACCCGCCACCGTCGCGGCGAATACTCAGCACCTTCCCGTCCAGCAGCGCGTTCTGCGACTTGAGCTGGTAGGTGTCGAGGAAGTTGTTGTTGACCGCGCGCAGGTGTCCGACGAAGTGGGTCTGCCACGCGAACTTCAGCGAGCCGGGCCCGGCGACGTGGATGACCGCCGCGGTCTCGACGAGGTTGTCGGCGGTCTCGAACGCCGAGTTGCCGCGCCCGATGATCAGCACGCGCTGCCCGGTGAAGTCGGCCGGGTCGACCGACACGTCGGTGTACAGCTCGGCGTGCTCGACCCCCTCGATGTCCGGCACGTACGGCTTCGACACGCCGGTGGCCACGATGAGCCTGCGTGTCCGATAGGTGTCGCCCCGCTCGTCGCGCACCACGAAGTCGTCCGGCCGGGTGACCGACACGACCGTTGTCCCGTGACGGATCGGGAGGTCGTTCTTGGTGGCGAAGTCGGCGAGGTAACGGACGAAGTCGTCGGCGGCCGGGAAGTAGCGCGGGGTGTACGCGGTGAACAGCAGCGATGGGTCTTCGGACAACAGGGAGTTCCAGTCGGTACGCAGGTTCAGCTCCGGGTCGTCCCAGCCGGTGTTGGGTTTGTTGATGGAGATCAGCGTGCGGTGCCGGGGAAAGCGGGTGAAGAACGCGCCGGGCGCGTCCCCGGCCTCGAGCACCAGGTGGTCGCGTCCCGAGCGGGTGAGCAGGTAGGACGCCTGCAACCCCGCCGGACCGGCACCGATGATCAGACACTCCGTCGACACCTCGCGTGACACGACTTTCTCCTTACGTCAGTGGGACAGCAGCAGGCGCTTGTCCGGCTTGCCGCTCGAGGCGACCGGTGGTTCGGTGATCGCGGTGACGCGCACCGGTGCGCACGCGGCGCCGAGCCGTGCGGTCACCAGCGCACGCAGTGCCGCGAGGTCGGGTGTCCGGCCGGCGGCAGGCACGACGAACGCGTGCGGCGCCTCGCCGGTGTCCTCGTCCGGCACCGCGACGACATAGGCCTCTGCGACATCCGGGTGCTCGGCGATGACCCGCTCGATCGGGCCCACGTAGTGGAGGTTCGCGTTGACGATGACCACGTCCCGCGTCCGGCCCGACAGGTACAGGCGACCGTTCACGTCGAGGTGGCCGAGGTCGCGGGTGCGCACCCACCCCCGCGTGAACACCTCCGCCGACTGTTCCGGGTCGCACCAGTACGCGGCGGCCTGCGCGGGGGCGCGGACGAACAACTCACCGATGGCGCCCCGCGGGACCAGCGCGCCGTGTGGGTCGCGGACCTCGACGTCGACCGCGGGGACGCCGACGGATCCAGGTGGGTCGGCCGGGGTGGCCATGGCGATCGTGCCGGTCTCGGTCTGGCCGTAGCCGTGGAACACGACCGGCCCGAGCACGTCGAGCGCCTCCCGGTGCCGGTCCGGCGCCAGCGGTGACCCGGACACCATCAGCGCGCGCAGCGTCGACAGGTCGGCCGGGTCGCGGCGCTGTGCGGCGACGAGCTTCGCCAGTCGTGGCACGGTGATCACGCTCGCGGACGCGCGGTGGCGGGTGATCGCGTCGGGCAGCACTGGATTGTCGGCGACGACCACTGTCCCGCCCGCGGCGATCGTCAGCACCGCGTACTCGAACATCACCTGGCTCGACAGCGTGCCGAACACGAGGTAGCGGTCCAACCGGGACGCCAGTTCGCGGATCGCGGGCGGCCACACCGACGGGCGCGCGGTCCACGCCGCTCCCATCGCCGCGTAGGTCTGTGCGCATGCCTTGGGGGTGCCGGTGCTCCCGCTCGTGGGGATGAGCCTGGCGACGTCCCCGGGTTGCCCGCCGAGCCGTAGCGGACTGGCATCGGCGCGGATCAGCTCGCCGACTGCGAGCGTGCGCGGGGCGTACGCACCACCGGAGTCGGTGATCACCGCGGCGATGTCGAGGCCGAGGAGGTGGCGCAGCTGTGCGTCGGGCAGTCCCGGCCGCACGCCAACCACCCTGGCCCCGACGGCATGGGCGGCGAGGATCGTGGCGAACGCTTCGGGGTTGACGCCGAGCAGCAGCGCGACGCCGTCACCCGGACCCAGCCCCGCGTTCCGCAGCCCGGTGGCGATCCGGGCGACGAGTTCGAGCAGCTCCGCACCGGTGACCTCGCGCGGGCCGTGCTCGAACACCGGCCGGTCCGCGGCGGCGTCGAGCGCGTCGAGCACCGCACGCGGGAACGGCTCGGTGTCGTGCTCGGACTCAGGCACTGGCAAGGCATTCCTTCACGAACAGGGCGAGCGGCTGCTGGTGCACCGCGGGCAGGTCCCAGTGGTTCTCGAGGTTCTCGGCCAGGTGGTGGGTCGCGGCGAGCACGCCGTCGCGGTAGTAGCGCACGATCGGATGCAGGTAGCTGGCATCGTGCGCGTTGGTGGCGTCGTTCTCCGCGACTCGCGGGATGGAGATGTCGAACGGGTCGACCGTGTCGTGGTCGGGCCCGTAGTCCAGCGTGACGACGAACCGCTGCTCGGCCGGGCCGAGGCCGCCGTCCGCGACGTAGGCCACCGGCACCTCCTCTTCGTACCGGGCGGCTCCGCCGGACACCGTCACGACATCGCCCATGACCGCGAACTGCTGCCACAGTGCGGAAGACCGGTTCACCCTGGCGACGACCGCGTCACTGATCGCGTCCGGCGACAGGTCCAGTTCGGTCGCCGGCCACGGGGTGTCGTGGTAGCGGGTGGCGAGGATCCGATGCAGGGCGCGGGCTCCGTACCGGAAGCCGTGGATGAACCCGCTCGTGGACTTCTTGAAGTCGCGTTGCTGGGTGAGCGTGCCCGTGAAGTAGAGCCCCGGCACCGTCGTCGACTCGAAGGCCGGGGTCTGCTCGGGGAACCGGTCGTTGATCACCAGCGCGGGGCGGCAGCTCTCGTCGAACACCGACGCGTCGAACCGGAACCCGGTGCACGCCACGACCCGGTCGTACTCCAGCTCCCGCAACCTCTCCACCGTCCGCGCGTAGCGGAACAGGACCCGGAACCCGCCGCCGGGCCGGGGTTCGATGCGCTCCACCGTGCCGTCGAGGACGGAGTTCTCCGACTTGAGCTGGTAGGTGTCGAGGAAGTTGTTGTTCACCGCGCGCAGGTGCCCGACGTAGTGGGTCTGCCAGGCGAGCCTCACCGAGTGCGGGCCGGCGACGTGGATCACCGCGGCGTGCTCCAGCAGCGCGTCGGCCGTCTCGAAACCCGAGTTCCCCTTGCCGATCACCAGGACCCGCTGGTCGGTGAACGACGCCGGGTCGGTGTCGAACGTGTCGTACCGCTCGGCGTGCTCGATGCCGGGGATCGGCGGGACGTACAGCTGGGAGACCCCGGTCGCGACGACGAGCCGCGCTGCCCGCCACGTCTGTCCACTGTGGTCGACGACGGTGAACCCGTTGTCGTCGCGGGAGATTCGCACGACCTCGGTGCCGTAGTGCACTCGGGCGTCGGTCTTCGCGGCGAAGTCGGCGAGATAGCGGACCATGTCGTCGGCGCTCGGGAAGTACCGGGGGCTGTAGCGAGTGAACAGCAGCTCCGGGTCGTCGGACAGCAGGGAGTTCCAGTCCATCCGCATCCGCTGCTCGGGATCGGAGTAGCCGCTGTGCACCTTGTTGATCGAGATCAGCCTGCGGTGCCTCGGGTAGCGGGTGAAGAAGGTTCCCGGCCCGGTGCCGCGTTCGAGGACCGCGTAGTCGCGGCCGTCACGCTCGGCCAGGGCGGCGAGCTGCAACCCGGCGGGCCCGGCCCCGATGATCAGGTAGTCGTGCGCCATGTCCCGGAAGCTACCTAGGTAATCTCAGAACTCTCTGAGATCGGCCGCCTACCGTCCGTCCCGTGACCACGACCGTGACCGGCACCCCCGTGGACCTCGGCGCACCGCTTCGCCGCGACGACCTCCACCGCGCGGCGGCACCGCTGCCGGTGCTCGTCGGACCAGCTGTCCGGGACCGGGTCGGCCGGGGTCGCGAGTTCCTGCGCACCGTGCTGGCTGACGACGAGCGGCCGGTGTACGGCGCCAAGACCGGGTTCGGTGCCCTCGTGGGATTCGCGGGCCGCGCCGAGGAGGCCGACCAGTGCGACAACACGCTCGCGCACCTCGGCGCCGGGCAGGGGCCCGACCTCCCCGCCGGCATCGCCCGCGCCGCGCTGCTCGTGCGGACCTGGTCGCTGGCCCAGGGCATGTCCGGGGTCTCCGCACACGTCGTCGACGGGCTCGCCGCGATGTTCGCGACCACGTTCGTCCCGGCGATCCCGCGGTACGGCTCGGTCGGGGCGAGCGGCGACCTGATCCCGCTCGCCTACGCCACCCAGGCGCTGCGCGGTCGGGGGCACGCCTATGTCGACCGACGCCGGATGCCCGCGGCCGAGGCGCTGGACCGGGCCGGCCTCACCCCACTCACTCTCGACGGCCGCGACGCCCTCGCTCTCGTCAACGGCACCTCCGTCACCACGGCGGCCACCGCACTCGCACTCGACAGCGTCCGCGCCTCCCACCGGGCTCTCCAGAACCTCACCTGCCTGCTCGCGGACCTCCTCGGCAGCGACCCCGGGTTCCTCGACCCGCGCCTCGTCACCGCATACGCCCACCCCGGCGTGACCACCGTCGCCGACCACATGCGCACCAGCCTGTTCGGCGCCACCCCGAGCGGTGAGCGCCCACTCCAGGAGCCCTACAGCATCCGGTGTTCCCCACAGCTGCTCGGCGCCGCCGAGGACGCGCTGCGCTACGTGGACGGCGTGGTCGCCGCCGACCTCGCCAGTGTCAGCGACAACCCGCTCTTCTTCCCCGACGACGACCTCGTCGCACACGGCGGCAACTTCTTCGGGCAGCCGGCCGCGTTCGCCGCCGACGTCCTCGCCATGGTCACCGCGTCGCTGGGCAACCTCGCCGAGCGACAGCTCGACCTGCTCGTCGATCCCACGCGCAACACCGGCCTGCCACCGATGCTCGCCGCCGGGCCCGGTCAGCAACACGGCCTGCAGGGCGTCCAACTCGCGACGACCGCCTTCGTCGCCGAGATCCGCCGCACCGCCGTGCCCGCCAGCACCCAGAGCCTGCCGACGAACCTGCACAACCAGGACGTCGTGCCCTTCGGTACCCAGGCCGCACTGCGTGCCCACGATGTCGCCGAACTGCTCTGGCTGCTGTGCGGCTCACTCGCGCTCGGCCTGCGGCAGGCCGTACACGTCGGCGGTCGCCGGCCCACCGCACCGGCCTGCGCCGCGCTGCTCGACACCCTGGCCGGCGCCATCCGCCCCGTCGACCCCGACCGCCCGCTCGACGCCGACGTCCGCGTCGCCGCCGAACTGGTCACCGGGACCCGGTACTGATCTGCTGCTGCTCCGCCACCGCACCGGCCTGCGCCGCCCTACTCGACACCATGGCCAGCGCCATCCGCCCCGCTCGACCCCGACTGTCCGTGCCGCCGAGTTGGTCACCGGGATCCGGTGCTGACTCCGCGCTCCGCCATCGCACCGGCATCGGGCAGCCGCAGCGTGAACTGGGCGCCCCTGCCCGGATGGCTGGCCGCCTCGACCGTGCCTCCGTGGCTCGTCACGACCTCCCGCAGCAGTGCGAGCCCCAGTCCGAACCGCCGTTCCGGCGCGCCCTGCCCCCGATGGAACCGGTCGAAGAGCCGGTCCGCCTCGACCGGATCGAACCCCTCGCCGGTGTCGGAGACGGTCAGCTCGACGTGACCACCCCGTGCCCGCGCGACGCGCACGTCGATCCGGCCGTCGGCCGGTGTGTGGCGCACGGCGTTGGTCAGCAACTCGTCGACCACCCGCCGCAACGCGGTCTCGACACCGGTCACGACCAGCGGACCGGCCGGCCGCTCAACGGTCAGCCTGATCTGCCGCTCGCTGGCCCGGTCGGTCTCCGTCGCCACCGCGGACTCCACCAGCGCGGCCAGATCCACTGTCCGGCCACCGACGGGGTCATCGGTGAGCCGTGCCGACAGCAACAGGTCGTCGACCACCTCCCCGAGCGCGCGAATCGTGCCGGCGAGCTTGTCGAGACCATCCCGGTGGTCGTCGGGGAGGTCGGCCGCCGCGGCGCGCCGCGCGAGCAGCTGCACCCGCGTGTGCGCCCGAGCGATCGGAGTCCGAAGCTCGTGGCTCGCGTCGGTGACGAACCGGCGCTGCCTGGCCAGCGCCTCCGCCAGTGGTGCGACCGCGCGCCGGCCGACGAGCAGTCCGGTCAGGGCCGCCGCGAGCAACCCGCCGGCCTCCGCGACAGCCAGCGCCACCAGGAGATGCTGCCGGTCGGCGATCTGGTAGCGGGTGTCGAATATCGCCTGCACCGTGCTGTCGCCGGCACCCGGTTGGGTGAGCACCCGGTACTCCGTGCCGTTGCCCTCGACGGTGCGCTCGATCGCCGTGCCCGACACCCGCGCCGCGTCGAGGTCACCACGCAGCGGGAACCCCTTCGGCGCCGGCAGCACCCCGCGGTCGAGTACGCCGCCGTCGAGGGAGAAAAGCCACGTGCACCCCGGCGGTGTCGACGGTGACCCGTGCACGGCGTTGTACCGCAGCTCGCGCTCGACCTGTGTGTCCTGCGCGTGCACCATCACCATGTAGGCGATCCCGCCCACGGCCCCGATCAGCAGGGTGATCGCCAGCCCCACCAGCACGCTGACCCGCACACGTGCCCGCCCGATCACCACCCGTTCCGCCTCGGCCCAAGCTCGGCTCACAACGCCCCCAACCGGTAGCCGAGTCCCTGCACTGTGCGTACCACCGAACGGCCGAGCTTGGTCCGCAGGTAGTACACGTACGTGTCCACAATGGACGATCCGGAGGCGTCGTCGAACACCGTCCGCCGCAACGACGCCCGCGTGTGCACCCGGTCCGGGTGCGTCGCGAGCACTCGCAGCAGCGCGAACTCCCGCGCCGACAACGGCACGCGCTCACCCTGGGGCAGCACGGCCTCCCGTTGCCCGACGTCCAGGTGCCCGGCGCCGATCTCCAACACGTCGGTCAGTTCCAATGCCCGCCGGCACAACGCCCGCAGCCGCGCGCTCAGCTCGTCCAGGTCGAACGGCTTCACGAGGTAGTCGTCGGCGCCGGCGTCGAGCCCGTCGACGCGGTCGTGCACGGTCCCCAGCGCGGTGAGCAGCAACGCCCGCGCCCGCACGGCCCTGGACCGCAGCCGTACCAGCAGGTCGAGCCCGTCGAGAGCGGGCAGGCCGCGGTCGATGATCACGACGTCGTAGGGCCGGGTGAGCCCGAGGTGCAGCCCGCGCTGCCCGTCCTCGGCCACGTCCACGGCGTAGCCCTCGTCGCGTAACGCGCCGGAGAGCAACTCCACCAACTCACTGTCGTCCTCGACCAGGAGCAACCGGAAACGGTTGAGCGGCCGGGATCTTGTGGTTCCCTGCACAGCGACCAGACTCCCACTCCGCGCAAGCCTGCCGCCTCGCTCTTCGTTGTCACGTGCGGCGCACTGAGCCGAGGTGGCCTGTTTTGGCCGGTCCGCACTCCGAACGGCGGCGGTACGGCGGCGTCAGCCCAGGTTCGCGAGCCGGGTGGGAAGTCCGAACCGGGGGTAGAGGGCGTTGAGGTGGAAGCGGGTGATGGTGTGGATACGGTCGCCGGCCGTGGTGAGGACGAACAGTCCGGCGGGGGTGGCGGCTGGCGTGCCGGGCGGCCGCCTAGCGGGGCGGCATGCGCTGGAGCGCCGCGACGAAGGCCAGTTCGACTGCTTCGCTGGTCTGGTAGTGGGCTTCCGGGCCGGGGGCGGTGTCGGTGATGCCGTCCAGCAGGGTGTCCGGGTAGGGCTGTAGCCAGGTGATCTCGCTGCGCCGGGACGGTTCGGGTGGCTGGAACGGTGGGGTGGGCTCGGCCGGCACGCGCCGGTTGGCCGCGCGCATCGCGTTGAGGCAGCGGTTGGTGGCGATCCGGTACAGCCAGGCCCGCACCGAGGCCCGCCCCTCGAACCCGGACAGGCCGCGCCACGCACGGGTGTGCCGGCGTTGACGCGCCGAAGAACGACGAAGATCCGACCCGGGCGCGGTTCGACCTGCCTACGACGCGACCGCCCCGGCCCCTACCAGCTCCAGGCCGCGATCAACGCTGGCCCCGTCCCTACCAGGCAACCGATTGGCCGCAGATCCTCACCCACTACGATCAGCTCCTCACCCACACGCTGACACCGGTCGTCGCCCTGAACGGAGCTATCGCGGTCGGCGAGGTCCACGGCCCTCGGGTGGCGCTCGACCTGGTCGAGCAGCTGAACCTGCCCGACTACCACGCCACCCGCGCCGACCTGCTACGCCGTCTCGGCCACATCGAGAACGCCGTGGCCGCCTATGACACCGCGGCCGCGCTCGCGCCCAGCCCCGCAGAACGGGACCACCTCACCGCACAGGCGACGCCCTCCAACAGCGATCACGTCATCATGCCCATACCGGCGAACACCGCGACCACGACCGCGCCGACCTCGAACCCGACGAGCAGCGGAATCCCGACTGATGGGCGGAATCGCGCGACGATGTACCTGACCACCAGCACGAGCATCACTTACGTGATGCGGCCGTCGGCGCGGCGAATACCGCTTCCGCCGGATGATTTCAGGAGGCGGTACGTTCCGGCGTGAACGGGTGCCATCGGGCAGAGTCGAGGAATGGAATCGAGCACCCCTTCACCCGGCGGCCCGTATCGTCCGGTCCTACCGGCCGCGGTGGATGTCCGAGAACAGTCACGTCGGACATCGGCGTGGTTGCGTGAGCGGATGTCGCAGCGGCGGACGGTTCGTGCGTTCTCGAACGACTCGCTGGACGAACAGTTCGTGGTGGACGCGATTCGGTGGCGTCGACTGCACAGTCAGGCGCCCACCAGCAGTGGTGTTCGCCCAGTGGTACTACCTGACGGGGAAACGGGGACTACGTGGACGAGTCCGTCGACATCGCGGGCGGCATGTTGCTCACCGCCCTGCATCTGGTGGGTCTGTCCGCGCTCACCCACACACCGAGCCCGATGCGTTCCGCGGCGAGACCAAGCGGGGATGACCGTGCTCACGGACACCGGATCCGCGACCTCGGCCACCTCGACGGTGGTCGTGGCACGCGGGTTGGTTCCGGTCGGAGTGTGAGCGTCGTCGTTCTATGGGGCGGCGCCCAGACCTGCTGTGGCCAGTCCTTTGGCCGAGATGCGTGTCGCTTCCTGGACGTCGTCTGCCTGCACGCTGATGAGTAGGGCGGGGCCGGTTGCGAGTGGGAGCAGGCAGCTGCCTGGGGCCAGGACTTGTGCGGGTATGTCGTGTGTTCCGGTGTGCCACCACAGGTCGGGGCGGACCAGCAGTGTTTGCTGCAGGACGCGCGCCCCGGCGTTGATGGCGGGGCCGGCACCGCCTGGGACGTCCTCTCCGAAGGCGGTCTCCTGGTCCCACAGGGGTTTCCCGGCGAGGGTGACCCTGATGTGGGAACGGGCCTCGGCCGGAGGCCTGCCCTGGAGGCCGAGGATCTGGGTTTCCCGGTAGATGAGGCAGGCGTCATCGCCGAGGTGGATCGTGGTGGTGGTGTGGTGGTGGCTGCCCCCTCCGTAGATGGTGGGTTCGGGTGACCAGCGCAGACGTCCGCCGGTGTCGACGTGAATGGTTGTTCCGATGTGTGAGGGTTCTCGGTCGGATGAGGGCAGTGCGACGGCCGCGGCGGTGCTGCTGAAGTCCACGGCGGCGCCGGATCCCACATTGACGTCGACGGTGTAGTGGTCGCCGCCCAGTGGCGCGGCGCAGGAGCCGGTCATGACGACCCGCAGTGGCACGGCGTCGGCGCGGCCGACCCTCAGCAGGTGGTAGGGCGGCTCTCCGAACATCTGCGTGGGTACGGTGAGTCCCCGTTTCCCTTGCCGGACGGTCAGCCGGGCCCTGGCGCGGATGCCGGTCCGCCCGGTAGCGGCGGGGCGGGTCATGGTTGTCCTGCGCCGGCCAGACGTCGGCTGTTCATCTGCTGCCGAATCCATTCGACCAGTTGTGAGGCGGTCGGGTCGTCTCGCAGGGAGTTCATGATGGTGGGGCGCTCGCCTCGTCGGTCCTGGGCATCCCGCATCATGCGCATCGGGTCGGCGCCGACGTGCGGGCCCAGGTCGACTTTGTTGATCACGAGGAGGTCGGCGCTGGTGGTGCCGAGGCCGCCCTTGCGGGGGACGTCGTCCCCGCCGGCGACATCGAGGACGAAGATCCAGACGTCCACGAGGCCACGGCTGAACGTCATCGTGAGGTTGTCGCCGCCGCTTTCGATCAACAGCAGGTCGAGCGGTGCGCCGTCACGACGTCGTGTGTCGTGTGCCAGCTGTTCCGCGGCCTCGAGGTTGACCGAGATGTCGTCGCGGACGGCGCTGTGCGGGCAGGCCCCGGTCTCCACCGCGACGATGCGTTCAGGTGGGAGGACGCCCCGGTTCTTGAGGTAGTCGGCGTCCTCGGTGGTGAAGATGTCGTTGGTGACGACGCCCAGTCGCACCTGATCACGTAGTTGCTCACAGATCGCGGCGACCAGCGCGGTCTTCCCGACCCCGACCGGGCCGCCGATCCCCACCCACAGCCCGCGTTCGGCCGGGTCGCCCGGCGGTGCGGCAGGAGCGGTGTCGATCGCCCCACCTGTGAGTGAGAGATGATCACGTTCAAGATGCAAAGAGATGCACCTCCATTGTCGTGTGTTGTTCCGCGTACACGTCCAGAAGTGGCGCCGACCGGGACGGCAGCGTCCCGGTGGCGACCGATGTGGCAACCTGTTCGGCCACCGCGTCGGCCTCGGCGGACAGTTCCGCCAGCGCTCCGTGGACCAGGAACGGGTCGAGGCCGAGGAGTCGGAGGGCGGCCGCGGCCGGGACCGTGATGGAGTCGACGGCTGCCAGCAGCGCCGCCTCGCGTGGACCCAGCCCCGCCGCGGCCGCCACGCACCCCAGGGCCACGGGGTGATGTGGCCCCTGTGGGGTGTCCGCGGCGGCTGCGAGCCGTTCGGACCACCACAGATGCCGTGCGGTGCGGATCATCTGCCGCCCGAGCCGGCGGGAGGTGGCCCGCAGCGCGGGGGAAGGGCACCGGGCGTCGGCCTCGGCGTCCAGGTCGACGAGATCCATACCGTCGGCAGCGGCCGCGGCCAGTCCGGCCGCGGTGCTGCCGGTGGTGTGCAGCCGGCCTCGGCAGAAGTCCCGCAGATCTCGCATGGTGCGGACCGCACCGGTGGCCACCGCGGTCTCGACGCCGCCGGAGTGCGCGTGGCCGCCGGTCGGAAGCCGCCCGTCGGTCAGCAGCAGGGCTGCTGCGTGCAGAGTGGACATGTCGGCGGCCTCTAGAACAGTGAGTACCGCTGGGTCATCGGAATGCTCTCGGGCGGATGTTCTGGCGCGGGGTATTCTTTCTCGTTGATTCTCACGACATACGGCTCGGGCACATCGCCCATCTCGCGGCCGACACCGACCTGGATATCGGGGCAGGTCCGATTGTTCTTCATATTCCCCTTACGCGTGCGTTCCGTCGACGTCACGGCCACCCACGGCTTGTCGGTCCCCGGGTCGTGGCGGCGAGTTCGCTCGTCGTCCTCCAGAGCCTCAGGGGACACGAACATCCGCGTGCACGAAGCCGCCGCCTTTCCCGCGCTGCCCCAGTTCTCGCGGCCCCAGTACGGTTCCGGCTGGGTCACCCCGGCGGTCGGGTCGCCACAGACCGCCCACACCTGGACACCACCCTGGAGCACCATCTCGGCTCGGACACCGAAAAACCGCGGGTCCCACAACACGAGATCGGCATACTTCCCAGCCTCGATGGAACCGACATACTTGTCGATACCCTGGGCGACGGCCGGGTTGATGGTGTATTTGGCGACATACCGCTTCGCGCGGTTGTTGTCGTCGCTCATGTCCATGCCGTCTGTCTCCGATTTGCACGGAAACTTCTGTCCTGAGCCTTGCCAATGGCGTTTCATCTCGTGCGCCGCTTGCCAGGTGCGCATCACCAGCTCGCTGATCCGCCCCATGGCCAGGGCGTCCGAACTGGTGATCGACAACGCTCCGAAATCATGCAGAACGTTCTCCGCGAAGATGGTGTGTGCTCGCACGCGGCTTTCGGCGAAGGCCCGGTCGGTGGACACATCGGGGTTCAGGTGGTGGGCCAACAGCACCATCCACAAAGCCTCTGCCGTGGTGTTCCTCGTCAACGGCAGGGTCGGATTCGTCGAGGCTGGAAGAACCTGTTCGAGTGACGCCATCCGCAGGATGTCGGGGGCGTGTCCGCCGCCTGCGCCCTCGGTGTGGAAGCTGTGGATGCTCCGACGGCTGTTCTCGATGACCTGCCTGGTGCTTTGGAAGTACCCTGCCTCGTTGAGCGTGTCCGAATGCAGCGACACCTGCACGCCCAGGTCGTCTGCCGCCTTGAGCGTGTCCCTGAGCGATGTCGGGGTCGCGCCCCAGTCCTCGTGGATCTTGAAGCCACAGGCACCTGCCTCGGCCTGGCTCCGCATCTCGGCGAAGTCACCGTCCGCCCTGATGCTGCCTTTGCCGAGCAGGCCGATATTGAGCGGAACGCCGTCCATCGCCTTGATCATCTGCTGGAGGTTCCAGAACCCCGGGGTCGTGGTCGTTGCCACACTTCCGGAGGCCATACCGGTGCCGCCGCCGATCAAGGTGGTGATGCCGCCGCTGAGCGCGTGCGTGGCCAGCCCGGGCAGCAGGAGATGCACGTGCGTGTCAATCGCCCCGGCCGTCAGGATCTTCCCGTTACCGGCAATGACCTCGGTCTCCGGCCCGATGACCAGATCCCCCTGCTCGTCGTGGGTGCACGTCTTGACGTCTTTGATGCTGGCAGCCCCCACATCGCTCATGATGAGCGGGTTGCCGGCCTTTCCGATCGCGTGGATCTTCCCGTCTCTGAGGGCGACATCCGCTTTGACGATGCCCCACCAGTCCAGGATGAGAGCACCGGTGATGATCGTGTCCGGAACATGCCAATGCTCACCGCCACTGTTATCGGCAGTTTTATCGACAGTTTTGTAGTCACGACTGTATGGGCCCTGGCCCATTGATTCACGGATGACTTTGCCGCCGCCGAACACCACTTCGTTGCCGCTTCCGAAGCGGCCCCTGCTGTAGTCGTGTTCCACGGTGATGACGATGTCCGTGTCGGCGAGTCGTACCCCGTCCCCCTCCGTGGGGCCGAAGTAACTCCGATATTCCTCACGCGTAATCGTCGTGGGCTGGGGTGGATGCATGGGCTCATCATCCTGACGCCCACCCAGCCCTGTCGGGACCTCAGAGAGCTCGACGTCCCCCGCTACCGGGGCCTCCGACGACTCGACATCCCCCTCATCGTTCGCAACCATTCAGTCGTCCCCATCGATTCGATCATCTTCAGAAACCTCAGGGCGAGACTCTTCCTGAGTTTCCTCGCGGCTCTCTTTCTTGGAAGCCGGCGTCCAGGTGTATTTCAGCAGCGTTCCCTGTGTGCTCAGCCCGAACACGGTTCCCCTGCCGGACAGCGCTACCAGGCGCACGTCGCACGAGTAACCCGGTTCGAACCGGCGGG
This sequence comes from Actinophytocola sp., assembly GCF_045807065.1. Classification (GTDB taxonomy): domain Bacteria; phylum Actinomycetota; class Actinomycetes; order Mycobacteriales; family Pseudonocardiaceae; genus Actinophytocola. The sequence goes on along the minus strand of NZ_JBJMIE010000681.1, from coordinate 12,468 downwards.
CGGTTCCCGCCGGAATGTCCAGCCTGTACCCCGCGGTTAGCCGCTCCTTCTCTTCGGGGCTCACCACTACGTCTTCGTCGTCGACGACCACGAGACCTCCCAATCGGTGTCCGACCTTTCCCGCACGCTGGGAATCATCTTCGTCGAACCCGGGGTTCACCTCGTAGAAATGAAAATGCGAACCCACCTGGATCGCGCGGTCCCCGTTGTTCCTGACCCGGACAGTGTGCCGCCACGGCCGTTCCTGCTGCCACCTCTGCGACTTCCAGTCCTCCGGCGGCCAACCGGTGGGCGGGTCATTGAAGGGAATCGGGGTCGAATCCTTGCCGGGCACTATCTCGCCGGGCACCACGCTCATGCCACCTCGTCCAGCTTGATCGGCTCTGGCAGCACCACCAGTTTGGTTCCATCGGGGAATGTCGCCTCAACGGCGAGGTTCTTCATCATCTCGGGAACCCCGTCCATGCAGTCGCCGTGACGCAACACCGAGGTGGCGCTGCACATGAGCTCCGGAACGCTCTGGCGACCAGCCCGCGCTTCTTCCAGGATGTAGGAGGTGATGATCGCCATCGCCTCGGGATAGTTGAGCGCGACTCCGTCAGCTTGACGCTTTCTCGCGAGATCCGCGGCAACGTGCACCAGCAACATCTCACGATCTCTGGGGGAAAGCCGCATGTCCCCTCCTCCTGTCCGATGCGGTTCACACTGGTATCCGCGGCACCGTCGCCGGCCGACACGTGCGATCGCCGAGTGAAGAACAACTCCATGCACTCTCCACGCAAGTGGATCGAGGACGGTACGCGGACAACTCAAACACGCACAGTGGACAGTCGCTGGCTGGCGCCGGAAAGACCACCCGAACGAGACACTCCTGACAGGCTGGACAACCGCCACGAGTCGAGCGCTCCCTCTGGCACCGGTGCGACACCAGCAGCGGACCAGGAGGAGTGGATGGCAGGGTTGGTTGACCTGCGCGCCGCCGGGATACCGCGCCGCCGTAGGTGGGCCACCTGCTGACGATCGTGCTGATCCCGACACCTCGGCTTGCGATCACGCTCCTGCTAGGCCGAACGACCGGCCGTGAATCGGTGAGCAGGCCGGTGGCACGAGTCAGCAAGGCAGGGCCCCGGCCTCCTGAAGCCTAGGAATTTAGGCGATGCGCTTCCCACACACCCCGAGCCCGCGCGACGATGTCGACATAGCTTTCCGGCGCAGCGGTAGTTGTCAAGTCAAATGAGACAGGTTGTGTTACGGATTTGGTTGTAGCTGGTCGACGGGTTGGTTGATTCAGGCGACCTTGGGCAGTTTGGGTGGTCGGGTCGGCGGGTGAAGCGTTCGGGGTGCTCGCGTAGGCCTGGTTGAGCGTGGTCTGGCGTTGAGCGCGGACCTGTTTAGCGGTGCACTTCCGATTCCGCGACGGCGCCTGCGCGATCCTGATGTCCAGCCAGAACGAGATGATCAAGACCATGCAGGACGCCGCGAACGTGGACATCGAGGCCGTCGGCGACGACAGCATCGCCGGCCACCGCCTGGCCGAGATGCGTGACTTCTACACCTACCTGATGGCCGAACTCCCCGCCGTCATCGATCGGTGGCACGTCCGCCGCAGGCGACGATCATCTCGTGCTCGGCGGTGTCGCTGAGGCGTGACCGGCGCAGGCCCCAGCCGAGAGGGGAGAGTTGTGTTGGGCCAGCATCGCCATCTGGGTGATGGCTTGGATCCTCGGTGCGCGGGGGGCGCAGGGGGTATGCCGCTGCCGAGGTCTTCTCGAAGAGCGCGACGAGCAGGCTGAGCAGGCTGCTGGGTTGATCAGGACGGTCCGGGTCCGCTGTCAGGACTGAGCGTGAAGCCCGTGCGGGTCGTCCACGGATATCTCAGGGTGCGACCCCGGGGTATCCCTCATGTGACCATGCCCACCGTCCGCACAGACTGGGGTGTATGAACACGATCATGACTTACCGTGTCCATCGGGTCATCGCGGCGGCGCACCGGTTGGCTCGTGAGCTCGGCAGCACTGTGATCGGTGACGAGCACCTGTTTCTCGGGCTGCTCGCCGAGTCGGACGGACCGGCTGCGGCGGTCCTCGCGGCGCTGCGCGTCGACCCGGCCCAGGCCGGCGCACGAACACATGACGTCATTCGGGAACGCCAGGCCTATTCGGGGGCCGGTGCGGCTCCCGTTGAGGCGTCGATGCGCCTGACCACGAGGGCGACGCTGGTCTTCGACCGTAGCAGGACTGAGGCGGAGTTGCTCGGCAGCGACCATGTCGGGATCGAGCATCTGCTGCTGGGCATGGTCCGCCGTGACGACACCGTCGCGGCGATGGTGCTTGCCGACCTGGGTGCCGACGCCGCTCGGATCCGTGAGCAGGTCGCCGCGCTACTGACGTCGACCGCCCCAGCCGACCAGCCAAAGCCCCCGCCGCGGTTCCCACTGCCCACCCGAGACCCGGCTCACGGCAACGACTCCTCGTGAGCCGACGGACGCGTCTCCCAGCCACAGCGACGAAGTCGTTGCGCCGCATCCGGGTCAGGGACTGTTCCAAGATCGGTGAGTGTCTGGTCCGGGTAGGCGTCGTGCGGCCGTTGTGGGCGGGTCGAGCACCTCGACCCGGTTGAGCCGGGCCAGGTTGATCACGACGCCACCGTCGTTGGTGGAGGCGCCCGCGAGGCCGGGCTGCGCATCGCCGGAGACCTGAGCGTGGTCGGCTTCGACGACCTGCCGGTCAGGGCCCTGGTCGACCCGCCGCTGACCACTGTCCACCAGCCGCTGGTCGAGATGCCCGTGGCCGCCACCGAACTGGCCCTCGCCCTCGACCGAGGCGGGCAACCCACACAGACCGGACTCGAACTCGCCACCGTGTTGACCGTGCGGAGCAACGCCCCACCAGCACCTAGCGGGTGTCGCGCCCACTCGCGACACCCGGCATGTGTGAACGGCACGATCACTGCATTAACGCAGTTAAGGCGCCGTTCACAACACCGGTGCGTAGCCGGCGTGTTTGTCGACGACGTTGATGAGTGGCCGGCCCTCGGCGTAGCGGGCGACGTTGTCGGTGAAGATGTCGATCGCGCGGGTGTGGGTTTGTGGGGTGGTGGCGCCGTTGTGTGGGGTGATCACCACGTTGGGAAGCGACCACCACGGGGAGTCTGGTGGCAGGGGTTCCTGTGCGTGTGCGTCGAGGCCTGCGCCAGCGATGCGGTGCTCGCTGACGGCGGTGAGCATCGCGGGCTCGTCGATGATCTCGCCGCGGGAGACGTTGACGATCACCGCGGTCGGCTTCATCGCGGCGAAGACCTCGGTATCGACCAGCCCGCGCGTCGCCGGGGTCAGGGGCGCTGTGACCACCAGGAAATCGCACTCGCGGGCGAGGTCGACGACCTGGTCCGGGCCGTACATCCGGTCGACGTGGTCCGCGGGGATGGTCGGGTGGTTCCGCAGTCCGAGTACGCGCATGTGGAACGCGGCGCACTTGCCAGCCAGGTCGCGGCCCGCGTTGCCCATGCCGATGATGCCGACGGTCTTCCCGGCGAGTTCGCCGTGCCGGAACCGGTCCCACTGCCGCGCGTTCTGCGCCGCCAGCCAGCGCGGCACGTCGCGGTTGAGCATCAGCATCAGCAGAAGCGCGTGTTCCGCCAAGGGTATGGCGCCGTTGCCCGCCGACGAGGTCAGGACGATGTCGCGTTCGACCATCTCGGGTGGCAGGTCGGCGTCGGCGCCGGCCGTCCACAGATGGTTCCACCGCAGGTTGGTGGCGCGGACGAGCTCGTCCGGCTCGAGATGGCCGGCGATCACCTCGGCGGTGGCGATCAGCTCGGCATCGGGCTCGACGACGATCCTGAACGACGGTGCGGTCTCGCGCAGCCGACGCAGCGTGTCGTCCGTTACGGGCGCCTGTGTCAGGAGGATGAGGCGTTCGCTCACGACGCCCGCTCCGCAAGCTGCGCTCACCGTGGCGCCTCGGTGATCGTCACCGGCGTGCCCACGTCGCCGGCCGAGCGGCCGACCATCAGGTGGAAGTCGCCTGGTTCGTACGCCCAACCCGCGTCCCAGTGGGCGAAGGCACGTCGCGGGACGGCCACCTGGACCTCGGTCGATTCGCCCGCGTCGAGTTCGACGGCCTCGAATCCGACCAGCCAGCGGATCGGGCGGTCCACCGCGGTGTCCGGACGTGCGGCGTAGACCTGGACCACGTGCTTGCCGCGCCGCGTTCCTGTGTTGCGCACGGGCACGACGAGCACGTACCCGTCCTCTGCGGGGGCCGCCCGAGGGTCGCCGGTGTCGAACGTCGTGTAGCCCAGCCCGTGTCCGAACCAGTAAAGGGGGTCGCGGTCCGCGCGCAGCCAGGCCCGGTAGCCGATGTGCACGCCCTCGTCGTAGGGGAGGCGGCCGTCGGCCGGTGTCACGTTCGACACCGGAAGGTCGTCGAACTCGCGTGGCCAGGTGGTCGGCATGCGCCCGCCGGGCTCGGCCGCTCCGGTGAGGATGTCGGCGAGCGCCGTGCCGTACTCCTGCCCGCCGAACCACGTGACCAGTACGGCCGCCGCCTGGTCCGCCCATGGCAGGAGCACGGGCGAGCCCGCGTTCACGACGAGCACCGTCCTCGGGTTGACGGCGATGACACGCCGGGCGAGTTCGTTCTGACGACCCGGCAGGTCGAGGTTTGCGCGGTCACGCCCCTCGGACTCGACCCTGCTGTTGGTGCCCACGACGAGGACGACCACGTCGGCGTCGGCGGCGAGCGCCGCTGCCTCGTCGAGCAACGCCTCGGGGTCCGACATGTCCGGTCCCAGTCCGAAGCCCGCGGCCAGGGCCCCCGCGAGTCCGCCGGGGCCGGGCTCGTAGTCGAAGCGGAACACCACGTCGTAGGCGCGCCCGGCTGCCACGGACACGCGGCCGGTGCGACTGGGCGGCGACAGGAGCCCCGCCCCGAGGTCGTCGCCATCCGGTACCGCGGCCTCGTCGACGATCGTCTCGCCGGCGAGTTGGACGCGTCCGCGGCCGACGCCACTGAAACCGAGATCGACCTCGCCGCTCCGGGTAGGGGTCCAGGTCGTGGCCACCTCCAGTGTCCGTCCTCGGGCGATGGGCGCGTCACCGCCGAACCAGACGAACGAGGTGGCGAGCCGGTCCTCGGTGAACAGGACCTCGCCGTCCGCGTCGAGGAGACGAAGGCGCACACCCGGCTTCCCCGTAGCGGGGTTGCGCAGTTCGTCGAGAGGAAGGTCGCTCAGTCCTTCCTGGACGACAGCGCCGACGGCGAAGTCGACAGATGCGTCGGGGAAGGCGGCCGTGATGCCGGTGAGCGGGCTGACGACCTTCTCCGGCACGACGGTCGCGCTGCCGCCGCCCTGCGACCGGGCCACGACGGCGTTGTGCCCGATGACGGCGATCCGGCCGGGCGCGGGGTCGAGCGGGAGGATCCCGTCGTTCGCGACGAGCACGGTGCCGTCGATCTCCGCCGTGCGGGCCAGCGCGCCGCCGTCGACGGTGACGGGTTCCCGTGGACTGGTCCCGTCGAGTGCCCCGACGCGCGTGGCGAGCCGGAGGATGCGCAGCACCTTGCGGTCGATCGCCGCCTCCGGGACGTCACCGGCTCGCACCGCCGCGACGAGCGCGTCGCCCCACGCGCCGTCGGGATCCGGCATCGCGAGGTCCTGTGCCGCGCGGGCGGCGGCGATCGAGCGGACGGCCGCCCAGTCGCTGACCACGATTCCGTCGAAGCCCCACTCGCTGTTGAGCGGGCTCTCCAGCAGGTCGTGCTCGGTCGCGGTGACGCCGTTGACAGAGTTGTACGAGCTCATCACTGCCCACGCGTGCGACGCGGTCTCGAACGGCCGGAGGTAGACCTCCCGCAGCGTCCGCTCGTCGACCTCGACGCTGGCGGTGAACCGTTCGGTCTCGAAGTCGTTGGCCACGTAGTGTTTCGGTGTCGCGGCGACGCCACTGCTCTGCACACCATCCACATAGGACGCGGCGAGTTCCGCGGTGAGGAGCGGATCCTCGCTGAACGCCTCGAAGTGGCGGCCGCCCAGCGGGGAGCGGTGCAGGTTGATCGTCGGGCCCAGCACGACGTCGACGCCCTTGCGCCGTGCCTCGGCCGCGCAGACCTGCCCGTACGCCCTCGCGGTGGCGCGGTCCCATGACGAGGACAGTGCGCTGGCGGACGGCAGGTTGATCGACGGGAACCGCTCGTCCCACACCGGCCCCCGCACGCCGGACGGCCCGTCCGAGAACACCATCGAACGCAGCCCGATCGCGTCGATGGGCGTGGTGCTCCAGAAGTCTCGCCCGGTCAGCAGGTGCACCTTCTGTTCGAGGGTGAGCCGGTCGACGAGGCCATGCAGTTGTTCGTCGTTCATCGCAGTTCGTTGTCCTTTCCGGACAGACGCTCGACTTGCAGCAGGAGTGCGGAGTGGTCGAGGGATCCCGCGCCCCGCGCGCGCAGCGACGCCATCAGGTCGGCCACGTGTGAGCCCAACGGTACCGCCACGCCCGCGTCCCGCGCCGCCGCGATGACGATGCCGAGGTCCTTGTGGTGGAGGTCTACCCGGAACCCCGGGTCGAACCGGCGTGCCAGCATGTCGGGCGCTTTGCGTTGCAGGACCGTGCTGCCGGCGAGCCCGCCGCCGAGGACGGTGACGGCGGACGGGAGGTCGACTCCGTGCGCGGCGAGGAAGACGAGCGCTTCCGACACGAGTTGGATGGTGCCGCCGACGATGAGCTGGTTGGCGGCCTTGACGGTCTGTCCGGCGCCGGCTGGTCCAACGTGGACGACCGTCCTGCCCACGGCGTCGAGAACTTCCCGCGCCGCGGCGTAGTCGTCCGCCTCGCCGCCGACCATGATCGAGAGCGTCCCCTCGATCGCGCCTGCCTCACCGCCGCTGACAGGGGCGTCCAGCGCCCTGATGCCGATGGCCCCCGCGCGATCGGCGATGGCGCGGCTGACCTCGGGGCGGATGGTGCTGGCGTCGATCAGCAGTGTGCCAGGACGCGCCGACTCGAGCACGCCGCCTTCGCCGAGGACGACCGCCTCGACGTCCGGGCTGTCGGGCAGCATCGTGACAACCACGTCGGCGTCCCGGACGGCTTCGGCCACCGATTCGGCGACACGGCCGCCTTTCTCGGCGAGGAGCTTGGCCTTCTCGGGTGTCTCGCGCGGCAACTCGCGGCGGCGCTGCCGCTCGATCTGGTGTTCGCGGACTTCAACCAGGTGGAGAAGGTCGCTGATCTCGGTCAGGCGTTGACTCTGCGGCGTTCCTTGCGGAGCAGGAGCGTGAGTGGCACGAAGTAGAGCGCGGCGATGCCGGTGCCGACGAGGACCGGGCCGGTGGCGCCGAGGGCGGACTCCAGTGCGAACCCGGCGAGCCACGAGCCGACCGCGGTGCCGAGGTTGAACGACGAGGTGCTCAGCGCTGACGCGAGCGTGGGGGCGTGGGCGGCGTAGCGCACGGCCATGCCGATCAGGACCGGGTTGGTGGCCATGCCGAACAGGCCTAGCAGCACCACGAGCGCGATCGTGACCACCGGGATGTGGGAGAACACGGCGAGCGCGGCGAGTACGAGGAACGTCGCCGTCGTCGAGACGAACAGGACCGCGTAGGGGCGGTGTGCGCCGAGGCGGCCGCCGAGGTTCGAGCCGATGAACGCGCCCACCCCGTAGCCAGCGAGCACGAGGGGCACCGCCGCAGTGGCGAGGCCGCTGTTCGTCGTCAGCAGCGGTGCGATGAAGCTGTAGGCGGCCAGCGACGAACCACACACGATCCCGCAGCCCGCCAGGACGAGCCAGACACGTCCGTCGCGCAGGCTCGCGATCTCCGCCCGCACCGACGGGGCCGGAGCTGACCCGGGGTCGGCGGCGACCCGCCGGTAGACGATGACCGCGGCGGGCACCGCGAGGGCGGCGAGCGCCCAGAACGTGCCGCGCCAGCCGATCACCTGCCCGGCGAACGCGCCGAGCGGGACCCCGATGACGTTGGCGAGCATGCCACCGCCAAGCACGATCCCCAGCGCCCGCGAACTCGCCGCCGAGCCGGCGGACTTCGCGCCGACGACTGCGGCGACGGCCCAGAACGCGCCGGTGGCCAGCGCGGTCACGAACCGCGCCCCGAGGATCAGCGGGAAGCTCGTGCTACTCGCGACGACGACGTGCCCGAGCGCGTAGACCACCAGCGCGAGGCTCAGTGTCGTCCGGCGGGGGAGCGTGAGGGTGAGGATCGCCATGGTGGGGGTGCCGACGATCATCCCGAGCGCGAAGACCGTGATGGTCAGGCCCGCGTCAGCGACGGGGATGCCGAGGTCGTGTGCGATCTCGGGCAGGATGCCGGCGACGACGAACTCGGTCGTGCCCATCAGGAACACACCCGCGGCGAGCACGTAGATCACGAACGGCAGCCGGCCGGATGACGGAACGGTGGTGGACATGGCGAGGTCGGTCCCTCTCTGTTGACGCTGCGATGTGGCGTTCTCAGGTCATCAGCTCCGCGGCCGGCCGGGGAGTGTCCACCGAAAGGTGTACTGCCAGTGCCTCCCAGAACCGGGCGAGGCTGCCTAGCGTGCGGGAGAGATGCGAAAGAAGGGACCACCATGACGACGATCGCGATTGTCGGTGCCGGGCCAGGTCTGGGCGCGGCTGTCGCCGAGCGGTTCGGGCGCGAAGGGTTCTCCGTCGCGCTGATCTCGCGCCGTCCCGAGAACCTCGCCGAGGACTTGGGTGTGCGGGGGATCACCGCCAAGGCGTACCCGGCGGACGTGCACGACCGGGACGGGCTGACCCGGGCACTGGCGGCCGCGGCCGAGGAGTTGGGGCCGGTCGAGGTGCTGCAGTACAGCCCGGTGCCACGCCGCGAGTTCCTGCGTCCCGTGCTGGACACGACGGCCGACGAGCTGTCCGCGGCGGTCGAGTTCTCGATCCTGGGCCCGGTCGCGGCGGTCGGGCAGGTGCTGCCCGGCATGAGCGACCTGGGGCGCGGTACCGTTCTACTGGTCAACGGCGCGAGCGCGGCGACCCCGAATGGTAACGTCGCGGGCACCTCGATCGCGTTCGCCGGGGAGTCCGCCTACGGGGCGATGCTCCACGACGCCCTCGCGCGGGTGAACATCCACGTCGGCCAGCTGATCATTCCCGGCGCCATCGGCGGCGGTGACCCGCTCCACGCGCCGGACGTGCTGGCCGAACGGCTCTGGACGATCCACACCCGGCGTGGTCCGTTCCGCACCACCGTCGGTGCCGCATGAAGAACCAGCGACGCGACCTCGCTGCGTGGTGTTCTCGACCGTATACCGACTCCATTGCCACCACCGCCCGGGATCGCCGCTACGGATTCGTGGTCCCGGCGTACTTTCCTTGCCGCCTCTGCTGTTGGCACGGTGCGGGACCGGCAGAGCTACGAGTTCGCACTCACGTCCGCCGCGGTCGCGCTGCACATCCGCGGCGGGGGTGATCCGCGCGGCAAAGGTTGCCGCGGGTGGGGTCGGCACGGTGCCGTGGAAGCTGACCACGGTGGAGCAGCGCCTGCTTGGTGAGCGGCCGTCGGACAGGCTGTGGACCGCAGCGGCCACGGTCGCCGCCGACGGCACGAAGCCGTTGGCGCACAACGAGTTCAAGGTCGAGTTGCTCAAGCGCACGGTCGAACGTCAGCTGCGTGTCGTGGGAGGTATCCGGTGACCCCGCAACCCCAGAACGCTGTCGGCACCTCGCAGTCCCGGGTGGACGGGCGGTTGAAGGTGACTGGTCACGCCGCCTACGCCGCCGACCACGACGTGGCCGGTGTCGCCTACGGCGTCATGGTCGACGCCACCGTGCGACGCGGCCGGATCACCGGTGTCGACACCCGTGCCGCGCTCGACCAGCCCGGTGTGCGTGCGGTGCTCCACCATGGCAACGCGCCTCGGCTGCCCTATGTGGACAACCCGGGTTCGAACAACCCGCCGGGTGAGCGGCTGCGGGTGTTCCAGGACGACCGGGTGCTGTTCTTCGGCCAGCCGGTGGCGGTCGTGGTGGCGGACACGCTGGAGGCCGCGCAGCACGCGGCGAGCCTGGTCAGGGTCACCTACGCGGCCGAACCGCCGTCGACCGACCTCACCACCGACGGCGGCCGTGCAGGGGCATGTCTGGTGGACTGGCGCTCGACCAGTGTGGTCGAGTGTCGGCATGAGCCTGAGCGTGTACGTGTTTGCCCCCGGCGCGGGTGACCGGATGGAGGTGCTGGATACTCCTCCCGGCTCTGGGGACGCCGCTGGGTTCGAGAACTGGCGCAGGACGGTGTGGGGGTCTGACGCGGTGCGCAAACTGGGCTGCCGGTTGTTTCCGGTCCTCGCCACTGACGACCTCACCGTAGCCCCTGCCGAGGTGGAGGAGTTCTTGCAGGAGTGCGCCATGATCCGGGCCAACCTGGATGTGGTCGCACCCCATCCCAACCCGTATCGGCCCAAGGACGAGCACGTCGACACCATGAACGCTGTCTCGGCGCGTCTGGCGAATATCGAGGCGGCTGCTGCCCGCGCACGTGCGTCCGGGTGCGGCGTGATCATCTGGTAGGGCGACATCTGGTTCGGTGAGGGTGCAGGCAGGTCGCTGTAACTACCTCGCATGGCACTGATCGTGGTCATGTGGACTCCCCTGAGGCTGCCGCGAGCCGGTTGGGATGCCTAGGTCGACGGCCGGTCGCCGGGTGCGGCGCTGGGTGTCGTCGCGCTTAGCTCTGACCTGATCACAGACCCGGGAGGCCCGGTCGGGGTTACCAGATCCGTGTCACCCCGGCCGGGCCTCTTCCGGGGTCAGCGGGAGATGTTCCGCGTGGTGGGCTCTGCCTCGTGGGAGGCGGTCCAGGAGGCGAGCAACCGCAGCGCTTCCTCGGAAGGGGAGCCGGGCTCGGCGGTGTAGATGGTCAGCGTGAGGCCCGGTTCGGTGGCCATCTCCAAGCCCTCGTAGGCGATGGTGATGTCCCCGACGACGGGATGGTGAAAAGTCTTCAGGCCGGTGCTGTGGTGGCGGACGTTGTGGGCACCCCAGCGGGTGCGGAACGCCTCGCTGCGGGTGGACAGTTCCCCGACCAGGTCGTGGAGTTCCTTGTCGTACGGGTTGCGGCCCGCTTCGGTGCGCAGGATCGCGACGCAGATGTCGGCGAAGGCGTCCCAGTCCGGGTAGAAGTCGTGGGAGGCCTGGTCGAGGAACTGGAACCGGGCGATGTTGGGCGGCTGTTCGCGGCTGTCGTAGACCGGCGAGTAGAACGCTTGTGCGAGCTGGTTCGCGGCCAGCAGGTCCATCCGTCCGTTGCGGACGAACGCCGGTCCCGCGGTGACCGCGTCGAGGGTCCACTGCAGGCTCCGGTGCGGGGTCCACTGCTTGCCCTTGGTCCGGCGCCGGGGGCGGACGATCGCGCTGGTGCCGTCCGCGGCGCGGGCCAGGTCGAACAGGTGCGCCCGCTCCGCCTCGTCGAGTTGCAACGCCCGCGCGATGGCGTCCAGCACGGTGGCCGAGACCCCGGCGAGCGCGCCACGCTCGAGCTTGGAGTAGTACTCGATGCTCACGTCGGCCAGCGCGGCCACCTCGCTGCGACGGAGACCCGGCACTCGGCGGTTGCTCCCGGCGGGCACCCCGGCCTGTTCGGGGGTGATCTTGGCGCGCCGCGACACGAGGAACTCGCGAACTTCCTGACGATTGTCCACCCGTCCACGGTAAGCCCCACCGCCTGTGCGAGGGGTGCCCTGTCGGTACACCTTTCGGGAGAAACTCCCAGGTCGCGCGTGGCGCGGGTTAGCTGGACACTGATCGACTCGACAGCTGAAGAAAGCGAGAACGTCATGCGCGGCGCTGTGCTGCACGCCCCCGGCGATGTCCGGGTCGAGGACCGCGAGGACCCGAGGATCGTCGCCCCGACGGATGCGGTCATCCGCCTGTCCGCGACCTGCGTGTGCGGGTCGGACCTGTGGCCCTACCGGGGCATCGAGACCGTCGACGGGCCGTCCCCAATGGGCCACGAGTACGTCGGCGTCGTCGAGGAGGTCGGCAGCGAGGTCACCACGATCAAGCCCGGCCAGTTCGTGGTCGGCTCGTTCTTCGCCTCGGACAACACCTGCGAGATCTGCCGGTCCGGCTACCAGTCCTCCTGCGTCCAGCGCGAGCTGATGGGCCCGCTCGGCGCCCAGGCCGAGTACCTGCGGGTCCCCCTGGCCGACGGCACTCTCGTCGCCACCCCCGACGTGCCGTCCGACGACCTCATACCGAGCCTGCTCGCCGCCTCCCACGTCCACGGCACCGGCTGGTTCGGCGCCGTCGCCGCCGACGTGCAGCCGGGCAAGACCGTCGCCGACGTCGGCGACGGCGCCGTCGGCCTGCTCGGCGTGCTGGCCGCCCAGCAGCTCGGCGCCGAGCGGATCATCGCGATGAGCCGCCACGAGCCCCGCCAGCAGCTCGCCCGGGAGTTCGGCGCCACCGACGTCGTCGTCGAGCGCGGCGACGAGGG
>NZ_JBJMIE010000680.1:0-14525 GCF_045807065.1 Actinophytocola sp. | reverse complement strand
GTCGAAGTCGGTCCGCTGCTCGACGCGGGTGGCCTCCACCTTGTAGGTGACCTTGAGGACCGGCGAGTAGATCGAGTCGACCGGGATCCGGCCAATCTCCGCGCCGGCTTGCTTGTTCTGCAGCGCCGGCACGTAACCGCGGCCACGCTCGACGACCAGCTCGATCTCCAGCTTGCCCTTGCCGTTCAGCGTGGCGATGTGCAGATCGGGGTTGTGCACGGTGACACCGGCCGGGGGCACGATGTCGCCTGCGGTGACCTCACCAGGGCCCTGCTTGCGCAGGTACATGGTGACCGGCTCGTCCTCCTCGGAGCTGACGACCAGCTCCTTGAGGTTGAGGATGATGTCGGTGACGTCTTCCTTCACGCCCGGCACGGTGGTGAACTCGTGCAGCACGCCGTCGATGCGGATGCTGGTCACCGACGCGCCCGGGATCGACGACAGCAGCGTCCGCCGCAGCGAGTTGCCGAGCGTGTAGCCGAAGCCCGGCTCGAGCGGCTCGATGGTGAACCGGGAGCGCGTCTCGTTGACCGGCTCCTCGCTGAGCGAGGGCCGCTGGGAAATCAGCACTTTCTTTCTTCCTTTACCTCAGGGACGCCCGCTATTTGACGTCCACCGGAGATGTGCCTGGGGAGGCGGGACGAACCGCCTCCCCAGGTCAAGATCACTTCGAGTAGAACTCGACGATCAGCTGCTCCTGCACGGGCACGTCGATCTGCGCGCGCTCGGGCAGCTGGTGCACGAGGATGCGCAGCGTGTTTGGCACGACCTGCAGCCAGCCCGGGATCGGCCGGTCGCCGAAGGACTCCTTGGCCGCGACGAACGGCAGCGTGGGCAGCGACTTCGGCTTCACGTCGATGATGTCGAACTTCGACACCTGGAAGCTCGGGACGTTGACCCTCTTGCCGTTCACGGTGAAGTGGCCGTGGCTGACCAGCTGCCGCGCCTGGCGGCGGGTGCGGGCGAGGCCCGCGCGGTACACCACGTTGTCCAGCCGCGACTCGAGCAGCTGCAGCAGTGCCTCACCGGTCTTGCCCTTGGTGCGCGCCGCCTGCTCGTAGTAACGGCGGAACTGCCGCTCCAGCACTCCGTAGGTGTAGCGAGCCTTCTGCTTCTCCTGGAGCTGCAGCAGGTACTCGCTCTCCTTGACCCGCCCGCGGCCGTGCTGGCCCGGCGGGTAGGGGCGGCGCTCGAACGCGCGGTCGCCGCCGACGAGGTCAACCTTGTACCGCCGTGACTTCTTGGTCACGGGGCCGGTGTAACGAGCCATTGTTCTCTACTCCCCCGATCCCTAGACCCGGCGCCGCTTCGGCGGGCGGCACCCGTTGTGCGGCTGTGGCGTGACGTCCTGGATGGTCCCGACCTCGAGGCCGGCCGCCTGCAGCGACCGGATCGCGGTCTCCCGGCCGGAGCCGGGGCCCTTCACGAAGACGTCGACCTTGCGCATGCCGTGTTCCGCGGCCTTGCGGGCCGCGTTCTCGGCCGCCATCTGCGCCGCGAACGGGGTCGACTTGCGGGAGCCCTTGAAGCCGACGTGGCCGCTGGAGGCCCAGCTGATCACGTTGCCGCTGGGATCGGTGATGGAGACGATCGTGTTGTTGAACGTGCTCTTGATGTGCGCGTGGCCGTGGGAGACGTTCTTCTTTTCCTTGCGCCGGACCTTCTTGACGCCGGCGCCCTGACGGGACTTGGGTGGCATTGCTTCGGGGTGCTCCTGTTAGCGCGAGGAAGACGAGGTCGGGGTGATCGCGGGCTCCGCCGGGCGCTCGACGTCGCCCTCGCGGGCGGCCTCGTGCTTGAAGCCGGGCACGCGGTAGAGGTCGCGAAGTGCCTGTGGCCGGGCGCTCTTGGGCGCCACCTGAAGAGCCACGAACTGCCGGTTGCGTCGCCGCTGTGCGACGACCGATACGACCTGGCTCACTTCTTCCCAGCCTTCTTCTTGCCGGCGACCGTCTTCTTGGGGCCCTTGCGGGTACGGGCGTTCGTCTTGGTCCGCTGGCCGCGGACGGGCAGGCCGCGACGCCACCGAAGGCCCTCGTAGCAGCCGATCTCGATCTTCCGGCGAATGTCCGCGTTCACCTCGCGGCGCAGGTCACCCTCGACCTTGTAGTTGGTCTCGATGTGCTCGCGCAGCTTCGAGACGTCGTCGTCGGAGAGGTCCTTCGCGCGCAGGTCCGGGTTGATCCCGGTCTGGACGAGCAGTTCCTTGGAGCGGGTACGGCCGATGCCGTAGATGTAGGTCAGCGCGATCTCCATCCGCTTCTCGCGGGGGAGGTCGACGCCAGCAACGCGTGCCATATCTCCTCTTGAAGGTAGTTTCCAGGTCTTCTCCCCAGCCGCCCCGCACGGTGGCGGGCGCCGGCCTGGTCCGACGGTGAACCGAGCCCGTGTGGCTCGGCAGGTCTGGGGAGGGCCTCTTTACGTGTGCCGCGTGATCAGCCCTGGCGCTGCTTGTGGCGCAGGTTCTCGCAGATCACCATGACCCGGCCGTGACGGCGGATCACCTTGCACTTGTCGCAGATCTTCTTGACGCTCGGCTGGACCTTCACGTCCCTGTCTCTCTATCGGTGGCTCTACTTGTAGCGGTAGACGATTCGGCCGCGGGACAGGTCGTAGGGCGAAAGCTCCACGACCACTCGGTCCTCGGGCAGGATGCGGATGTAGTGCTGACGCATCTTGCCGCTGATGTGTGCAAGGACCTTGTGTCCGTTCTCCAACTCGACGCGGAACATCGCGTTGGGGAGCGGCTCCACCACACGGCCTTCGACCTCGATCGCCCCGTCTTTTTTGCCCATGTCCTCCGCGTTTCGTCCTGTGATCGACGCAGCCCGCCGTGCATGTGCCAGCGAGGCGACACGCATGACGGAGACGGCGCAATGGGTGCGCCACCGAAATAGTGTACGCGCGCCAGGTGAACAGGAAAAATCCACCCCCCGTTACCAGCAAGTGGCGGCGCCCGCCAGCACCTGAATGTGACGAAAACCACCATCGGGCGAACCCTTGATCGGCACTGAGGCGCAGGTGAGGGCGTCGACGTCGCCCACAGTCACCAGCCCGTCGCATCGACGGGTGATCTTTGGTACCGGCGGGAGGGTTGCCGCAAGCGCGGGTAGGACGGGCGTCCGGTCGCACCGAACCACTCACGGGGGCGGGGCCCGCTGCGGGTGCCCTGCTAGGGCGCCGTCAGGACCCAGGGTCCGTCGTCGGTCACCGCCACCGTGTGCTCCCAGTGGGCGGCACGCGAGCCGTCGGCGGTCACCACGGTCCAGCCGTCGGACAGTTCCTCCGTCTGGTGGCTCCCGCGCGTGAGCATCGGCTCGATGGCGATCGCCATGCCGGCGCGCAGGCGCGGGCCCTTGCCCGGCTTGCCGAAGTTCGGCAGGAACGGCTCCATGTGCATGGACGTCCCGATGCCGTGGCCGCCGTACTCGCGGACGATGCCGTACGTCGTGTCCGACTCGCGCTCCGTCGCGTGCACGGACTCCTCGATGGCGTGCGAGATGTCCGTCAGGCGGTTGCCGACCACCACCGCCTCGATGCCCGCCTCCATCGCGACGCGGGTGGCGTCGGACAGGGCCTGGTCCTCCGGTGGGACCGCGCCGACCGCGACGGTCACCGCCGAGTCGCCGTGCCAGCCCTCCAGGATGGCGCCGCAGTCCACGGAGATCAGGTCGCCCTCGGACAGCACCTGGGTGCGGGACGGGATGCCGTGCACGATCTGCTCGTTCACCGACGCGCAGATGGTCGCCGGGTAGCCGTGGTAGCCGAGGAACGACGGCACGGCGCCGGCGTCGCGGATGGTCTGCTCCGCCAGCTCGTCCAGCTCACCCGTGCTCACGCCGGGGCGGACGGCCGCCACGACGTCGGCGAGTGCCTTCGCCACCACCAGGCCGGCGGCACGCATGGCCTCCAGCTCGGTCGGGCTCTTCAGCTCGATCATGGTGCGGCCACGCCACTGGCGCAGCGCGTCGACGAGCGCACCGGTCACGTCCGGTCGCGCAACGCGGCGAGGATCCGGTCGGTGACCTGGTCGATCTCGGCGACGCCGTCGACGGTCACCAGCAGGTCCCGGTAGTAGTCGAGCAGCGGCGCCGTCTCCGACTGGTACACGTGCAGGCGGTGCCGGATGACGTCCTCGTTGTCGTCCGAGCGGCCGCGGGCGAGCAGCCGCTGCACCAACACGTCCTCGTCGACCTGCAGCTGCACGACCGCGTCCAGCTTCTGGTCGGACTCGGCCAGCACCGTGGCCAGCACCTCGGCCTGCCCGAGGTTGCGCGGGAAGCCGTCCAGCAGGAAGCCGTCCGCCGTGTCCGACAGCTCGAGCCGGGCGATCAGCATCTGGTTGGTGATCTCGTCCGGCACCAGACCGCCGCTGTCGAGGATGTGCTTGACCTGCTGGCCGAGCTCGGTCTGCTCCGCGATGTTCTTGCGGAACAGGTCACCGGTGGAGATGTGCGGAATGCCCAGCTTCTCGCTCAACGCGGTCGCCTGCGTGCCCTTGCCCGCACCTGGCGGACCCACGAGAACGAGTCGTGTCACTTCAAGAACCCTTCGTAGTTGCGCTGCATCAGCTGGCTTTCGATCTGCTTGACGGTGTCAAGACCCACGCCAACCATGATCAGAACAGCGGTGCCACCGAAGGGGAAGTTCTGGTTCTGACCGCTACCGGTGAGGCTGAGGAAGAAGTTCGGCAGAACGGCGATGATGCCGAGGTAGATCGACCCGGGCAGGGTGATCCTGGTCAGCACGAACTGCAGGTACTCGGAGGTCGGGCGGCCCGGGCGGATACCCGGGATGAAGCCGCCGTACTTCTTCATGTCCTCGGCCCGCTCCTGCGGGTTGAACTGGATGCCGATGTAGAAGTACGTGAAGAAGATGATCATCGCGAAGTAGATGCTGATGTGCACCCAGTTCGACTGCGCCGTCAGGTTGTTCGAGACGAAGCGCGTCCACCAGTTGTTGCTGTTGCCCGTGAGCCTGGTGATCAGGTCGGGCAGGTACAGCAGCGACGACGCGAAGATGATCGGGATGACGCCGGCCTGGTTGACCTTCATCGGCAGGTAGGTCGAGGTGCCGCCGTACATGCGGCGGCCGACCATGCGCTTGGCGTACTGCACCGGGATGCGGCGCTGGCCCTGCTCCAGGAACACGACGCCGACGATGATGGCGAGACCGAAGAGGCAGACGACCGTGAAGATCAGCGGGCCGCCGTTGTTCAGGATGTTGCCGCCCTCGGCCGGGATGCGGGCCGCGATGTTCACGAACATCAGCAGCGACATGCCGTTGCCGATGCCGCGCTCGGTGATGAGCTCGCCGAACCACATGATCACGGCGGTACCGGCGGTCATCGTCACGACGATGATGGCCAGGTCCCAGATGCCGTTCTTCGGGATGATCGGGTCCTGGCAGTCACCGAACAGGCCGCCGCGGTTGGCCATGGCGATGATGCCGGTGGACTGCAGGATCGCCAGTCCGATCGTCAGGTACCGGGTGTACTGCGTGAGCTTGCCCTGGCCCGACTGGCCTTCCTTCTTCAGCTGCTCGAACCGCGGAATGACCACGGTGAGCAGCTGGACGATGATGCTCGCGGTGATGTAGGGCATGATCCCGAGCGCGAAGACCGACAGCTGGAGCAGCGCGCCACCCGAGAACAGGTTCAGCAGCTGGTAAATGCTCTGGTTGTCGACGTCCGCGATGCACTTCTGCACGTTCGGGTACGAGATACCGGGAGACGGCAGCATTGCGCCGATCCGATAGATCGCGATGATCATCAGAGTGAAAAGGATCTTGCGGCGCAGGTCCGGCGTTGTGAGAGCCGAGCGGAAGGCGCTGAGCACCCAAGGACCTCCTCGACGTCGCCGACGATCTTCGCCGACGATCGGCTTCGCCGGTTGGTGACCGGCCGGGAACACGCACCTGGCCGTCAGAGAGCTGGCAAGCCAGAACGCTTCGGGGGACACTCCACCCGAAGCGTGCTCCGACTTTAACAGGACTCCCGGGGGCTCCTGCACCCCCTTGCCCGTTCGGCCCGTTGTTCGACCGTTCGGACCACCCGAACCGGGGACGCGAGTATCCGGCTCACCGTGCGTCGCCGTCGCGGCGAGCCAGGTGCCGCCCGGTACTGACCCGGTCCTGACTAGGTGCGGGGCGGCTCGGCCAGCGGGTCCTCGGTGGGCGGCACGGCCGGGCCGGGCGGGGACGGCGGTGGCGGCGGAGCGTCCGGGAGCGTGATCGGTGGCGGCTCGGTGGCGGGCGGATGATCTGCGGCGGGTGCCGGGTGGGCGCCGTCGGCCTGGCCGACCGGGTCGGACGTGAACGGCACCGCGGGATCGGCGGCGCCCGCTGGGCCGGCTGGCAGCCCGTTGGGCGGGCTCGACACGGCCGAGGGCAGTGGCTGACCGGTCAACGGGTCCACGGCCGCTGGGAGCCCACCAGGGGCGCTCGCCGGCCCCTGGCCGAACGGCTGCCCCGTCAACGGATCCACCGCCGCCGGAAACCCACCAGGCGCACTCGCCGGCCCCTGGCCGAACGACTGCCCCGTCAACGGATCCACCGCCGCCGGAAACCCACCAGGCGCACTCATCGGCCCCTGGCCGAACGACTGCCCCGTCAACGGGTCCACGGCCGGTACCGGGCCCCGGACGGGCTCCGGCGGCAGGGCGTAGGCCACCGCCCGTCCCGCCGACGCGGCCGCTATGCCGTACGGCGGGGTCGCCTGGTAGGGGTCCACCTGTTGCGGGCCCGGCCAGAACGCTTGCCGGCGTGCCGGGAGCAGGGACAGCACCGCCCCCGCGAAGCCCAGCAACGCCGCGGTCAGCAGCAGCCAGTAGCCGGCCAGGTAGTGCCCGTCCGACTCGACGCCCTGTCCGAGGGAGCCCAACGTGATGAAGTACTCGACGCCGTTGGTGACCAGTGTGGCGATCGTCCAGGTGGCGCCGATCAGGAACGCGATGCCGGCCACCGTGAGGACGCCCGCCGCGCGGCCCGCGGACCGGCCGGCCGACGGGGTGGCGGCGTACCAGCACGCACAGACCGCGCCGGCCAGGAACACCGCGGCGAACACCAGGGGGTAGCCGACGTGGGGCACGTCCACCAGGTCGGCACCGGGCTCGGTGGGGCTGAACTCGACGGACCAGGGGCTGTAGGTGATCTCGACGCTGTTGTCCGAGCCGCTGAGGCCACCGCCGAAGGACACCTCACCCGAGTACAGCGGCAGGAAAACGCTCGCGACCACCAGCACCAGCGCGACGAAGCACAGCACCGCGGCCACGATCCTGATCGGTTGCCACCGGGTCGGGATCGTCGTCGGATGCAGCGCGGACATCGCCGCTGGGTACATGGGCATGCCCCGCCGCTCCCCCATTGTCATGTCTGGAGCGTCGCGTATCGGACGCTCCGGCCACAAGACAGAAAAGTCACGAATATCGCGCGGAAAAACGCGAAACGACCGGTGGGGACGAATCACCCACCGGCCGTCTCGACAACCAGGAACTACAGCTTGGTGGCGCTGCCGCCCGCCGCCGTCAACTTCTCCTGCGCGCTCTTGGAGAACGCGTGGGCCGTGACGTCCAGCTTCACCGACAGGTCACCGTCGCCGAGGACCTTCACCAGTTCGTTCTTGCGGACCAGGCCCGCCTTCACCAGCTCGTCGACACCGATGGTGCCGCCGTCCGGGAACACGCGGGCGATGTCGCCCAGGTTCACCGGCTGGTACTCGGTGCGGAACCGGTTCTTGAAACCACGCAGCTTCGGCAGCCGCATGTGGATCGGCATCTGGCCGCCCTCGAAGCGCGCCGGCACGTTCTTGCGTGCCTTCGTGCCCTTGGTACCGCGGCCGGCGGTCTTGCCGCCCTTGCCGCCCTCGCCGCGGCCGACCCGCTGCTTCTCCGTCTTGGCGCCGGGCGCCGGACGGAGGTGGTGGATCTTGATCGCCATCAGTCGTTGACCTCCTCGACGGTCACCAGGTGGCGAACCGTGTGGATCAGGCCGCGGATCTGCGGGGTGTCCTCCCGCACGGTGAACTGGCGGATCTTCCGCAGGCCCAGCGTGCGCAGGGTCTCCCGGTGGTTGCGCTTGGTCCCGATGACGCTACGGACCTGGGTCACCTTGAGCTGTGCCATGTCACTTCCCCTGACCAGCCTGCGCACGCGCCCGGAGCATGCCGGCCGGGGCCACGTCCTCCAGCGGCAGGCCACGGCGCGCCGCGACCTCCTCCGGACGCTGCAGGCCCTTCAGCGCGGCCACCGTCGCGTGCACGATGTTGATCGCGTTGTCGCTGCCGAGCGACTTCGACAGCACGTCGTGAACACCGGCGCACTCCAGCACGGCACGCACCGGGCCACCGGCGATGACGCCGGTACCGGCCGAGGCCGGGCGCAGGAGCACCACGCCGGCGGCACGCTCACCCTGGATCGGGTGCGGGATGGTGCCGGCGATCCTCGGGACCTTGAAGAAGTTCTTCTTCGCCTCCTCAACGCCCTTGGCGATCGCGGCCGGCACCTCCTTCGCCTTGCCGTAGCCGACACCGACCATGCCGTCGCCGTCGCCCACCACGACCAGCGCGGTGAAGCTGAAGCGACGACCACCCTTCACGACCTTGGCGACCCGGTTGATGGCCACCACGCGCTCGAGGTGCGGGGTCTTGTCCTGGGCCGCCCCGCCACGGCCCCCATCGCGACGGTCCCGACGGTCCCGACGGTCACCGCGGTCTCCGCGGTTGTCACCGCCCTGGCCGCCCTGCTGGTGGCCGCCGCCGAATTGCCGTGAACGTCCCGGCATCAGGCGATCCTTCCCATGTTCGTGTGCATGTCTAGAACTCCAGCCCGGCTTCCCGAGCCGCGTCGGCGAGCGCCGCGATGCGGCCGTGGTAGCCGTTGCCACCGTGGTCGAACACGACCTTGGTGACGCCGGCGCTCCTGGCGCGGTCCGCCACCAGTTGGCCGACCTTGGCCGCGCGGGCCTTCTTGTCGCCGTCCAGCGCCCGGACGTCCGCCTCGAGGCTCGTGGCCGACGCCAGCGTGTGCCCGTTCAGGTCGTCGACCAGCTGGGCCACGATGTGCCGCGAGGACCGGGTGATCGACAGGCGCGGACGCTCTGCGGTGCCCTGGACCTTGCGGCGCACCCGGAAGTGCCGACGGGCCTTGGCGACCCGGCGACGCGTCGAGATGTCCTTGCCCAGCGGCTTGCGCCGCTTGGTAACAGTCGCTTCGCTCATGATCACTTACCCGTCTTCCCGACCTTGCGCCGGATTTTCTCGCCCGCGTACCGCACGCCCTTGCCCTTGTACGGGTCGGGCTTGCGCAGCTTGCGGATGTTGGCGGCGACCTCGCCGACCAGCTGCTTGTCGATCCCCTGCACCGAGAACCGGGTCGGCGCCTCGACCACGAAGGTGATGCCCTCCGGCGGCGAGACCTTGACCGGGTGGGAGAAACCGAGCGAGAACTCCAGGTCCGAGCCCTTGAGCTGCACGCGGTAACCGACGCCGTGGATCTCGAGCTTCTTCTCGTAACCGTCGGTCACGCCGACCACGAGGTTGTTCACCAGCGACCGGGTCAGCCCGTGGAGCGCGCGGTTGCGGCGCTCGTCGTCCGGGCGCCTGATCGCGAGGATCCCGTCCTCCCGCTCGACGGTGATCGGCTCGGCGATCGTGTGCGCGAGGGTGCCCTTGGGGCCCTTCACGTTGATCTGCTGCCCGTCGATCGTCACGTCCACGTTGGCCGGGACGGGGATCGGCAGTTTTCCGATGCGAGACATCTGTCTACTCCCCTTTCCCGCTACCAGACGTAGGCGAGGACTTCCCCGCCCATCCTCTGCTTGCTCGCCTGTCGGTCCGTGAGCAGGCCGGCGGACGTGGAGATGATCGCCACGCCCAGGCCGCCGAGCACCTTGGGCAGGCCGGTCGACTTCGCGTACACCCGCAGACCGGGCTTCGACACCCGGCGCAGACCGGCGATGCTGCGCTCCCGGTTCGGGCCGTACTTGAGCTCGACGACGAGGTTCTTGCCCTTCTCGCCGTCTTCGTCGCGGTAGCCCATGATGTAGCCCTCGCGCTTGAGGATCTCCGCGATGTTGGCCTTCAGCTTCGAGTGCGGCAGCACGACCTCGTCGTGGTACGCCGAGTTGGCGTTACGCAGACGGGTCAAGAAGTCTGCGATCGGGTCGGTCATCGTCATGGTGACCTGTCAACCTTTCTCGCCCTGGTTCCCGTCCCCTAGTCAACGTGGGGCTTCGGGCCTGTGGCGGGATGGATGGTGTTGCCTGGAATTACCAGCTGGACTTGTTCACGCCGGGAAGCTCGCCGCGGTGGGCCATCTCCCGCAGGCAGATGCGGCAGAGGCCGAACTTGCGGAAGACCGAACGCGGACGGCCGCACCTCTGGCAGCGGGTGTAACCCCGCACCTTGAACTTCGGCTTCTGCGCCGCCTTGTGGACCAGGGCCTTCTTCGCCATGGGCTCAGTTCTCCTTGAACGGGAAGCCCAGGCGCCGCAGCAGCGCCCGACCCTCCTCGTTGTTGGTGGCGGTGGTGACGACGGTGATGTCCATTCCACGCGGCCGGTCGATCGAGTCCGGGTTGATCTCGTGGAACATCGACTGCTCGTTGAGACCGAACGTGTAGTTGCCGTTGCCGTCGAACTGCTTCGGCGACAGGCCCCGGAAGTCACGGATACGCGGCAGCGCGATGGTCAGCAGCCGGTCCAGGAACTCCCACATGCGGTCGCCGCGCAGGGTCACCTTGGCGCCGATCGGCATGCCCTCACGCAGCTTGAACTGCGCGATGGACTTGGTGGCCCGGCGCACCTGCGGCTTCTGACCGGTGATCAGCGAGAGGTCGCGCAGCGCGCCCTCGATCAGCTTGCCGTCGCGGGCGGCGTCGCCGACACCCATGTTCACCACGACCTTGACCACGCGAGGCACCTGCATCACGTTGTCGTAGGTGAACTCCTGCTGCAGGCCCGCCGCGATCTCCTCGCGGTAGCGGGTCTTGAGCCGCGGAATGATTTTCTCTGCGGTGGTCATCAGACTTCCTTCGGCTCGCCGTTCTTGTCCTGGCCGGCCTTACCACGAGCGACGCGGACCTTCTTGCCGTCCTCGCCGATCTTGTAGCCGACGCGGACCGCCTTGCCGTCGACGACCAGCATCACGTTGCTGACATCGATGGGGGCTTCCTGCGTGACGATTCCGCCCGACTGGGCACCGCGCTGAGTCTGGGTGATCCGGGTGTGCTTCTTGATCCGGTTCACGCCCTCGACGAGGACCTTGCCGCGGTCCGGGTAGGCGTGGATGACCTTGCCCTTGGCGCCCTTGTCCCGGCCGGCGATGACGACGACCTCGTCACCCTTCTTGATCTTCATCTCAGAGCACCTCCGGAGCCAGCGAGATGATCTTCATGAACTTCTTGTCGCGCAGCTCGCGACCGACCGGTCCGAAGATGCGGGTGCCCCGCGGCTCGTTGTCCGGCTTGATCAGCACGGCGGCGTTCTCGTCGAAGCGGATGTACGACCCGTCCGGCCGGCGCTTCTCCTTGGTGGTCCGGACGATGACCGCCTTGACGACGTCGCCCTTCTTCACGCCGGCGCCCGGGATCGCGTCCTTGACCGTCGCGACGATGATGTCGCCGATGCCCGCGTAGCGACGCGCGGAGCCGCCCAGCACACGGATGCAGAGGATCTCCTTCGCACCCGTGTTGTCGGCGACGCGCAGTCGCGATTCCTGCTGGATCACTTTGCCTTCTCCACGATCTCCACGAGCCGCCACCGCTTGGTGGCCGACAGCGGACGGGTCTCCATCAGCAGCACACGGTCGCCGACGCCGGCGGCGTTCTCCTCGTCGTGCGCCTTGACCTTGGTAGTGGACCGCAGCACCTTGCTGTAGCGCGGGTGCTTCTTGCGGTCCTCGAGGGAGACCACGATCGTCTTGTCCATCTTGTCGGACACGACCAGGCCCTCGCGGACCTTGCGGCGGCCGCGAGCCTTCTGCTGCGGCTCGGCCGCCTGCGCCGTCGTCGTCTCAGTCGTCTCACTCATGCGGCACCCTCACCACTCGGAACCTCGTCGGGGGACACCGACAGACCCAGCTCGCGCTCGCGCATCACGGTGTAGATCCGGGCGATGTCGTGCCGGACCGTGCGCAGGCGGCGGTTGTTGTCCATCTGTCCGGTCGCCATCTGGAACCGAAGGTTGAACAGCTCCTCCTTCGCCTCGCGGAGGCGCAGGACCAGCTCCTCGTCGTTCAGCTCACGCAGCTCGGACGTCTGCGTACCAGCGGCCATCAGAAGTCACCACCCTCACGCGTGACGATGCGGCACTTCATCGGGAGCTTGTGGATGGCCCTCGTGAGCGCCTCGCGCGCGACCGTCTCGTTCGGGAAGCTCAGCTCGAACATGACCCGACCCGGCTTGACGTTCGCGATCCAGTACTCCGGCGAGCCCTTACCGGAACCCATGCGGGTTTCCGCGGGCTTCTTGGTGAGCGGGCGGTCCGGGTAGATGTTGATCCAGACCTTGCCGCCACGGCGGATGTGCCGGTTGATGGCGATACGAGCGGACTCGATCTGCCGGTTGGTCACGTAGGCCGACTGCAGCGCCTGGATGCCGAACTCACCGAAGGTGACCCTGGTGCCGCCCTTGGCAGCGCCGGCCCGCTTCGGGTGGTGCTGCTTGCGGTGCTTGACCTTGCGTGGGATGAGCACTGCTCAGCCCTCCCCGTCACTGGCGTTGGACACGGTTGCCTCCGCGCCGTTCACCTGCGGAGCCGTCTCGGTCTCCGCGGGGGCGCGGCCGGCGTCGCTGCTGGGCGCGCCGCCACCACCGGCGGCACCACGGCGGGCCCGCGTGGGGCGCTCGCGCCGGGGAGCGCGCTCGGACGACGGGGCCTGGCTGCGAGTCTCGATCTCGCGGCGGCCGCCGACGACGTCACCCTTGTAGATCCAGACCTTCACGCCGATGCGGCCGAAGGTCGTGCGGGCCTCGAAGAAGCCGTAGTCGATGTCGGCACGCAGCGTGTGCAGCGGCACCCGACCCTCGCGGTAGTGCTCGGAGCGGGACATCTCGGCACCGCCCAGGCGGCCACCGCACTGCACCCGGATGCCCTTGACCTGCGGCGAACGCATGGCCGACTGGATGGCCTTGCGCATCGCGCGGCGGAAGGACACGCGGTTGGACAGCTGCTCAGCGGTCACCTGCGCGACCAGCTGCGCGTCGGCCTCGGGGTTCTTCACCTCGAGGATGTTCAGCTGCACCTGCTTGCCGGACAGCTTCTCGAGCTCGCCGCGGATGCGGTCCGCCTCGGCGCCACGGCGGCCGATGACGATGCCCGGGCGGGCGGTGTGGATGTCGACGCGGACCCGGTCCCGGGTGCGCTCGATCTCCACCTTGGAGATACCCGCGCGCTCCATGCCCTTGGACAGGAGCTTGCGGATCTTCACGTCCTCGGCCACGTAC
Source organism: Actinophytocola sp. (assembly GCF_045807065.1). GTDB lineage: Bacteria > Actinomycetota > Actinomycetes > Mycobacteriales > Pseudonocardiaceae > Actinophytocola. Next base: position 1,086 of record NZ_JBJMIE010000680.1, on the reverse strand, counting down.
TCCGCGTACTGCTTGTCGGCATACCAGCGGGACTTCCAGTCAGTGGTGATCCCGAGCCGGAAGCCGTGCGGGTTGATCTTCTGACCCACTAGCTGGCACTCCTCTTCGCACTGGACTTACGGCTCTTGGCAGCCGCCTTCTTCGGCTCCGGCTTCGGCCGCGACTCCACCTCGACGGTGATGTGGCTGGTCCGCTTCCGGATCCGGTACGCGCGGCCCTGGGCCCGCGGGCGGAACCGCTTCAGCTGTGGGCCTTCGTCCACGTAGACCTGGCTGATCCAGAGCGTCTCCGGGTCCAGGTCCAGGTTGTTCTCGGCGTTGGCCACGGCGCTCGCCACGACCTTGGCCACGGGCTCGCTCGCGGCCTGCGGCGCGAAACGGAGCACGTTCAGCGCGTCCTCGGCGCTACGACCCCTGATCAGGTCCACTACCCGGCGCACCTTCATCGGCGTGGCGCGGACGTAGCGAGCCCGAGCAATCGCGCGCGGAAGCTCTTCCACCGCGGTCTCGTCACTCATCGCTTACTCCCTATGTCCTCTAGCGCCTGCGCGCCTTGCGGTCGTCCTTCACGTGACCCTTGAAGGTCCGGGTCGGGGCGAACTCGCCGAGCTTGTGCCCGACCATCGACTCCGAGATGAAGACCGGCACGTGCTTGCGGCCGTCGTGCACCGCGATCGTGTGGCCCAGCATGTCGGGGATGATCGTCGAGCGGCGCGACCAGGTCTTGATGACCGTCTTCTTGCCGGACTCGTTGAGCGCGTCCACCTTCTTGAGCAGGTGGTCGTCGACGAACGGGCCCTTCTTCAAACTCCTAGGCATCTGTCACTCCCTCCTGCTCTTAGCGCTTCTTGCCGGTCCGGCGACGACGGACGATCATCCGGTCGCTGGCCTTGCCCTTGTGGCGGGTACGACCCTCGGGCTTGCCGGCCGGGTTCACCGGGTGGCGACCACCGGACGTCTTGCCCTCACCACCACCGTGCGGGTGGTCCACCGGGTTCATCGCGACACCGCGGACGGTCGGGCGCTTGCCCTTCCACCGCATGCGGCCGGCCTTGCCCCAGTTGATGTTCGACTGCTCGGCGTTGCC
>NZ_JBJMIE010000679.1:0-8166 GCF_045807065.1 Actinophytocola sp. | reverse complement strand
CGACATGAGCACGATCCGTCCGGACGTAACGGTCCGGGTGGCCGAGGCGGGTCGCAAGGCCGGGCTGCGGGTGCTGGACGCCCCGGTCAGCGGCGGCGAGGCCGGCGCGATCGAGGCGAGCCTGTCGATCATGGTGGGTGGCGACGCGGCCGACGTCGAGGCCGCCGCGCCGGTGCTGGTGACCTTGGGCAGGACGATCGTCCACGTCGGACCCGCCGGGGCCGGCCAGACGGTGAAGGCGGCGAACCAGCTGATCGTCGCCGGCACGATCGGGCTCGTCGCCGAGGCGTTGACACTGTTGGACGCGCAGGGGGTCGACCTGCGGCAGGCCGTCGAGGTGCTGTCCGGCGGCCTCGCGGGCAGCGCGGTGTTGGACCGCAAGTCGGCCGCCATGCTCCGACACGAGTTCGCCCCGGGCTTCCGCGTCGACCTGCACCACAAGGACCTGGGCATCGCGCTGGGCACGGCACGCGAGGCCGGTGTACCGCTCCCGCTCGGCGCGGTGGTGGCCCAACTGATGGCCGCCGCCCGCGCACAGGGCCACGGCGATCTCGACCACTCGGCCCTGCTGCTGGTGCTGGAACAACTCGCCGCCCACTGACCCGCGTGTCCAACCCGCACGACCCGCGTGTCCAACGAAACCGACGCGTGAGTTCAACCGAACCGGCCGGCGGAACGCGGAAGGGCCCCGCCACGGCCGGTAGTGGTGGCGAGGCCCAGCGTCGGCACGACGCTCCGACGCCCACGATCCTGCGACCTCGACCTAGCCGGAGGTCAAGCCCGCAGCCCGCCGCACGTCGGCCACCAGCGCGATCGCCCCCGCACTCGGCGGCGCGGCGGTCACCGTCACGGTCTCCCACCGCGGCACCCGGTCGGCGAGCCCGACGAACCGCACCCTGTCGGTCTTCACCGAGAACGACCGCGGCACGAGCGCGATCCCCAGCCCGCACGCCACCATGTCGAGCAGGGAGTGCACGTCGGTCACCTCGAGCGCGACGTGCCGGTCGCCGACCACCGTGTCCACCAGGTCCCGCGGCCCCCAGTCGGGCGCGAAGTCGACGAACCGCTCGCCGGTCAGCGCCGCGAGGGGCACCCGCGCGGCCGATGCCAGCGGGTGCGTGGGCGCGCACGCCAGCACCATCGGCTCACTCGCGAGCGGCGTCACCACCACGTCCTCGGGCGGCACGGCCGGCCGCGCGACGAACGCGACGTCCATCTTCCCCTGCGCCACCATGCCGGTCAGCTCGCCGGATCCGCCGGTCCGGAACTCGATGTCCAGCGCCGGGTACGTCGAGACGAACGTCGACAGCACCGACGGCAGGTGCACGACGTGCAGGCACTGCAACGTCCCGATCGAGAGGCTTCCGCGCACCAACCCCTGCACGGCGGCCACCGCGTCCACGCACGCGGTCGAGGCGGCGAGGGTGCGCCGGGCCTCGGTCAGCAGCGCCGCGCCGGCCGGCGTCAGCCGCACCTGCCGCGTGTTGCGCACGAACAGGTCGGCGCCCAGCTCCCGCTCCAGTGACCGCACCGACGCCGACAGCCCGGACTGTGCGACGTGCAACCGTTTCGCCGCCCGCGTGAAGTGGCATTCCTCGGCGACCGCGACGAAGTAGGAAAGCTGTCGCAACTCCACGACTCATCACCCAGACTGATCAACCCGATCGAAGACTTCTGTTGGACAGCTTAATCAGGCCGGGGAAGGGTGGAGGTACACAACTCAGATGGAGGAATCCACAATGCAGTCTCGTCGCATCGGCGACACCCAGGTCAGCGCCATCGGGCTCGGCGAGATGCCGATGTCACTGCGCAGCAGGCCGGCCGAGGAGCATTCGATCGCCACCATCCACGCCGCGTTGGACGCGGGCGTGACGTTCATCGACACGGCGGACGCCTACTCGCGTGACAGCGACGACTTCGGGCACGGCGAGTCGCTGGTGGCGAAGGCGCTCGCGAGCTACGGCGGTGACACGTCGAACGTCCTGGTGGCGACCAAGGGCGGCCACACCCGCGAGCCCGACGGCGACTGGTCGCTGAACGGCAGGCCCGCGTACCTCAAGCAGGCGTGTGACGCGTCGCTCAAGCGCCTCGGCGTCGAGGCGATCGGCCTGTACCAGTTCCACCGGCCGGACCCGGCGGTCGACTTCGCGGACTCCGTCGGCGCCGTCCGCGACCTGCTCGACGCCGGCAAGATCCGGTACGCGGGCATCTCCAACACCGACCCGGACCAGATCCGCCTGGCGAACGAGATCCTGGGCGGGCGGCTCGCGTCGGTGCAGAACCAGTTCTCGCCGGCGTTCCGGTCCAGCGAGCCGGAGCTGGAGCTGTGTGCGGAGCTGGACATCGCGTTCCTGCCGTGGAGCCCGTTCGGCGGCGTCAGCAAGGCCGGCGAGCTGGGCTCGCGCTTCGCCCCGTTCGGGAAGGTGGCGCAGGCGCACGGGGTCAGCCCGCAGCAGGTGTGACTGGCGTGGATGCTCGCCAAGGCACCGGTGGTGATCCCGATCCCGGGCTCGTCGCGTCCGGAGACGATCCGCGACTCGGCCGCCGCCGCGCATGTCACCCTGACGGCCGAGGAACTGGCCGAGCTGGACGCGGCCTGAGGCCGGCCACCCCCAATTCCTAGCAGGGTTCGTAGCGGGTCACCTGCTGGCTGCCCCGGATGAGGGACCGCAGCTGGGCGAGGTCACCACTGACCGCGCCCAGCGCGCGGGCCTGCACGAGCACGTTCCCGAGCGCCGTCGCCTCCACCGGGCCGGCCAGCACCGGCAGCCGGCAGGCGTCGGCGGTCAGCTGGCACAGCAACGAGTTCCGCGCGCCACCGCCGACGACGTGCACCACGTCCACCGCGCGTCCGGACAGCTCCTGCGCCTCCTCGACGGCCCGCCGGTGCGCGTCGGCCAGGCTGTCCACGATGCACCGCACGATCCCCGCCCGGTCCGCCGGCACGGGCTGGTCCGCCCGCCGGCACGCCTCGACGAGCCGCGCCGGCATGTCGCCGGGAGACAGGAACACGGGGTCGTCCGGGTCGATCACCGCGCCCCTCGGCAGCTTCGCCGCCGCCCGCAACAGTTCCGCGGTGTCGGCACCCCACTCGCGCACGCACTCCTGCAGCAGCCACAGCCCCATGACGTTGCGCAGGTACCGCACGGTCCCGTCGACGCCCAGCTCGTTGGTGAAGTTGGCCGCCCTGCTGGCCTCCGTGAGCACGGGCCGGTCCAGCTCGACCCCGACCAGCGACCACGTGCCGCACGAGATGTAGGCGAACCGGTCGTCGGCCGCGGGCACGCCGACGACCGCGGACGCCGTGTCGTGCGATCCGACCGCGATGACCGGGGTGCCCTCGAAGTGTCCGAGGACGGTGCCCGGCTCACGCAGGTCGGGGAACAACGCAGGCTCGACGCCGATCCTCTCGATCAGCGCGGTCGCCCACGTGCGGGTGCGGACGTCCAGCAGCTGTGTCGTGGACGCGTTGGTGACCTCCGCGCCCTGCTCGCCGGTCAGCCAGTACGCGAGCAGGTCCGGGATCATCAGCAGCCGCCGCGCCGTCGCCAGCTTCGTCTCGGCCGCCAGCTGGTGGATCGTGTTGAACGGCAGGAACTGCAGGCCGGTCGTCGCGTACAGCTCGCGCGCGCCGAGGCGTTCGAGGTTCTGCCGCGCCTCGGCCGTCCGCTCGTCCCGGTAGTGCACGGGGTTGCCGAGCAGTCCGCCGGACGCGTCGAGCAACCCGTAGTCCACGGCCCACGAGTCGATGCCGATCCCGTCGACCGGACCCGCCTTCGCCAGCCCGTCCAGCGTCTCCTGGTACAGGCTGAGGATGTCCCAGTGCAGCGTGCCGCCGACCCGCACGGGCCGGTTGACGAACCGGTGGCACTCCCGCAGCGACACCGAGAACGGCCCGACCTCGCCGACGATCACCCGTCCGCTCGCCGCCCCGAGGTCGGCGGCGGCCACCCGGACGCTCATCGGAGGAAGGCGGCCGCGACCCCCGCGTCCACGGGCACGTGCAACCCGGTCGTGAGCGGGAGATCGCCCGCGCACAGGGCGAACACCGCGGCCGCGACGTGCTCGGGCAGCACCTCGCGCTTCAGCAGCGTGCGCCTGGCGTAGAACGCGCCCAGCTCCTCCTCCGGCACCCCGTACACGGCCGCCCGCTGCGCACCCCACCCGCCGGCGAAGATCCCGGAGCCCCGCACGACGGCGTCGGGGTTGACGCCGTTGACCCGGATCCCGTACTCGCCGAGCTCCGCGGCCAGCAGCCGGACCTGGTGCGCCTGGTCGGCCTTCGCGGCCCCGTAGGCGACGTTGTTGGGCCCGGCGAACACCGCGTTCTTGCTGGAGATGTACACGAGGTCACCGCCGATGCCCTGCTCGACCATGATCCGCGCGGCCTCGCGGGAGACCAGGAACGAGCCCTTGGCCATGACGTCGTGCTGGCGGTCCCAGTCCTCCTCGGTGGTCTCCAGCAGCGGCTTCGAGATCGAGAGGCCCGCGTTGTTGACCACCAGGTCCACGCCGCCGTATGCCAATACAGCTGTACGGAAAGCCTCGGCGACGGCGTTCTCGTCGGTCACGTCCACGGTCACGGCGAGTCCGGTCTCGCCGAGTTCGGCCGCGACCTGCTTGGCCGCGTCGGCGTCCCGGTCCGCGACGACCACGCACGCGCCCTCGGCGTGCAGCCGCGACGCGGTGGCCCTGCCGATGCCCGACCCGCCCCCGGTCACGAACGCGACGCGCGTGGCGAGCGGCCTCGGCTTGGGCCGTCGCTTCAGCTTCGCCTCCTCCAGCGCCCAGTACTCGATGCGGAACTTCTCCCGCTCCTCGATCGGCTGGTAGGTGGACACCGACTCGGCGCCCCGCATGACGTTGACGGCGTTGACGTAGAACTCGCCGGCGACACGCGCGGTCTGCTTGTCCGCGCCGAAGCTGAACATGCCAACCCCCGGAACCAGCACGATCGCGGGGTCCGCGCCGCGCATCGGCGGGCTGTCCGCGTCGGCGTACCGCTCGTAGTAGGCGCGGTAGTCGGCCCGGTAGTCCTCGTGCAGCTCCTTGAACCGCGCGAGGAGCTGGTCGAGCGGCGTGGTCGGCGGCACGTCGAGGACGAGCGGGCGGACCTTGGTGCGCAGGAAGTGGTCCGGGCAGCTCGTTCCCTTCGCGGCCAGCTCGTGGAGCCGTTCGCGGGCGAGGAAGTCCAGCACACCCGCCGAGTCGGTGAAGTGGCCGACCTGCGGGTGGTCGGTGGACGCGAGGCCGCGGACCGCGGGCGCGATGCGGGCGGCGAGCACCGCGCGGTCGGCCGGCGCGAGGGTCTCGACGACGACCTCCCCGAACGGGTCCGGCCGGCCGTGCTCGTCGAGGTACCGCTGCGCGGTCGTGATGATCTCCAGCGAGTTGGCCTCGCACTCGTCGCTGGTCGCGCCCCAGGCGGTGATGCCGTGCCCACCGAGGATGACCCCGATAGCCCGCGGGTTGTCCCTCTGGACTGCCGCGATGTCCAGGCCCAGCTGGAAGCCCGGGCGGCGCCACGGCACCCAGAGGACCCGGTCGCCGAAGCACCGCCGCGTGAGCTCCGGCCCGTCGGCGGCGGTGGCGAACGCGATGCCGGCGTCCGGGTGCAGGTGGTCGACGTGCGCCTGCTCGACGAGCCCGTGCATGGCGGTGTCGATGGACGGCGCCGCGCCGCCCTTGCCGTGCAGGCAGTAGTCGAACGCGGCGACCATCTCGTCCTCGCGCTCGACGCCCGGGTAGACGCCGGTCAGCGCGCGGAGCCGGTCGAGCCGCAGCACGGCGAGCCCGTTCTCGCTCAGCGTGCCGAGGTCGCCGCCGGAGCCCTTGACGTGGAGGAGCTCGGTGTCCGCGCCCGTGACCGGGTCGGTGGCGGTGGTCTTGGCGGAGGTGTTGCCGCCCGCGTAGTTCGTGTTGCGCGGGTCCGCGCCGAGCCGGTTGCTCCGCCGCAGCAATGCCTGGACCTGCTCAGTCATGACCGCCTCATCGCGTCGATATGGAACGTTTCAATAGCCCCTGGCCAGCATGGTGGGCGTGCTGTGGAGTGTCAAGCGGCGCGGGCCGCCGAGCGGAGCGAGGCAAGTCCGGCACCGGTCAGCGCTGGATCCTGGTGGACGCCCGCACGACCAGTTCGGGGTGGAACCGCACCTGCTGGTGGGTGTGCACCACCTCGTCGGAGGCCTCCTCCAGCAGCAGCCGCGCGGCGGTGCGACCGAGCAGCTCCCGGGGCTGGCGCACCGACGTCAGCGGCACGGCGGCGGCCTCGGCGAACTCGATGTCGTCGTAGCCGACCACCGCGAGGTCGCCGGGCACCGCCAGGCCGAACCGCCACGCGGCCTGCAGCAACCCGAGCGCGAGCAGGTCGTTGGCGCAGAACGCCGCCGTCGGTCGTTCGTCCGCCGGCAACGCGACCAGCCGCTCCCCCACCCTGCGGCCCTCCGCGACGACGAGCGCCTCGGTGTCCAGCGGCACGAGTTGGCCCCTGCCGGCACGCTCCAGGGCGTTCCGCGCGCCCCGGTAGCGGTCCCGCACCTGCTGCACGGACATCGGACCGCCGACGAACGCGATCCGCTCGTGGCCGGTCTCCAGCAGGTGGCCGAGCGCCAGCTCGCCGCCGAGGACGTCGTCGACGGCGACCGAGCACTGGGTGTCGTCCGGGGCGTGGCAGTCCACCAGCACGACGGGCATGCCGCTGTACACCTCGGCGAGCCGTTGCCCTCCGGGGTCGATCGGCGTGATCAGCACGCCCTGGACCCGCTGCTCGCGCAACCGTTCCAGGTACTCGCGCTCCCGGATGCCGTCCTGGTTGGAGTTGCACAGGTAGACGACCATGCCCTCGCCGCGGGCGATCTCCTCGACGCCGCGGGCGACGTCGTTGAAGAACGGGTTGGCCGCGTCGAGCACCACGTAGGCGATGGTCCTGCTGCTGCCGGCACGCAGCTGCCGCGCCGTCTCGTTCCGCACGAACCCCAGCTCGACGATCGCCGCCTGCACCCGCAGCCGCGTCGCCTCGCTGACCAGGTGGGGGCGGTTCAACACGTTCGACACGGTTCCGATGGACACGCCGGCGACCGCGGCCACGTCCTTCATCCCGGGTGTGCCGTCGGTCATTCGGCGGCCCGCTTCAGCAGCAGCTCGCGTTCCCGCTCGTTGCGGGTCAGCGCCGCGGCACGCTCGAACTCGGCGCGTGCCTCGTCGGGCCGGCCCAGCCTGGCCAGCAGGTCACCCCGCACGCTCGGCAGCAGGTGGTAGTTCTTCATCGACGGGATCTCGGTGAGCCCGTCGACGATCTCCAGCCCCGCCGCCGGCCCGAACGCCATCGACAGCGCCACCGCGCGGTTCAGCTCGATCACCGGCGACGGCACGAGCTGCACGAGCCGCGTGTAGAGCGCCGCGATCCGCGGCCAGTCGGTCTCCTCCGGGGTCCGCGCCCGCGCGTGGCACGCGGCGATCTCCGCCTGGAGCACGTACGGCCCCATCGGCTGGCCGAGCGCCGCGGCCCGGTCCAGCGCCGCGAGACCGCGCCGGATCAGCAGCTGGTCCCAGCGCGAGCGGTCCTGGTCGTTGAGCAATACAGGTGTACCGTCACGTGCCGTTCTGGCTCTGGCGCGGGACGCCTGGATCTCCATCAACGCGATGAGCCCGTGCGCCTCGGGCTCCTTCGGCACCAGCTCGGCGAGCATCCGGCCGAGGCGCATGGCGTCCTCGCACAGCGCCGGGCGCATCCAGTCCTCGCCGCCGGTCGCCGAGTAGCCCTCGTTGAAGACCAGGTAGACGACCTCGAGCACGGACGCGAGCCGCTCCCCCAGCTCGCTCCCGGACGGCACCTCGAACGGGATCTTCTTCTGCGCCAGTGTCTTCTTGGCGCGCACGATCCGCTGCGCGATCGTCGGCTCGGGGGTGAGGAACGCCCGGGCGATCTCCTCGGTGGTCAGCCCGCCGAGCAGCCGCAGCGTGAGCGCCACCCTGGCCTCGGTGGACAGCACCGGGTGGCAGGAGATGAAGACGAGCCGGAGCAGGTCGTCGGAGATGGTGGAGTGGATCGCGTCGAAGTCCGGCTCGGCGGTCGGCGGCTCCTGGGTCTCCAGGTCGCGGCCGATCTCGGTGACCTTGCGGTCGAGCGTCTCACGGCGGCGGAACATGTCGATGGCACGCCGCTTG